>JAGQJA010000273.1 GCA_020430845.1 Myxococcales bacterium
TGCAACGACCGCGACCCGCGCATCAACCCCGCGGCCTCCGACGTTCCGGGCAACGACAACGACGAGGACTGCTCGGGCGACGATCTGCCGCCGCCGGTGGCGCTAGACCCGCCGCCCGCGGCCGCGACCAAGGCGCGCCGGGCGTACAACGTCGTGCTCATCACGATCGACACGCTTCGCCCCGACCTCGGCTTCATGGGCTACGACAAGCCCGTCTCGCCCAACCTCGACAAGCTCGCCGCGCGCGCGACCGTGTTCGAGCGCGCGTACTCCATGGCGTCGTACACCGGCAAGAGCGTCGGCCCGATGCTCATCGGCAAGTACCCGAGCGAGACGCTGCGCGACGGCGGGCACTTCAACGCGTACGCACCCAAGAACGTGTTCGTCGCCGAGCGCGCGCACGACGTCGGCTACCGCACGTTCGCCGGCATGTGTCACTGGTACTTCAAGCCGTCGTCTGGCCTGAACCAGGGCTTCGACGTGTGGGACACGTCGGCGATCCCGCCGGGGATGAGCGACAACGACACGAGCGTCTCGAGCGATCGCCTGAGCGATCTGGCGCTGCGCATGCTGGCCGATCCCGACAACGTCACGCCGCGGCCCGCCGCCGATCGCGACGCGGGCGCCGGGGGCGACGGGGGCGCCGAGGGCGACGGGGGCGCGCGCCCGGGCGACGGTCGGTTCTTCGCGTGGTTCCACTACTTCGATCCGCACGCGCAGTACGTGCCGCACAAGGGCGCGCCCGATCTGCTCGGCGACGCCAAGAGCGGCGCGGCCGTCATGCGCTCGCTCTACGACGGCGAGGTCTGGTTCACCGACCTCCACATCGGTCGCGTGCTCGACTACATCGCGGCGCAGCCGTGGGCCAAGGACACCGCGATCGTGGTCACGGCCGATCACGGCGAGGCGCTCGGCGATCACGGCATGACGTGGCACGGCATGGAGATCTGGGAGTCGCTCGTGCGCGTGCCCCTCATCGTGTACGTGCCCGACGCCGAGCCGAGGCGCGTCAAAGGCCGACGCTCGCAGATCGATCTCGCGCCCACGCTCCACGAGCTGATGGGCGGCACATTCCCCGGCGCGGCCGAGATGAGCGGCCGCAGCTTGATGGCCGACGTCGACGGGGACCCGGCGGCCGATGCCGAACCGCGCGAGGTCTACGTCGACATGCCGGTCGGACCGTACAACGGCCTGCGCCGCGCGGTCATCACGGGACCGGGCGCCGGGATGAAGCTCATCCACTTCGGTGGGCGGCAATACCAGCTGTTCGATCTCGACGCCGACCCGACCGAGAAGAAGGATCTCGCCCGCGACAAGGAGCGCCTCGCCCCCGTGCTCGATCGGCTCCAGGCTGTGCGCTCCCGCCTCAAGGAGATCGACGTGCCGCCGGCGGCGCACTGAGGTCGGCGAGCTCGCCGAGCGACGCGATCCACGCGTCGGGGCGCTCGGCCTCCACGGCGTCGACGTCGGCCAGGCCCGGGACGGCGATCGTGTACACGCCCGCGGCGCGGCCCGCGGCCACGTCTTGCGGCCCGTCTCCCACGAGCCACGCGTCGGCGGCGCCGCGCGACAGCGCCTCGAGCGCGCGCGTCACGCCGGCGGGCGACGGCTTGAGAGGGCCGTCACCTCCGGCGTAGACGTGGTCGAACGCGCGGTCGAGGCCGAGCCCGGCGAGCACCAGCTCTGTCATCGCGCGCGGCTTGTTCGTGACGAGGGCGAACGGGCGGGGCAACGCGTGGAGCGCCTCGCGCGCGCCCGGCAAGAGCACGGTGTGCGTCGTGGGCGCCGTCGCGTACGCGGCCTGGAACGCCTCGAGGGCCGGCGCCACGTCGGGGTGCGACAGGTCGACGGAGAGCGCACGGGCGACGAGCGCACGCGCGCCGTCTCCGATCATCGCGCGCACACGCTCGTCTGGGAGGCGCGAGCGCCCCATCGCTTCGAGGGCGGCGTTGCACGCGTTCGCGATGTCGCGCCGCGAGTCGACGAGCGTGCCGTCGAGGTCGAAGAGGATGGCGCGGGGCGCGGGCGGAGGCCTACGTCTCGTGGCGTCGCGCGGGGGGAGGCCCAGGGTCACGCCGCGTGAGTGTACTCCACAGCCGGCGTCGACCCGAGGATGGTGCGCAGCTTGGTGCGCGCGCGGTGCAGCCGCGAACGAACGGCGCTCTCGGTGATGTCGAGGCGGTCCGCGATCTCCTGCAGGCCGAGGTCCATGTGGTAGTGCGCGACGACCACCTCGCGATACTCGTCGGGCAGCTCGAGGAGCGCCTGGCGGACGTGCTCGTCTCGCTCGCGCGCCGCCGCGCCCAGGTCGGCCCGCGCGGTGTCGGTGTCGTTCATCGCGGGCAGGGCGGCGAGGTCCTCCCAGTCGAGGCCTTCGACGACGCGCGCTCGGAGGCGACGTCGCGAGCGCATCAACATGAGCGCCTCGTTGGCGGTGACGCGGAAGAGCCACGTCGAGAAGCTCGACTCGGCGCGGAACGATCCGATGCGCCGCATCACTTGCATGAGCGTCGCCTGGAGCAGATCGCGGCGGTCCTCGGCGCTCACCGGGTAGCGGAGTAGCTGGCGTTCGACGTGCGGGTGGATGCGCTCGACGACCTCGGCCAGCGCCTGGGGGTCCTGCTGCGAGGCTCGGGTCAGCGTGTCGGTGTCGATCGTGAAGGCCATGTCTGTCGTCCTGTCGTTCCGGCGTTGAGTACGGATGGGCCTGATGCGAGAGGCGTGCCGCTCTGATTCGCCGACAATTCGCGCAAAACCCGCGGGCCCGGGCGTCGGAAACCCGACAGGTGCCCCCCGTCGGACATGGCGACCGACACAGGCACCCGACCGCGCCGACGGGTCGGTAGGTGAGACCGCGAGGTGCACCGCGGAGGTGCGCTCTTCACGGCCGACGTCGCACAGAGTGCGATGCGTCTTTCCTCCTTGGTAGATCGCGCGCCGGGCCGCTACGCTTCGTATGCAATGGCGGCAAAGCTCGCCCGGATGACGCGCTCGGCACGAAGCGCCGTATCCCCTGGAGCGCCCACGATTTTGAAGGTGGGCGATCTCCTTGCGGGAAAGTACCGCGTGCGGCACGTGCTCGGCGAAGGCGGCATGGGGGTCGTCGTCGCCGCCCATCACGAGTGGCTCGAGCAAGACGTCGCCATCAAGCTCCTCTATCAAGAGGAGGCCGACCGCGAGGCGCAAGAGCGGCTCATCAACGAGGCCCGGGCGTCGGCGCGCATCCAGAGCGACCACGTCGCGCGCGTGCTCGACGTCGACGTCGACCCGAACGGTCTCCCGTTCATCGTCATGGAGCTGCTCGACGGGGCCGATCTCTGCGAGATCTGCGACGCGCGCGGCGCGCTCCCGCGGTGGCTCGTCGTCGACTACATGCTGCAGGCGCTCGAGGGCCTCGCGCACGCGCACGCGCGCGGCATCGTCCACCGCGATCTCAAGCCGTCGAACCTCTTCTTGGCCAACCGCCCCGACGGCTCGCAGATCCTCAAGATCCTCGACTTCGGCATCTCGAAGTCACTCGACCCGGGCGACGCGAGCGGTGAGCGCCGGCGCGCCCAACAGCTCACGGGCGGCCGCACCGTGCTCGGCTCGCCGCCGTACATGTCTCCCGAGCAGGTGCGCAGCCCCAAGTCGGTCGACCACCGCACCGACATCTGGTCGCTCGGCGTACTGATGTACGAGCTGCTCACGAACTCGATGCCGTTCGGCGGTGAAGAGGTGGGCGAGACGTTCGCGCAGATCCTCGAGAAGGAGCCCACGCCGATCCGCTCGCTCGTCACCGGCGTGCCCGAGGGGCTCGAGGCCGTCGTCGCGCGGTGCCTCACGCGCGATCGTGAGCGCCGCTATCAAGACGTGGCCGAGCTCGCCGCCGCGCTCGTCCCGTACGGGTCGGGCACGTGGATCCAGTCGGCCGATCGCGTCGCGTCGACCTTGCAGCGCGTCGCCGCCGAGGAGGCGAGCAGTCCGCGGCTCAAGGGACACCCGCCGCTCAGCGGGAACCTCTCCATCCCGTCGGCGCCCGGCAGGCGCGTCGACTCCGGGCAGCCCGAGTTCGCCGGCACGTCGAGCACGGTGGTGTCGCGCCTCGAGTCTCGTCGCACGCTCGTCGCCGCCGTGCTCGGCGTCGT
>JAGQJA010000274.1:0-1271 GCA_020430845.1 Myxococcales bacterium
ACGAGGAGCATCGCCGAGAAGTGGCTCAGGCCCTCGCTCAGCACCGGAGCGCCGGGGCCCTCCGCGGGCATCACGATGTTCGGCCACCACTGGTGCGCGGCTTCGTGCGCCGTGATCCAGAAGGGGAGGTGATCGTCCGACGTCGGGTCGGCCAGGAAGCCGATGTTCTCGGAGAACGTGATGTTCGTGGGGAAGCCTTGCGCGTACCGGTCGAGCCCGGCGAACTCGCTCAGCTTGAGCGTCTTCCACGGGTAGGGGGCGAACCACTCGCCGTAGTACTTGCGCGCGCTCTCGACCGCGAGGCGCATCTCGGGGACGTTCTGTGCGTGACGCGGATCGAAGTAGATCTCGGCCCCGTCGCCGCGCGCGACGTCCCAGCGCCCGCAGATCACGTTGAAGATGCGCACGGGCGCGCTCGTCTGCCACACGGTCTTCCGGCGCCCGTCGATCACCGCCTCCTCGACCTTGTCGCCGACGCTGTTGGTCATCATGGCCGCGGGCGTGGTGACCTCGATGCGCGCGTCGAACGGTGCCCCGGTCGAGGGCATCACCGGGGGATTGATCCCCTCGTGGTGGTCGGGCTCGTAGGTGCGCGCGTCGGCGCGGTTGTCGTCGTCGACGCCGATGTCGGCGCGAAAGCCCACGACGGGGACGAACGTCGGGTCCAGGTTCGTGAGCATCACCCCCGACGGGAGGATGAACTGCTTGGCGCGCCCGCCGTTCTTGCTCGCGCCGTCGGGCAACCTCGCGCGATACGAGAAGCCCACGCGCGTGCTCGCTCCCTCCGCGAGCGGCGCGGCGGGCGTGAAGACGTAGAGGCCGGCGCGGTTCTCGGGCGCGGCGGGCGCGTCGTCGACGGTGAAGGCGAGGTCTCTCATGTGCTGCCCCACAGTGAGCAACACGTGCCTGAGCGGGCGCCCCGTGCGATTCACGAGCACGTACGATCCATGTACATGCATGCGATGGTCGTCGGGGTAGAGCTCGACCTTCAGGTCGACGCGCGAGATGTCGGGGCTCGGCGCGTCCTTGAACGTCGCCACGTTGCGTCGCCAATAGTCCTTGTCCCGCTCACGCGCCGCCTCGCCGCCGTGCCCGGCCTCGACGCAGCCGAAGATCGTGAGACCCAAGGCGAGCGGCGGCGCGGCGAACGGCGCCATCGCGCGCGCGCTCCGACGCCAAGCGCCCGCGCGTGGACGCATCGCGCTCGGCGCCTGCTTGGTGAACCTCCACAGCGCGACCCGAACCAAGAGCGCCGCGAGCGCGAGCGCGAA
>JAGQJA010000274.1:1329-4200 GCA_020430845.1 Myxococcales bacterium
CTTCCAGAGAGCCCAGTTGGTGAGCCACGTGGCCTCGCCCTTCACGAAGAGGTAGCCCGTGCCCATCACGACGCCGAGGCCCGCGCCGTACGTCGCGAAGCGTCGGCGCGTCAGACACCAGACCGCGCCGACGAACGCCACCCAGAGCACGAGCGTGGGCACGCCGAGCGCGCCCCACACCAGGGCAAACGGCACGGGGCTCTTCGACGGCGTGTGGTGCATCGCCATGATGACGAGGCACGCGAGCCACGCGACGAAGAAGACCAGGAGGCCGAGCACGAGGTTGGCCAAGAGGCGCCCCAACACGAACGCCGGGGACGGCGCGGGGCTGGCGAGCAGCATGTGCGAGACACGCTCGCGAGCGTCGCGCTCGAGCGACTCGACCGTATAGAAGAGCAAGAGGAGCACCGTGGCGGTGAGCAAGCTGCCGAGCGTGCCCTCCGCGAGGTGGCCTGGCGTGGGCAAGAGCGCGCTGTCGAACGGTCCGGTGTCGGACAGCGCGCCCGGGAGCACCGACAACAAGATCACCGGCAAGAAGAGGTAGAGCCCCGCGTGGCCGCGCAGGTTTCGTAGCTCGCACCGCGCGAGCAAGAGCGTGGCTCGCCACGTGGAGAGCGGCCGCGTCGTCATTCCCAGCGCGGCGAGCGCGCTCACGCGAGGGGGCGATGCGCTCGCGGTCGTGGTCGCGCCGGCGCGATCGGACGCCTTGGGCGCGCGGGCCGTCACGCGCCTCGATGCCCACGCCGCGGCCCCCAGTCCGCCCGCCATCCAGGCGAGCCGCGAGAGCACGAAGCCTGCGTCGGCGCGCACCGGGGCGTGGTTGTAGAACTCCACGCCGCGGTCGACCTCCAGGTACGTCTGCTGGAGCCATCGATAGCCGGTCGGGTCGAGCCACATGAGCGCCCGGTTGAGCCCCACGCTCTGCGCGGCGGGCGCCCACTCCCACAAGACGAACGCGCAGAGCAACAGGAGCGCCACCGGCAGCACGAACACCGTGACGGCGCGGCCCGAGCGCGTGCCGAGCGCGAACGACGCGCCCGCGATGCTGACCACCGTGGGCAGCGCGAACATGAGGGCCGGGCCCGCGTACGCCATCACCGTGAAGGGCCCGCGAATCGAGGGCTTTCCGGTGGGCCAGAGGTGATTGAACGCGACGGCGAGCGTCACGTTGAGCGCGAGCATGCCCAGGCAGACGAGGAGCGCCGCGCCGAGCTTCGCCGCGGCGTACTCCGCGCGCGAGATCCCCGTCGTGTGCACGATGGGGCCGATGCGCAGCTCTTCGTCGCGCACGATGGGCAGGCCACAGAGGATCGATGTGAAGAAGCCGTGCAGCAGCAGCGTGCCGACGCCGAACACGTGCGCCATGGCGAGCTCGCTGGTGACCCACGCGCGCGTGCCTCCGGCCGTCGAGTCGCCGGCGCCGATGGTGAGGTTGCCGCGCGCGAAGAGCCACGCGAAGACGGCGATCACGATCGCCCAGACGAAGATCATCGGTTGGCGTCGGTAGCGGGCGAGGTCGGCGCGGACCACGGCGCCGATGCGGTGCATGCGCATGGAAGTCTCTCTCTCGTCGTGGTGGTGCAGACAGGCGCCTACGCGGCGTCCTCGTGTGCGCCGGCCGGGCCGACGCTGCTGTCGCGCTCGCCGCGCGTCGCGTTCATCATCAAGAAGAAGGCGTCCTCGAGCGTGGGCGCGGTGACCTCGAAGCCCGGCGGTGCGTCGCCTCGCGGCGCGTGGATGCGCGCGTGGATCCGACCCTCGACGAGGAACGCCTGCGTCACGGTGTGGCTCGCGTAGAGCGCGTCGAGCCCGTCCTCGGCGACGCGCCCTTCGAGCACGGTGCCCTCGATCGCGCGCTTGGCCTCGGTGGGGCTCGTCACGGTGACGACGCGCCCGCCGCGGAGCACGGCGAAGCGGGGGCAGAGCACCGCGACGTCCTCGACCAGGTGCGTCGACAGGATCACGATGCGGCTCTTGCCCAGCTCGGACAGCAGCCGATAGATGCGCTGGCGCTCGCCCGGGTCGAGGCCGGCCGTGGGCTCGTCGACGATGACGAGCCGTGGGTCGCCGCTGATGGCCTGCGCGAGGCCCAGCCGCTGCCGCATGCCGCCCGAGTACGTCGCGACCTTTCTGTCGGCGGCGAACGTGAGGTTCACCTCGGCGAGCAGCTGGTCGGCGAGCGCCGCGGTGGGCGCACGACCGCGCACGCCCTTGAGCTCGAGACAGAAGGCGAGCATCTGCCTGCCCGTGAGGTGCGGATAGAGCCCGAACTCCTGCGGCAGGTAGCCGAGGCGCGCGTGCACGAACGCCGGATCTCGCACGATGTCGACGCCGTCGAGCGTGACCGTGCCCGACGTGGGCGCCAACAGGCCGCTCAGCACCTTCATCAGCGTCGACTTCCCGGCGCCGTTCGGGCCCAAGAGGCCGAACAAGCCGGGGCCGATGTCGAGAGAGACGTCGGTGAGCGCGGTGACGGGCCCGGGGAAGATCTGCGTGAGGTTCTCGATGTGAAGCATGGTCAGGCTCTCTTGGGCTTCTTCTTGGTGGGGGGGCGCGCGTCGCCCCTCGGGGGCGAGGGCGCGGGGGAGCGGCGCGGCTCGCCCTTCGAGGGCGCGGTGGCGGCGGCCGTAGGCGCGCGCGTGACGGCGAAGCGCTCGACGAGCGCGGCGTATCCGGGCAGACCCGCGCCGCGCATGCTCGCCTTCACGGCCTCGAAGCCGTCTCGCACGTCGACCGGGACGCGCGGATCTCGCAGCGCCTCGCTGGCGGCGCCCGCGACGATCTCCATGGCGAAGCCGCTGAAGTGGAGGATGGAGAGGTAGACGCTCTCGCTCCACACGGCCTGGTGCACCTCTGCGAGGCCCGGGTGCA
>JAGQJA010000275.1:0-3505 GCA_020430845.1 Myxococcales bacterium
CGCCAGCCGCACCGTGCCCTTCGTGTCCAAGGCGACGGGCCGGCCCTTGGCGAAGATCGCGGCGCGCCTCATGGTGGGCAGGACGCTCGACGAGCTCGGCGAGGACGACATCGACGTGCCGCGCCACGTGGCCGTCAAGCAGAGCGTCTTCCCGTTCGCCAAGTTCCCGGGCGTCGACACCATCCTCGGACCCGAGATGCGATCCACGGGCGAGGTCATGGGCGTGTCGGGCACGTTCGCGCGGGCCTTCGCCAAGAGCATGAGCGGGGCCGGCCTCGACGTGAGGCTGCCCAGCGCGTCGGCGCGGCGCAAGGTGTTCATCAGCGTCAAGGACAAGGACAAGCCGGTCGCGTGCATCATCGCGCGACGCATGCGAGCGGCTGGCTACGAGATCCTCGCCACGAGGGGCACCGCCGCGGCGCTCGCCCGCGCGCGCATCCCGGCCGAGGCGATCAACAAGGTGGGCGAGGGGAGCCCGCACGCCGTCGACGCCATCAAGAGCGAGACGATCGCCATGGTGGTCAACACGACCGTGGGCGCTCGTGAGGTCAAGGACAGCTACTCGCTGCGCCGCCAGACCTTGCTCGCGAACATCCCCTACTTCACGACGACGGCCGCCGCGCTCGCCGCGTGCGACGCCATCGAGGCCGCGAGCGACGACGGCAAGCCGCAGGTGCGCTCGCTGCAAGAGTGGGCCGAGCGGTCACGCGCGCGCGCCGCCTCGTTCAGCGACATACCGCCTGCGCGCTGAGCGCGGCGCTTCGTCACCGTCGTCGCTCGCGTCGGCGTCGTTGCTGGCGTCGGTGTCGTCCCCCGCGTCCCGTGCGTCGTCGGCGGCGGGTGGACCCTCGAGCTCGACCTGCACGCGTGGTCCAGGCGGGGCGGTGCCGAGCGCGTCGAGGGCGATCCGCGTGCGCGTCGCCCCGCCGGAGGTCGCGGCGTCGATGGCGTCGAGGAGCGCGTCGTCGTGGATGCGCGCGAGCGTGCCTCGCACGCGCGGCTGCACGCGCGGAGGACCCAAGCCGCACGAGAGCACCCGGGCCGCGCCTACGCGCGCCACGGGCGGCGCGTCGGCGTCCTCGAGCACGGCCCACATCTCGGCCTCGGTGACCCCGCCGCGGTAGCTCACGTTCGCGCCCGACTCGAGAAGACGCCCGAGCGCCTCGAGCCGCGCCAGCCAGAGATCGACCGACTCGCCCGGGCGCGGCAGGAGCGCGTCGACGCTCGCCCGGTCGGGGGCGCTCGGGCCGACGCCGCGGGCGCGATGCGAGGCCGCGCTGATCTGGTCCACGACGTGACGCCGCTCGAGCTCACTGAGCCCCGCGCGGCGGTGGCGCGCGTCGTCGACCGGGATGGTGACGGGGCCCTCGCGTCGCGTCAGCTGCAGCGCGAGAAGGCGCGGGTACGCGGCGATCTCGATGACGTCGGCGAACGGGATGACGAGTCGCCCTCCGTCTGTAGGGAAATGTATGCCACGCTTGTCCATCGTCAGCGTGCGAGGTCGCGCGCGCGCGGCGGCCATCAGCAGGATCGCCACGGGCGCGAGCACGGCGAGGATCAAGCCTTCGGGCCACGGAGCGCCGGTCCCGGGGGCCTCCACGACGATGCGGTACGCGACGTACAGGACGAGCGGCAGCGCTACGGCGATCCGAGCGCCGCGGATCGCGCTGTCGGCCGTGCCCGCGCCGAGCGACCACGTGAGGCGGCCGAAGCCGTGGTGGCCCACGCCGAGCGCGTCACGCATGCGGTCTGCCGCGCGCTCGTCGGGCAGCTCGAGAAGGATCGGGTGATCGCCGCGCTGCGTCGAGCCGAGGGCGAGCGTCACGTCGCCGTCTGGAGCGCGCGTGGCGGAGGCCCCCGTGAGATCACGGGCGCGGATGCGCTGATCGAGCAGACCCGCGCCTTCGACGTCGATCGCGCCGTCCTCGAGGACGAGCGTGCACCGGCGGCTCCGATGTCGGCCGAGCAGGGGCCCCGCGAGGAGCAAGAGCGCCGCCCCGAGCATCAGCCCCGCGCGCGGCCCGTCCCCGCCGGGCTCGGTCCGCACGACGTCCGACGCGATGGTCGCGCACGCGATCGCGGGCAGCACGAGCCGCGTCCAGAGCGGGCCCACCGCGTCGTGGATCCTCGCCGCGATGCGCGTCGCGGGGCGCGTCGGCGGAAGATCGTGCTCCCCCATCCCTCTCACGATACGGCCGGGAGACTCGTGCGCAACCGCGGGCGCGGCTGGGGTAGACTCCCGCCCATGGCGAGCGCGAAGTACCCGCTCGACCCCTTGCTCGACGTCCGCGGGCGTGGGGTCGACACCGCCAAGGCAGAGCTCGGTGAGTCCGTGAAGGCGCGCGGCCGCGCGGAGCACGAGCGAGAGCGCGCCGAAGAGCGACGTCGCGAGGCGGAGGCGCGCGCGCAGCAGCGCAGGGACGCCGAGCGCGCGGAGCTGGAGCGTGGGGCCCTTCGCGCCGTCGACCTCGCGCGCGGCGACGCGTGGGAGGTCGCGGCGAGCGCCGAGGCGCAGGAGCTCGAGGGGGAGGTCGCGCGCGCAGCGGACGTGGTCGCGCGCGCGCGTGCGCAAGAGGCGGAGGCGCTCGCCGCGCTTGCCCAGCGCAAGGCGGAGCACGCTGTGGTCGAGCGCGACAAGGAGAAGTTCCGCGCGCGCGCGAAGAAAGCCGTCGAGCAGAAGGAAGACGAAGCAGGGGACGAGGCGTTCGCGAGCAAGTGGGTGAGACGAGATGACTGACGTTCGACGACGCGAGCGCGCACGGGCGTCGACGCCGTCCAAGGGCGCGCGCACGAGCGCGTTCATGGCCGGCACGTTGCTGGCGGCCGCGGGCCTCGTCGTCGTCGCGTTCGGCGCCTCGTGTCGCAAGCCGGCGGCGGCTCCGGGGGACGTCGCGCCGCGCGCCTCTGCGTCCGGCTCCGCGGCGCGGCCCGACGAGCCGGGCGCCGTGGCGCTCGACGTCGCCCTCGACGACGCGCGGCTCGCCGAGGTGGCCAAGCTCGAGCGCGCGGGAGACCACGCGGGCGCCGTCGCGGCGCTGCGCGCCGCCGAGAAGGAGTCGCCCGCCGGAGCCAAGGCGTGCGCGTGGGACTACCTCGAGGGTCGCTTGCTCGCGGCGCAAGGGGCGCACGCCGAGGCCGCGACCGCCTTCGAGCGCGCGAGCGCCGACGCGTGTCCGCTCCGGGGCTACGCGCGTCTGCGTGCCGCGCAGTCGGCGGGGCGCGTCGGCACGGCGGATCGCGCTCTGGCGCTGCTCGAGGGCGTGCCCGGAGATCTCGCTGCGCGCGGTGACGTCGACATCCTGCGCGCCGAGGCGCTCTCCCAGAAGGGAGACCGGGCCGCGGCGCTACCGCTCTGGCGCGCGTCGATCGCGCGACACGCGCACGGCTCGCGCTGGGTCGACACCGAGATGAAGATCGCGAGCGCGCTGCTCGACGGCGTCGCCGGTCCTCCGGCCGCGCACGCGCGTGAGGCGCTCGACCGCGCGACGCGCGTGATGGTCGAGGC
>JAGQJA010000275.1:3577-5414 GCA_020430845.1 Myxococcales bacterium
GCGCTCGACGACATGAGCCGCGCGCGGCAGGCGCAGGCGTGGCTCGACGCCGGCGACGCTGCGCAGGCGTTCGGTCTCGCGTCGGCCGTCCTCGCCGAGCGCGCTAGCGCAGAGGCGCGCTGCAAGGCGGCTCAGACGCGCGCGCACGCCGCACGAAAGGCCAAGAAGCCCGTCCCCGAGGCGTGGGCGGACGCGGTGCAAGCGTGCGACAAGGATCCGGCGCTCGTCACGGTGCTGTACACCGCAGCGAAGACCGTGGCGGGCAAGGACCCACGCGTCGCCATCGGCTACTTCTCGACGCTCGAGTCACGCTTTCCGACGCATCGGCTCGCCGACGACGCACGTTTTCGCGGCGCGCTCACGCTGCGCGAGCTGGGCGAGCCCGACAGCGACGCCAAGGCCGACGAGATGCTGCTCTCGGTGCCCTCGACGTACCCCGAGGGCGACATGGGGCCCGAGGCGCTCTTTCGCGTGGCCCTGCCGCGGCTCGCGCGTCGCGACTGGCGCGGCGCCGCCGAGCTGCTCGATCGCATCGTCGCGCTGACGCCCGACGATCAGCACTGGGCCACGGCGGGACGCGCCGAGTACTTCCGGGCGCGTGCGTCCGAGGAGCTCGGGGACGTCGCCGACGCTCGCGCGCGCTACGCGAAGGTCGTCGAACGGCATCCGCTCGCCTTCTATATGCTGCTTGCGCACGCGCGGCTCGCGCGGGCCGATGCCGCGGCTGCGGCCAAGCTCCTCAAGGACGCCGCAGACAAGGACAAGGGCGCCGCGTCGCCGTCGGGCAAGCACGCGGTCTTCGACACCCCGGCGTTCGTGCTCGCCCTGCGCCTGCTCGAGGTGGGCGAGATCGATCTGGCTCGCGCCGAGCTGATCCGCTCGGGCGCGCTCGCGGACGACGCGGATCACGACGTGGTGTGGACGGTGGCGTCGCTCTTCAACCGCGCGGGCGCGCCCGACGTGGGCATCTCGTTCTCGCGCTCGCGCCTGAGCGATCACCTGAGTCACTATCCCGAGGGTCGTTGGCGCGGCTTGTGGGAGATCGCGTATCCGCGCCCGTTCGAGCCCCACGTCGTGAAGTCGAGCGCCGACTACGGCGTCCCCGCGACGCTCGTGTGGGCCATCATGCGCGAAGAGTCGGGCTTCATCGCCGGCGTGCGGTCCCACGCGAACGCGATCGGCCTGATGCAGCTCATTCCTCCGACGGCCAAGTGGATCGCGGCCGGGACGGGGCTCCCGTTCGACGACGCCTCGCTAGCCAAGCCCGAGGTCTCGGTGGCCCTCGGCACGAAGCTGCTCGGGAAGCTCCGCGCGAAGCACGGCCACCCGGCGCTCGCCGTGTGTGCGTACAACGGCGGGTCGGGCGCGGTGGACCGCTGGGTCGCGGCGCGCGGTGCCGAGCCCCTCGACATGTGGGTCGAGCTCGTGCCGTTCGACGAGACGCGAGGCTACGTGAAGCGCGTGCTCGCGAGCCAGGCCGCGTACGCGTGGCTCTACGACCCCGGCGCGCTCGCCGAGCCGCTCTCGTTGGCGGTCGCGGTCACGAAGTGAGCGCTGCGCTCTTCGTCGTCGGGACGCCGAAGCAGGTCGAGGCCGTGGCGCGCGGTGGGGGCCGCGCCGAGACGCGCGCGAGCTTCTTTCGGCGCGTGTTCTCGCAGATGGTGCCCGGCGTGACGCTGCTCGACGGGCTCGAGGCGCGATGGCTCCTCGGCTTCGCGCTCGAGCGCGGCGAGGGGGCCGCCGCCGTTGGACAGCTCTCGCTGTTCGGCGGCGCCGCCCCGTCGCCCGCGTCGGGAGGCAGCGACCCGCTCGCGCGCGTGCGCGCGAGCGGGCCGCT
>JAGQJA010000276.1 GCA_020430845.1 Myxococcales bacterium
GCGGTCAAGTCGCGCTGGATGTCGGTCCCCGCCGGCAAGAAGATCCGCGTCGGCGCCGACGGCGACTGGGAGCTGCCCATCGGCACCGTGCTCGTGAAGAGCTTCGCGCTCGGTGGCGCGCCGGTGGAGACGCGCCTGTTCGTGCGACACACCGACGGCGTGTGGGCTGGCTACAGCTACGAGTGGAACGCGCAGGGCACCGACGCCACCCTGCTCGAGGGCGGCAAGACCAAGGTCGTCGGCGGACAGACGTGGACCTTCCCGAGCCGCGGCCAGTGCCGCGGGTGTCACACCGAGGCCGCGGGCGCGTCGCTCGGCCCCGAGACCGCGCAGCTCGATCGCGACTTCACGTACCCGGGCGGCGTGACGGAGAACCAGCTCACGCACCTCGCGCGGCTCGGCCTCTTCGATCCGGCGACGCCGCTCCCCTCCCCCGCGGCGCGCACGCCCCTACCCGTGCCGGGCGACGCGACGACGGGCACGCTCGAGGCCCGCGCGCGTAGCTACTTGCATGCAAACTGCAGCTTTTGCCATCGACCCGGCGGACCGGGTCGCAGCAGCGCAGACATGCGGTTCTCGCGTACCTTTGGCGACACCGGGCTGTGCGACGTCGCGCCCGAGGCCGGCGATCTCGGCGTGGTCGGCGCCAGGCTCGTGGCGCCCGGCAGCCCCTCACGCTCGCTCGTGTCGCTGCGCATGCACGCCACCGACGGCGCGAGGATGCCGGCGCTCGGCACCGAGCTCGTCGATCCGGTCGGCACGTCCGTCGTCGACGGTTGGATCGCCGGGCTGACCCGCTGCCCCTGAGGTATCCTTCGAGCCGATGCGGCTCGTCGGACTGCAGCTCGTCGGCGTCGGTCCCTTCGAGGATCTCGAGCTATCGCTCGACGACACGCCGTGGCCCACCGACGAAGAGGCCGCGGAACGCACGGCCCCGTCGGCGCGGCCCATGACCGTGCTCTTCGGCGCAGACGGCACGGGCAAGACGTCGCTGCTCGCGGCGCTCGCGCAGACGCGCCCCGGGCACGCGCTGCCGCTCCTGGTCGCGCCTCCGCGACACCCGCGGGTCGGGACGGTCGAGGCGCCCGAGGTCGCAGGCCTGACCGCGCGTGCCCCCGCGCCGCGCGAGCCGGGGACGCCGTCGTGCGTGGCGCACTGGCTGCTCTCGAGCGACGATCCCGCGCGTCCCCACCCGCTCGTGGTGACGGGGCCCAACGTGTCACTCGAAGGCGAGACGCCCGAGGTCACGACCGCGCGGAGACGAGAGCAGGCGATCTTCGACCGCCGCGCGCAGGCCGAGGGTGGCTTCGCCTTCCTCTCTCTCTCGGGCGCGCGCTGGTTCTCACGCGCCCCCACCGTGCTCACGGCGCCCGAGCGCACGCTGCTCCGCCACGACGTGCGGGCCTCGGCCACGTTCGACGATCCGACGCGGGCCGACCTGGCGCGCGAGACCAAGCAGGCGCTCGCGTACGCGACGATCGCCAGGGCGCTGCCGCACGACGGAGAGGGCGAGAGGTTCGTCGCGCTCGAGGCCGCGATGCGCGAGACCGTCGACGTCCTGCTCTCTCCGTTCGGCCTCGTGTACGCCGGCGTCGACCCGCGCACGCTCGAGCCGCGCATGCGCGCCGACGACGGAGAGCTCATCGCCTTCGACGCCCTACCCCGGGGCGCGCGACACCTCGCGTCGTTCGGCGCCCTCGGCGTGCGCGCGCTGGCGGCGGCGTACCCCACGCGCGAAGACCTGCGACAGGCCGAGATCGTGATCACGATCGACGACGTCGAGAGCCAGCAGGAGCCGGCCGTGCTGCGCGACCTCACCGCCCTCTTGCGGCGCGCGCTCCCCGGCGCGCAGTGGATCGTCGCCACGAGCTCTCACGCGCTCGCCGCGGCCTGCGAGCCCGATCAGGTGATCGCGCTCCGCCGCGCGGCGCTCGGCGGGGTCGAGCTGTTCGACGGCCCGCTCGCGGTCATCCACTGACCGACGCCCGTCGGCGCGCTCCGGCGCGACGCCTCAGCGAGGATCGATCGTCGAGAGCGTCTCGATGGCCGCGCCGTCGGCCGAGATCTTCCAGATGTCGACGAGCCCCGAGGTCTCCTCGGTGACCGGATCGAAGTCGAGGACGCCCGACGCGCCCGTGACGTTGATCGACTTGCCGGCGCCGAGCTCGGTCACGATGCCCGTCCAGGTGCCCGGGCCGATGCGGACCTCGGGCCCGGCGCTCAGCCGGCGCAGGCCTCTCGCGATGGCGCCGCCGGTGATGTTGTTCTCTCGCTTGAGGGCGTACGCCGCGCCGTAGAACGTGAGCCAGGCCGCGTCGAACGTGTGGGGCACGAAGGAGAAGGTGTTGGGGTCCTGCTTGAACGCGGCCGTGAAGCTCGTACGAAAGAGCTCGAACACGGGGCCCGCGGGCACAGCCGGTCGGCTGCCCGCGACGCGAGGGAACAGGGCGCGCGCGCCCGAGGCGCCGCTGAGCAGGTCCTTGTTGGCGGCGCTGTCGGTGAGGAACATGTTCACCGTCGCGTAGCTCTGGAGCGTGGCCGCCGAGTTGAGGAAGGCGACCGCGTCGGACGTCTGCGACGAGATGAAGAGGACCACGGGGAGCGCGCTGCCGCCGGCGTCGACCACCGCCGCGTCTCGTTGACCGGTCGATCCCGTGTCGAACGCGAAGGGCTTCACGGTCCGCCCCTCGCGCGCGAAGCTGTCGGCGAACACCTTCGCCAGGGCGTCGCCGTACGGTCCCCGCTCGTTGATGACGGCCACGGAGCTCACCTGAGGGAACGCCGCGCGGATGTGCCGCGACATCGCCTCGCCCTGGAGCGTGTCGGGCGGCGCCGTGCGCCAGAGCAGGCCGGGGCTCGCGTCGGTGGCGTTCGCCACGTCGCGCCCGGTGAGCGCGGGGCTCGTCGCCGAGGGCGAGATGACGAGCACGTTCGACGTCTTGAGCGCGTCGAAGACGGCGATCGCGTCCGTCGACGAGCTGGGCCCCACGATCGCGGGCACGCCCACCGCGTCGGCCAGGTAACGCGCGCTCGCGACCGCCGCCTCGGTGCGCTTGAGGGAGTCGTACTTGACGTCCTCGGCCACGTCGCAGAAGACGACGCCGAACGCTCGCCCGTCGACGCCCTTCTCCTCGTTGACCTGGCGGGCAGCGAGCCGGACCGCGTCTTCGCGCGCGCGTTGACTCTCGACGCTGCGATCCATGAGCACGCCGACGATGATCGCCTTCGGGAAGTTCTTGGGCCGCGCGAGGAGGTCTTCTGGAAAGGCCACGGAGCAGCGCGCGTTGGGCTTGATGCCCTCGCAGATCCCGTCGCCGCCGCACACCTGCAGGTTGCCGAACGCGCCGCGGCACTGCTCGTTGGTCTTGCACTCGTCGAACGACGTCTTCGTCAGCGAGCAGCTCGCGACCGAGAGGAGCGCCATCGCGCCCACGATGGCCCGCGCGATCCTCACGGCAACGTCCCGACGAGGCCGACGCCCGCGCCGTGCGGCGCGAGCGCGACGCTGGGGCTACCGCCGCCGCGCTTGGGAGGCGGGCCCTTGCTCGTGAGCAGCAGCGCGATGCCCGCGCCGCCGAGCACGATGCCCGAGATGAACCCGATGTCGGCGACGAGCCCGAAGGTCTTCTCGCGATCGAGCGCGTCGCGCGCGTCGGCCCCGCAGAGGTTGCCGGTGCAGCCGCCCTCTGCGTCGCTGCGTGCGCCGAGCGTGAGCACGCCGAACACCCCGCCCGCGACGAGCGCGGCCGCGCCGGTGCCGATCAGGATCGCCGGCAGCACCACCGAGGGCTTCTCTTCTCTCTGCTCCCACGGCTGCGGCTTGTTGCGCTTGCGGGCCTCTTCGAGCTCCTTCTTGCGCTTCTCTTCGGCCTCGCGCTCCTTGCGCTCGCGCTCCTCTTTGGCGACGCGCTCTTGCTCTTTCTTCTCTTCGACGCGTTGTTTGAGGTTCGCGAGGCGCTTCTCGACCACGTCGCGGTCGCGCGCCTTGCCGCTGGCGAGGTACTTCTCGAGCGCGGCCGCGGCCTCTTCGTAGCGGCCGAGGCGCTCGAGGGAGTTGGAGACGTTGTAGAGCAGCTGCGCGCGCCCGCTGAGGTCGTAGGCCTCTTTGAACGCGGCGTACGCCTCCTCGTAGCGCCCCTCCGCGTACGCTGCGTCGCCTTTGGTGAAGAGATCGCGCGCGCGCCGGTCGGCCGCCGCCTTCTCGGAGCCCTGCGCCTCAGCTTGTCCCACTGCGCCGAGCACCGCGCACCCGATGGCCAGGCTCGCGGCGGCGCATCGCCACCATCTCGTCATTTTTCCCAGGGGTCGATGTTATCCGTCCTGGGGCGGTTGTCCGGGTTTTTTCCGGTCGTGGCGGGGGGCGGCGGAGGCGGCGGCGGGCGCGTGTGCTTGTGGCCCCCGCCTGCGGCCGCGGTGACCACGGGCGTCGGCACGGGCCGCAGCTGGATCAGCGTGGGGGGAAGCTGCGTCTCGTTGAACTGCAGGTCGGACGACTGGTAGCCCACCGCCGACACGCGGAGCGTGTGCTGGGCGCCGTCGCGGGGGAACGTGCGCTTGACCTCACCGCGCCCGGCCGGTGCCCCGTCGATGAAGATGTCGGCCTCGGGGGGCGCGGTCTTGATGATCATGGCGAACTCGCCGACCGCGGGCGGAGCGCCCGTGCCCGCGGGCACGCCCGACGGCGTCGCGGCCGTGGCCACGACGGGCGTCGGTGTGCGGCTCTGGAGCTTGACCACGGCGACCGCGATGAGGCCCACGACGGCCAGCGCACCGGCGACGCCGAGCAGCAGGCCTGTGCGCGACCCCTGCGCGGGCGCGACGCCGCCGCTCGTCGACACACCACCGTGCCCGTAGCTGGGCGTGCGATCGTAAGCGGCCGCCGGCGGCGTGCCGCTGCCGCTGTGCATGTGTGGGCCTGGGTGAAAGCTCCCCGACGCGAGGCCCGAGCCCATCGAGGGCGGCATGCTCCCCGACGGCACGCCCGCGTTCATGGGCCCGCTCGACGGATAGAACGGCCCCGTCCGCGCGGCCATCGACGAAGGCGCGAACGCGATCCCAGAGCCGGAGCCGGGCGTCATCGCCTCGGAAACGCCGCTCGCGACCGTGGAGCTCGACGCGCCGGGCGGAGGCGGGAGGTCGAGCAGCGCCGTGTTGTCGACGCGGGAGATCGGCTCGTGCGCGTGGCCGCCGGAGCGAAACGTGGGCGACCAGATCACCTTCGCGCGCTCGCTCGCGAACGGCAGCAGCGCCTCGCCGAGGTGCTTCATCGAGAGGAAGCGCTCCTCGGGGCGGAGCGCGCAGGCGCGCATCACGACGCGCTCGAACGACTCGGGGATGTCGGGGTTGACCGTGCGCGGGGGCGCGAGCTCGCCGGCGCAGATCGCCATCGCGAGCGCGACGAAGTTCCCGGCCTTGTCCGAGAAGGGCCGCGTGCCCGTCGCGCCCTCGTAGAGCACGATGCCCATCGAGTACTGGTCGGAGCGACCGTCGGTCGCCTTGTCGGCGCGCATCAGCTCGGGCGAGGCGTACTGAGGCGTGCCCACGAAGGCCGAGTCGGTGGTGAGCGCGGCCTGCGCCGACTCGTGCACGAGCTTCGAGATGCCGAAGTCGAGCACCTTGGGGACGATCTCGCCGTTCCACGAGCGCGAGAGGAAGATGTTCGAGGGCTTGATGTCGCGGTGGAGCACGCCGTGCTCGTGCGCGAAGTCGACGGCCGCGACGATGGGCAGGAGCAGGTCGACCAGCTCGTCGAGGCGCATCGCGCGCTCTCGCTTGATGCGGGCGCTCAGCGACTCGCCCTCGAGGTGCTCCATGACGAGGCACGGCAGCCCGCCGATGATCCCGACGTCGGTGACGTCGACGATGTTGGGGTGCCGGATGCGCGACGCGAGCTGCCCCTCGCGCAGGAAGCGCGCGACGACCGTCTCGTCCTCGAGGAACCGCGCGCGCAGCGTCTTGATCGCCACGCGCTTCTGCAGCGACGTGTGCATCGCGTCGTAGACGTCGCCCATGCCGCCGGACCCGATGCGCGCGCGCACCTTGTACTGGCCGAGCGACGTCGACGACAGAGGTTCCAACGACGGACGATCCTGCACTTCCGGGGTAGCGTATCAGCACAGGCCCCCGCGAGCCCAGCGGCCCGCGTCCCCGGGCGTCTCAGCCGCCGCCCAAGAGCCGTTGCATCGCCGCGGCCGCCAGCGCGCAGCTCACCGGGACGCCGAAATTGTCATCAATCCGCGTGGATACGAGCTCGACCGCTGCCCCGACCACCGCCACCACCGAGGCGATCGCGAGCGCCGTCGACCACGTGGCGCCCTGCATGAGCACCATCCAGCCCGCGGCGACGGCGAACGCGACGAGCGCGAAGGTCGCCGTACCCTCGAGCGAGCGGTTGGCCCGGAGCGACGTACGCCCCCACCGGCGCCCCACGATCCCCGCCGCGGGATCCGCGAGCGCGAGCACGATGACGCCGAGCTCGGCCGCGCGCAGGGGGAACGCGATCGCCATGAGCAAGAGCGCGCTCACGTACCACGTGGACGAGTTGACCTGGTGGCGCTCGTGCGGGTGCGCGATCGCCGAGAAGAGCCGCATGAGGCGCGCGTTGACGGCGTCGCTCCGGCGGCGCGCGATCTCCATCGCGTAGCCCGACGCCGCGATGCTCCCGCTGATGGCGACGAGCCACCAGCGCTCGGGGGCCAGCCGCAGGAGCGCGAGCGAGACGACGCCGGAGGCGACATGGAACGTCGTGCGAGAGACGTTGGTGGGGCGCGCCGACGGAGCCGCGCCGGCGGCCGCATCCTTCACAGCGTCGGGCACCTTGGGAGCGTAGACGCGTCCAGGGACGCCGCGTGTCAGCTCTTGGTCACGTCGGCGGGCAGCGGGTCCGGCACCGCCTCAGCGGTACTCGACGCTGAGGATGGTGAGCTCGACCTCGCCGCTCGGCTTGCGGAAGAGCACGGTCTCGCCCACGGCCCGCTTCATCAGGGCCATCGCGATCGGCGAGCGGTGGCTGACGCGGCCGCGCGTGAGGTCGATCTCGTCCGGGCCGACGATCTGGTAGGTCGAGCGCTTGCCGTCCTCGTCCTCGACCGTGACGGTCGCCCCGAAGAACACCTTGTCGGCGGCGGCGTCGCCGCGATCGCTCGGGTCGACGACGGTGACGGTCTCGAGGCGCTTCATCAGGAAGAGGATGCGCCGGTCGATCTCGCGGAGCTTCTTCTTGCCGTAGATGTACTCGGCGTTCTCGCTCCGATCGCCCTGCGCCGCGGCCTCGGCCACGTCTTGCACGATCTTGGGGCGGTGGTTGCGCCGCAGGTCCATGAGCTCGGCCTGCAGCGCCTTCGCCCCCTCGCGCGTGATGTACGTGCTCACGCTGTGGCCCCGCGCACGAGCGCGTCGATGGCGAACGGCGGCGCGGGCTCGCCGCCGCGGACGCCGAGCTCGAGCAC
>JAGQJA010000277.1 GCA_020430845.1 Myxococcales bacterium
TCGTTCACGTCCGACGACACGCCCCTAGACAACCGCGCGGCGCTCGGGATCGCCAACCTGCGCGCGGGGACGCTCGGGCGACGGCGGCGCAGTTAAGGTGACAGTCGGCGAACGCGACTACGCGCCGGGCGCGGCGATGTATCATGTGGGCGTGCGTTCTCTTTCCTTGTGCCTCTCTCTCTTCGCGTGCACGGCCGTGGTCGTCGCGTGCAGCTCCAGCGACGACGGCGGCCCCGCCCCCACCCCGGCCCCGTCCGGCCCGCGCGACCGGACCAACGTGCCCCGGCGCCCCGCCGCGTCTTGCCCCGTGGTGATCGACGCGCCGGCGATCGTCTCGCCGCAGCACGTGCCCGAGACCGAGCAGCTCACCTACAACTCCAACCCGCCGTCGAGCGGACCGCACTACCCCGTGTGGGCGGCGTTCCGCGAGTACGCGGCGCCCGTGCCGCGCGGCTACACGATCCACGCGCTCGAGCACGGCGGCGTGGTGCTCTCGTACAAGTGCGACCCGGGGCCCGCGTGCACGGCGATCGTCGAGGGCCTGCGCAAGGCCGCCGCTGCGGTGCCCGACGATCCCAAATGCGCGGGCAGCGCGGTACGCGCGCGCGTCGTCATCACCCCCGACCCGCTCCTCGACGTGCCGGTGGCGGCCGCCGCGTGGGGCTGGACGTACAAGGCCGAGTGCGTCGACGAGCCGACGCTGACGACGTTCTTGAAAGACAACTACGGCCTCGGGCCGGAGGACACGTGCGCCGACGGGCGCGCGACGTTCTGACCCGATGATCGACGCCGCGACGGACCCAGACCGAGCGGCCCGCGTGGCGCTCGTCCGCGACGTGGAGCGCCAGCTGGGCCCGTTCGACGCGCGGCAGATGCAGGCGATGATCGACGTGGACCGGCGTCTCTTCGTTCGCCCGCGTGACCGCTCGCGCGCCTACGAGGACACGCCGCTCCCGCTCGACGACACGGGCGACGCGACCATCAGCGCGCCGCACGCGTATCTGCTCACGTTCCGTTTGCTCGAGCTCGGCGAGGGCGATCGCCTCGTCGAGCTGGGCAGCGGGTCGGGGTACGGCGCGGCGCTGGCGTCGGCCATCGTGGGCCCTCGCGGCGCGGTGCGCACGATCGAGATCGACCCAGAGCTCGCCGCGTGGAGCGCGCGCACCCTCGCGGGCCGGAGCAACGTCACGACGTTCGAGGCCGACGCCGTCGCGTCGACCGACCTCTGGGACGGCTTCGAGAAGGTCGCGTGCACGTTCGCCGTCGACCGCGTGCCCGAAGCGTGGCTGCGCGCGCTGCCGGACGGCGGGACGCTCGTCGCGCCGGTGGGCCCGGGAGACGAGCAGCGCCTGGTGCGTGTGGTGCGGGACGGCGACGCGCTCGCGTGGTCGGACCACGGCGGCGTGCGCTACGTGAAGAACCGCGCTGTGACCTAGGCAGGCCCGGCGCGTGTCCCTCTCTCGCGTCACGCGGCGGAGGCCGTCACGCGGACGCGGCGCACACGCGGACGCCTCAGCCGATACGCGGACCGCGCGGCTCTTCGCCCGACGTCGACGAAGCCTCCGGCGGCTTGTCTGCGTCTTCGGCGGGCGCGGCCGAGTCGGACGGTGCGGCCGTGCTCGAGGCGGAAGGCGCGTCGGCCGGCGGCGCGTCGGCGGGGGGCGCGTCGGCCGGGGGCGGCGAGCTGCCGGTCGCCTTGTTCCACATGTCGTCGATCGTGCTCGCGACCGTCTCGAACGCGCGGCCGACCTCTTTGGCGCCTTCGACCACGATGTTCTCGACGTTGTCGGTGGGGATGCCCTTGGCGGCGGTCTTCGCCGCGCGCAAGAGGAGACCCAGGCCCTCCTTCACGTCATCCATCGGCCTCGGCTTGTCTTCGCTCATGGCAACCTCGCGTGGCCACGAAATATGCGCACGCCGGGGGCCCGTGTAAAGGCGATCGTCCCCCAGAAGCGCACCACGAGCCGCTCGCGAGGCGGGGCTCTTTGGCAGGAGGTCGGGCCCGCGCTCAGCCCACGCGCACGCGGGACACACTCTGCGGCTGCCACGCCGTCACGCGGTTTCGTCCGCCGCGCTTGCTCGCGTAGAGCGCCTCGTCGGCGGCCTTGAACAGCTCCTCCCACGTGGTGCCGCCGCCGGGGAACGTGGCCACGCCCACGGAGCAGGTGACCGAGAGCGACCCGTTGGCGCTCTGGAACTTGGTGCGCTCGAGCTCCTCGCGGATGCGCTCGGCCAGCAGCAGCGCGCCGTCCTCGTCGGTCTGCTCGCAGAGCACCACGAACTCTTCGCCTCCGAAGCGCGCGACGACGTCGGTGTTGCGCTTCTGCCGCGTGAGCACGGCGCCGAGGCCGCGGATGACCTGGTCGCCGACGTCGTGGCCGTAGGTGTCGTTGACCTTCTTGAAGTGATCGATGTCGGTCACGAGCACGCTCAGCTTGCGCTTGAAACGCGCCGCCGCCGCGACCCGCTGCTCGGCGGCGTCGAGCATCGCGCGCTTGTTGAGCAAGCCCGTGAGGCCGTCGGTGGTGGCCATCGTCTCGAGCTGGTGCACGACACGCGCGTTGGAGAGGCTGACGGCGAGGTGGCTGGCGAGGACCTCGAGCGTGGGACGCACGGCGTCGCCGAACGCGTGCCGGCGCTTGGCGCCGAGGATGAGCGTGCCGAGCGGCCGGTCGTGCACGAGCAGAGGGAGCACGAGCAGGCTCGGCAGCGCGGGCCACGGCATACGCTTGGTGAGCACGATCTGGTGCGCGGGGTCGAAGTCGCCGCGGTACGGGAGCGGGAAACGGTTCTCGACGACCATCGAGACGAGCCCGGTGTTGTGCTTGAAGCGCTGACCGACGAGCGCGTCGATCTTGCCGCCCTCGCTCTCGGCCGCGCACACCTCGTGGGTCTTCTTCGCCTCGTCGAAGATCGTGACGGCGGCGAGGTCGAAGCTCGCGATCTCGCGGGCCGCGCGCACGCCCGCGTCGAGCACGTCGCGCTCGCTGAACGACGCGCCCAGGGACTGCGCCGCGCGATAGAGCTTGCCTTGCTCGACCTTGGCGCGCTCGAGCTGCACGAACACGCGCTCGTTCTGGATCGCGCGCTGGCAGTAACGCGCCGCCTGCGCCGCGAGCTCCTGCTCGTGCGGCGTGAACGGCCGATCGTCGACGCGGTCGAGCGCGAGCACGCCGCGCACGACGCCGTCCTCGAGCACCGGCAGCGCCGCGATGGTGCGCACGGGGCACGGGCCCGCGTAGTAGGGCACCTTGTGGGCCGGCTTGAGCTTGGAGAGGATCACCGGCGCCTGGTTGGAGACCACGGCGGCGAGCACGCCGTCCCCCACGGCGAACGGCGCGTCGCTCACGTCGTCGGACGCCGTTGAGAGCTCGCTGATGCGGAGGTGCGTGCCGGCGTCGTTGCGCCACAAGAGCACGGCGGTGTGGAGGCCCAGGCACCGACGCAGCAGCTCGAGCGCGTAGTGCACGCTCTGGTGGATCTCCTCGACGCTCGAGCGCGTGAGGCGCTCCTCGTCCCCCTCGGTCGATCCTTCGCCGCCGCCGAGCAGGCGGTAGCTGCGCGCGTCGTCGCGCAGGCGGGACAGCTCCTCTTCTACGCGGCTCTTGGCGGTCACGCGGATGCGCGCGACCTCGGCGCGGAGCAAGAGCAGGTTGAGCAGCGCGAACGCGAAGGCGAAGCCGGCGTGGGTCGCGAGCACCTCGAGGTTGGTCTCGTCGAGCGACGCCGCGCGGATGGCCGCGTCGAGCCCCACCACCCAGAGGACCACCACGAGGCCCGCGGCCGGTCGCGCGAACGACGCGACGAGCGCGACGAGCACGTACATCGCGGGCGAGAAGCGCCCCGAGAGGTTGCCTTCGACGCGCAGCAGCGCCGCGTCGAGCCCGACCGCGAGCAGCGCGCCGAGCTCGACGTCGAGCAGGAACGGCGCCTCGCCCGTGAGGCGGAGCTTCTTGGCCAGCCGGCGCGCGAGCAAGAAGGCCCAGACCACCGACGCGACCAGGAAGGTCGGCCAGTTGGAGGAGGTCGGGCCGCCGCACACCACGTAGGCGGCGAGCACACACGTCAGGACGGAGCCGTAGCCGTTCCGAGCCATTCGGCGGAAGAGCAAGGTCCCGCGGACGAGCATGTCCATTGAAGCTCGGGTATCAGGGCTCGCAAAAAGCGGACAACAATTCGGCGGGCGCGGGAACAAGGCCCTGGGCCGGCGGGTTTGCATCCAGAGCGTGCAATCGGGCGTGCTCGTGCGTATGACCTCCGGGTGACGGACTCCACCGATCCGCCGTCCGGGCGTCACGCCACGACCCACGCGGACCCTCCCGCAGGACCTGCTGCGGGCGACGCAGCGCCGAGCGCTGCGGGCTCATCCAAGGGCTCACCTGCGGACTCTCCCGCGGAGGGGAGAGGCGGCGTGAACGACGGCGTGGCCAGCGAGCGGGGAGCGGGGCGCAGCGGCGTGCTCGCGGCGTGGGAGGCAGCGTTCGCCGAGGCGCCGCTCACGGGCTGGCTCTTCGTCGCGAACCTGGCGATCTTCGCCGCTCAGGTCTCGTGGAGCGGATCCATCCAGGCCGCGATGAGCGTGCCGGCGCAGACGATGCTCTTCTTCGGCGCGAACGCGTCCGACTGGACCATCGCCGACAGCCGCTTCGAGACGCTCGTGACGGCGTGTTTCCTCCACTTCTCGATCCTGCACCTCGGCTTCAACCTGCTCGCGCTGCGCCAGGTCGGGCCGTTCCTCGAGCGCGCCGTCGGACAGGGGCGCTTCGCCGTGACGTACCTCGCGGCCGGCGTCGTGGGCAGCGCGGCGAGCGCCATCGTGGGGCGCCTCTCGATGCAGCCTCGCCTCAGCGCGGGCGCGTCGGGCGCGATCTGCGGCCTCATCGGCGCGGCCCTCGTTCTCGGCCTGCGCACGCAAGGCACCAAGGGACCGCTGACGCGCGCCATGGCGCGTTGGCTCGGCATCGTGATCGTCGTCGGCTTCGCCGCGCGCTTCGACAACGCCGCGCACATCGGGGGCGCGGCGGCGGGCGCCATCCTCGCCGCCACGTGGCGACGCGGCCAGGTGTACTCGGCCCTCAAGCGCAGGATCATCGTGGGGCTGTGCGCGCTCATCACCATCGGCAGCGCCGTGACGGTGTGGCACAAGAACCGCACCGACCCGCTCACGTTCCTCAACGGCGAGGAGCGCGTGCGGTATGCGCTCAAGGCGTTTCGCGACGGCAAGTGCGACGAGGCGCGACGAGCGATCCGGCGCGCGATCAAGATGGACCCCAAGAACGGCGCCGTCTCGGCGCTCACCGACGAGATCGATCGCGAGTGCGCCGCGCACCCTGCGCCGGGGGCGCCGGCGCGGTGACGTCGAGCGCACGAGCCCACTGCGACGCGGCGGCGTAGACCGCGCGCGACGCCTCGAGGACCTCTGCGTCGAGCGCCGTCCGCGCCCGGGGCGTGAGCGTGGCGACGCGCAGCCCCAAGAGCGAGTCCCGGGGCACGCGCGGGTGGTGTCCGCCTTCTTGCGCGCCGGCGAGCGCCGCCTGCGCGTCGTCCGCGAGCAAGAGAGGCACGAGCCACGCGAGCGACGCGCCGGGCGCTGCGGCCCGGAGCACGTAGAACTCCGGAGAGCACGCGATGGCGCGTCCCCCGAGCACCGCGACGAGCTCGGGGGTGACGAGCGCGATCTGGCGGAGGTACGGCCTGAGCCGCGACACGAGGAGATCGCCGGCCCGCGCGAGCTTCTTGGCGCTCTTGGGGCGAGAGCCTGCCGTGCGGAGCGCCGCGCCGACGTCCACGAGCCCGTCCTTCGCGTGGGTGGTGTCGAGCACGATCGCGCCGTCGAGCGCCTCGACCGGTGCGCGCTCACCGCGCTCGACCACGAACGAGCCCAGCTCTGTCCCCCCCGCGGCGCCGGCCTCGGCCGCGAGGTAACGTTCGGGCGCGAGCACGAGGCCGGGCGAGAGCGTCGAGAGCGCGCGCACGGTGGCTCTCATCGCGAGAAGCCCTCGCGCGCGAGGAACGGCGCCAGCTCGGACAGCACCTCGCCCAGATCGTGCGCGAGCGGCAGCGCGAGCGGCTCGCCCGACGAGGCCTTGCCCGAGCGCTCGCTCACGCCGAGCCACACCCGCTCGTCGGGGCGCTCGCCATCTGCCAGCGGACGCGCGCGCTTCTTGGCGAACAGCGCGACGGTGCGCTGCGCCGTGTGAGGCAAGAAGGTCTCGCGGGGCAGGGCGACGACGGCGAGCACACGCGCGCGCGCGACGAGCCACGCGCGGAGGGGAGCGAAGGCGTCTGCGCTCACCTTGTTGTAGGGCAAGACGATCCCGAGCCGACCGCCGGGCACGAGCAGCGTGAGCGCGCGCTCGAGGAAGAGCGCGTCCCGCTCGGGCCTGCGCACGACGCGCTCTACCTCGAACCCGAGCGGCGGCGACGCACCGGCGAACGGCGGGTTGGTCGCGATGACGTCGAACGACGCGACGTCTCCTCGGCGGAGCCCGTCGCCGAGCGTGACGCACTCGGGGCCGCGTCCGGCGGCGCACGCGAGCAGCCGCGCGACGCGGACGGCGCGCGCGTCGATGTCGACGCCCTCGCCCTGGACGCGAGGCTCACGCCAGGCGCGCGAGAGGAACGCGCCCGAACCGCACGACGGATCGGCGACGCGCTCGCCCGCGCGCACGTCGAGCGCGGTGACCACGAAGTCGACGACGTGGCGCGGCGTGAAGAACTGGCCCTTGTCGGACTTGGCGACGCGCGGCACGAGCGCCTCGAAGATCGCGTCGAGCGCCTCGAGCTCGCTCGGCGCGCTCGAGACGGCCTTGGCGATGAGCCCCGCGACGCGCTCGAGCAGCTCGCCTGGCGTGCGGCGCGGCGCCTTGACGTCGAGCGCGCGGTGCGAGCGCGCGACGGCCGCGATCCTCACCGCGATGTCGCGACGCGTGCGATCGAGCAGCAGCGCCGCCGCCACCGCGAAGACGATCTCGAACGCGTCCTCCCCCGTCGCCGCGACCAGCACGTCCTCGACGTGGGCGAACAATCGGGCCGCGCCGCGTCCCGGCCGGTGGCGCTTCGCCATGAAGTAGGAGGATATCCTCCATGGCGCCATTGCTGGAGAACTACTGGCGATTCTGGCGTCGAAGTGCGAGCGGCGCGACGCGGACCCTTCCCCTATACTGCCAAGATGCGCCTTCGCTTCGCCGGCTTCGCGGCCGCGCTGGCTTTGCTCGGCCACGCGGCGTGCACCGATCAAGTCAGCCCGAGCTTTCCTCCCCCCCTGCCTCCCGACGGCGAGGACGGCGGCGTCACCGACGGAGGCGGCACCGACGGTGACGTCTCCATCGTCACGGGCCCGTTCATCCTCGAAGGCACCGTCATCGGTCCGACCGGTCCGTACGAGGGTCAGGTGCTCGTGGGCAGCGACGGCAAGATCGGCTGCGCCGCGCCGGGCGACGCCTGCGCCCAGCGCGCTCCGGGCTCCACCGTGATCCCGACCGACGGCGTGATCGCGCCAGGCCTCATCGACACGCACAACCACATCTTGTTCGACATCTTCGACGGGACCGACTGGACCCCGCTGCAGAAGTACGACGACCACGACGACTGGCCCAAAGAGACGCGCTACGGCGTGATGCTCGACGTCAAGCAGTGCCTCGAGGACGCCTCGCAGGGCAAGCCCACGTGGTGCCCCGCCAAGTACGACGGCGCCGGCAACCTGCGCTGCGAGATGAACAAGTGGGGGGAGCTCAAGGGCGTCATCGCCGGCACCACGTCCATCGTCGGGCTCGTGGGCACCGCCCTGCCCTGCTACGGCTCGCTCGCCCGCACGATCGACACGGCCTACAACGGCGGGCTCGGCGGCGACCGCGTGCGCACGAGCGCGATCTTCCCGCCGTCGAAGTCGAGCGCCGACTCCAACTGCCGCGCCTTCGCAGAGAACACCGCCGACGCCTTCCTCGTGCACTGCGGCGAGGGCATCGACGGCGCCGCGCGCGCGGAGTTCGCCACGCTCGGCAGCGTGTCGACCACGCCCGAGTGCCTCTACGCGCCCCAGACGGCGATCACCCACGGCACCGACTTCACCGCCGCCGAGTTCGCGATCATGGGCCAGAAAGGCATGAAGCTCATCTGGTCGCCCGCGTCGAACCTCTTCCTCTACGGAAAGACCACCGACATCCCCGCCGCCCTCGCCGCGAACATCACCGTGGCGCTGGCGCCGGACTGGTCGATGGGCGGCAGCCAGAACATGCTCGACGAGCTGCGCGCGGCCAAGAGCGTCAGCGACCTCAACTGGAACAAGCTCCTCACGCCGCAGATGCTCGTCGACATGGTCACGAAGAACGCCGCCAAGGTGCTCGGGCTCGACAAGCGCATCGGGACGATCGCCGAGGGGTTCGAGGCGGACATCATGGTCGTCGGCGGAGACCGTCGGGCGCCGTACGACGCGATCATCGCGGCGACGCCCCGCAACGTGAAGCTCACCATCGTGGGCGGCCGCGTGCTCTTCGGGGACTACGCGCTCCGAGGGCTGGGACCGCAGGCGCCAGGCTGCGAGGTCTACGACGCGTGCGGCGTCCAGAAGTTCTTGTGCGTGGCCGAGGCCAAGACCGAGGACAAGTTCGGCCAGACCTACGCCGAGATCAAGGCGACGCTCGAGGCGGCGATGGTCGACATGGACGCGGTGCGCCCGCCGGGCGGCAACAACTTCTCGCCGCTCGTCCCGCTCGTGAAGTGCCAGTGACGACCCTCACGGCCTGAGCTTCGCATCACGCGACCGGATCGGCCCCGCGCGCGCGGGTGTCCGACGCCCTCGGTTCGACGAACTGTTCACCCGCTGGACAGTTTGTGTGGTCGGCGTGCGGGTTGCGGGCGCCCCCGCGTCCGGCGCTCGAAAAAAGCCCGTGTGATTCGGCGGCACGCCCGATGCAAAAGCGTGTGGTCATGCACCGCATCCTCCTCGCCTCTTCGCTCGCCGCCCTCTCGACCCTCGGCTTCGCGTGCAGCTCGGGCTCGGACCGCCCCGCCGAGCTGACGAACGGCGCCGCACAAGCGCTCCTCGCCCCGACCGCCGCCCCCGACACGAAGTGCACGATCAAGCTCGAGCCGCGCGCGCCCAAAGACGGCGACCGCGTCACGATCTACATCCCCGGCTCCGATGGCAAGCCCGCGGCGGCCGACGTCTTCAAGCCGTGGCCCGAGAACCTCGTCGTCGCCGTGGTGAGCTGTCCCTTCCCCGGCTACGAGAGCGACGAGCAGTTCCAGGGCGACGTCACCAAGATCTGCAAGAGCCTGTCGGACGTCGTCGAGACCGAGATCGGCACCAAGCCCGCCCGTGAGGTCGACATCGTCGGCGCCTCCTTCGGCGGGATCCTCGCCTCGTGCCTCGCCACGCACCCGCCCCCCGGCATCAAGCCCGACGACGTCATCGAGTACGGCGGCAGCGTGCCCAACTGCGCGTGGGCCAACCCGACCTGCCGGCCGAACGCGTGCCTCATCGTCGGCAAGGACGACGACATCCACAACCCGGCGCTGCAGAAGGAGTGCCTCGGCGCGTTCGGCGACGCGAGCACCGTCGTGGTCTGCCCCGGCGGCCACGCGCCGTCGCCCGAGGGCCTCTGCACGTTCCAGCAGATCGTGTTCGACGCCGGCGCGCACTGAGGCTTTTCCGCGCTTCTTGGCCGGCTGGGTAGTGAACACTCCTACAATGTAGGAGTCTCGGATGCGTCTAATTCTGCACGTCCGGTGGAACACCTGAGCTGCAGTGATAAAGGGCGCCGATGCTTGGCAGGCCCCTCCACTCGACGAAACGCTCGCTCGCGCGGCGACTCGTCGGGGGCTCGTGCCTCGGTGGCGTCGCGGTGCTCATGTGGGCGTGTGCCCAGGGTGGGGGCCCCGTGGCGTTCGAGGACGAGAGCCCCGCGCCCCCCACGACGGCGCAGGGAGAGACCGAGCCGGGCCCCCGTCTGCCGCAAGGGGGCGGCAACGGCGGAACCGACTCCGGGGACGAAGGGGGCAGCGGCCTCCTGGACTCTGGGGGCGGAGGAGGGTCAGACGCTGGAGGCTCGGACGGAGGGAGGACCGATTCGGGCACCGGGAGCGACGCGTCGGCCGACGCGGGCGCTTCGGACTCTGGCGCTGACACGGGGGGCGGCACCGACGCAGGGGCATGCGCGACGGTGCCGCCCAACCGACTATGCAAGGTGGTCAGCCCGCAGTGTGGCTGCGGCGCGACGCAGACGTGCGACGTCACCAACCTGACGACGGGCGCGACGAGCTGCGTGAACGCTGGCGCCGGGACGCTCGGGTCGGCGTGCGCGTCGACCAACCAGTGCGCCAAGGAGCTCACGTGCCTGTTCGGCGCGTGCCGCCCGTACTGCCCCACGGCGGGCGCCGCGTGCGCCGGAGCCAACGTGGGCTCGTGCTTCGAGCCCGAGACGGGCGCGGGCGGCGCGACGACCCCCAACCTCAAGGTGTGCGCGGTCACGTGCGATCCGCGCAACCCCGCCGCGCGCTGCGGCTCGAACGGCTGCGTCTGGTTCTCGACCGACAAAGAGTCCGACTGCCGCCCCGTCGGCACCAAGAAGCTCTACGACGCGTGCGCGTCGATCGTCGAGTGCGCGCCGGGCCTCACCTGCGCCACGCACCCGCTGTTCGGCCCCGAGTGCGAGCGCTGGTGCCGCGTCGGGCAGGGCGGCGACTGCGGGCTGCTCGAGGACTGCATCGACGTGTACGGCGCCAACGCGCCGACGGTCGGCGCATACAAGTACGGCCTCTGCCGCTGAGGGGCGCGTCGGTGGCGCCGGTCGGCGCGAGCCGCTAACCTCACGCGCCATGGCGTCCCCTCCCCCCGGTACCGAGCGCATCACCGATCTCGACGCGGCGTGGGCCGAGTCTCACCACGGCGCGCAGCTCCGAGCCGTGCGGCGCGCGGCCGAACGTCTGCGCGATCGTTTCGCCGGTGGCCCGCGCTGCGTCGCCGTGCGCACGCTGCCGCTCACCACGCTGCTCTACCCCACCAAGTACGCGTTCTGGAACGCGGCCGTCTCGCCCGTGCCGTTCGTCGTGATGACCCACCGGTGCCTCCTGGTGCAGTTCTTCCAGCAGGGTGAGCTCCGCACGCTGCTCTTCAACCCGTCGGACTACGAGGCCGCGCGTGCGACGCCGTTCTTCGCCAGGCTCGTCGAGCAGTTCGGCGAGCGCGCCACCGAGCTCGTCCAGAGGCGCTGGGAACCGCTCGAGGCGCAGCTCGCGAGCCTGGGCCTCCGCCCCGAAGACATCGACTACGTCGCGTTCGATCACTTCCACACGCAGGACCTGCGGTCGCTGCTCGGCACCGAGGACGGCGCCCGCGCGCCGCGCTTCCCGAACGCACGCCTGCTCGCTCCGAAGCGCGAGTGGGACGACTGGGACGATCTGCACCCGATGCAGCGCGCGTGGTTCGTCCCCGACGGCAAGCGTGGCGTGCTCACCGATCGCGTCGTGCTCACCGACGGCGACCTCCTCCTCGGCGACGGCGTGATGCTCCTCCGCACGCCCGGGCACACCTCGGGCAACCAGACGCTCTTCGTGAGCACAGAGTCGGGCGTGTGGGGCGTGAGCGAGAACGGCACCTGCGCCGACAACTGGTCGCCGCTCGAGAGCCGTATCCGCGGGCTCGGCGCGCTGTGCAAGCGGCAGGACCTCGACGTGATCCTCAACGCGAACACGCCCGAGTACGGCGCGGAGCAGTACACGTCGATGATCCTCGAGCGCACGATCGTCGACCGGGTGAAGCGAGCGCCCGCGTTCGTGCAGATGTTCCCGTCGAGTGAGGTGACGCCGCACATCCTCGCGCCGGGCATTCGCCCCACGGTGATCCACCGCGCCGTCGCGTCCGGCGAGGTGAGCCGGGTCGCGGCGCGCGCGAGCTCGCCGGCGGCGCGCGACGGGGCCACGGCCAGCCTCTGATGAGCGAGAAGCCCGAAGCGACCGCCGACGCGCGGTCCCAGGCCGACGGGTATCCGTCCTTCGCGCGCGAGTTCCCACGGGACGCCGCGCTCGATCGGCTCGTCGACGCCTTCGCGCGTGGCGACTACGCGCGCGTTCGCGCCGACGCGCCAGCCCTCGCCGCAGACACCGACGCGAGCGACGAGGTCCGCGCGGCCGCGGGCACGCTGCTCGAGCAGCTCCGCCCCGACCCGGGCGCCAAGGTGCTGTTCGCGCTCGCGGCGGCGCTCCTCGTGTTCTTGTCGGGCTGGTGGATCGCGCACGCGCACGAGCGCCCGCAACACGACGGCCCGCGCGTGATCGAGAAGATCGACTGAGACGGCGCACATGGACCTGAACCACCTCGCCGTGTTCATCCGCGTGGTCGAAGACAGGAGCTTCACCGCGGCCGCTCGCAGCCTCGGCATTCCCAAGTCCTCCGTCAGCCGCAGCGTCGCGCACCTCGAGGATCAGCTCGGCGTGAAGCTCCTGCACCGCACGACCCGACGCACCGACCTCACCGAGGCCGGCGCGAAGCTCGTCGCGCGCGTCTCGCCGGCCCTCGAGGACATCCGAGAGGCCGCGAGCGCCATCGCAGACCTCCAAGAGGAGCTCCGCGGCCCCGTCCGCATCACCGCGCCGCACGATCTCGGCGTCGAGGTGTTGGCGCGCCTCGTTCGCTCGTTCACCAAGCGTCACCCCGCCGTCGAGGTCGACGTGCACCTCTCGAGCCGCGTCGTCCACCTCGCGGCCGAGGGGTTCGACCTGGCCGTGCGCGCGGGCGCCGTGCGCGACACCTCGCTCGTCGCGCGCTCGGCGGGCTCGTTCGATCTCGGCCTCTACGCCTCGCGAGCGTACGCCGCCTCGCGCGAGCTCCCGACGGCGATCTCCGACCTCGAGAGGCACGACTGCGTGCGGCACCACATCGGCGACGGCGGCGTGGTGATGACGCACACCGACGGTTCGACGGCGACGATTCGACTGCGCGGCCCGGTGGGTACGGACGATCTCTCGTTCGTGAAGCGCTCGGTGCTCTGCGCCGCGGGCATCGGTCTCTTGCCCGAGTACCTGTGCGTCCGCGAAGAGAAGAGCGGCAAGCTCGTGCGGGTCCTGCCCGAGTGGGCGTTTCGTACCGGCGTCGTGCACGTGGTCTACCCCGCGGCCCG
>JAGQJA010000278.1:0-917 GCA_020430845.1 Myxococcales bacterium
AGGAAGAGCAGGTGCTGTTCCCCGCCATCCACGGTGGGCGACTCGGGGCTCCAGTGCACATGCCCATCCGCGTGATGATGCAAGAGCACGACGATCACGGCGAAAACCTCCGACGTATGCGTGAGCTCGCGACCGGCTACGTGCCGCCGCCTGAAGCGTGCGCGACCTGGCGCGCGCTCTACGCGGGTCTCGAGAAGCTCGAAGCGGAGCTGATGGAGCACATCCACCTCGAGAACAACGTCCTCTTTCCGCGCGCGCTGAACGGCTGACAGGCGCCGACGAGACCCGAAGCCAACCACTGCGGAAGCACCATGCTACTCACCCTCTCGACCCATCGACGCCGCGAACCTCCGGGCCTCGTCGAGCTGCTCGAAGCGTGTCACCAGCGCATCCGCCACTTCATCGGCCTCTGCAGGGAGGTAGCGCGGCGTGGCGACGTGCCTGGGGCAGAGGTCGCGCGAGCGTGCGCCGACGCCGCACGATACTTCCGCGAGGCCCTGCCCCTGCACGTCGCGGATGAAGACGAGAGCATCTTCCCAAGACTGTTCGGATCGTCAGCCGCGGTGGACAACGCGCTCGCCACGTTGCGCGTGGAGCATGCGCAGCAAGAAGAGCAGGTGGCGCTCTTGCTGCGCGCGCTCGAGCACGTCCGACGGCAGCCGCTCGACGAGCGCGCGAGGAGCCAACTGTCGGCGATCGCGGTGCCGCTCGAGGCCGAGTTGGAGGAGCACCTCTTGCTGGAGGAGAGTACGATCTTCCCCGTCATCCGCGACTTTCTCTCGAAGGAAGCACAACGCTCGATCGTGGACGAGCTTCGCGCGCGGCGAAGTTCCTCGGCTCTTGCGATTGTGAACACGGAGGCGAAGCCATGAGTAGACCAGCATCGGCGGAGCACGGAGCCGTCTTCGACTTCGCGT
>JAGQJA010000278.1:986-2811 GCA_020430845.1 Myxococcales bacterium
GCGCCCGATCTCCGGGTCATCTTGGTGGTGGTCAGGGCGGGCGGCACGATCTCCGAGCATCACGCGCAGGTCACGGCAACGGTGCACGTTCTCGCAGGAAAGATCCGACTCCAGCTTCCCAATAGGCCGGTGCACCTGGAAGTTGGCCAGTTTTTGACGCTCGGTCCTGGGCTCGAGCACGACGTCCAGGCCGAGACCGACGGTAGCTTTCTACTGACATTGGGTTGGCCGCAGGGACGAGCGTAGAGCAATGCATGCGCTCTACCTGCTTTCGGTGTGGCTCCACATCCTCGCCGCCACCGTCTGGATCGGAGGCATGTCCTTCTTGGTCTTGGTCGTCGTCCCGTGGCTTCGCCGGGGTGGGCGCGTGGAGGCCGCGGCCTTCTTACGCGAGACCGGCGAGCGGTTTCGCAACGTCGGCTGGAGTTGCTTCCTGCTGCTCGCGGCCACCGGCACGTTCAACCTCTGGGTTCGCGGCGTGCGGCTGTCGGACTTCGGCCGCGCGGAATGGTTGACCTCTCCGTTCGGCAAGACCGTGCTCCTCAAGCTCGGCGTGTTCGCGCTCGTCCTCACGGTGAGCGCGGTCCACGATTTCGTCGTGGGGCCTCGCGCGACGCGGGCGATCGCCCAAAGCCCCCAGTCCGCCGAAGCGCAGCGCGAACGGCGCAAGGCATCCCTGCTTGGCCGCGTGAACGTGGTCTTCGCGCTGATCTTGGTCGCGGCTGGCGTCATGCTCGTGCGCGGAGTGCCATGGTGAGCACGCGCAGCGGCGTCTCGGCATAGGATCACGGCGCGCCGTCCCAGACGACGTCGCCGCGTTCGTCCAAGCGGGCACCGGCGCTCAGCTCGTGTGCGACGAGTCGACCGTCGTGCATCAGATGGACCACCCGCACCCCGTGCGTGGCGACGGCAACGTCCGCGATGATTCGGCGATGACAGCGCCACCACACCGACTCGGAACACATGACCACGGTGCGCCGGCGCGCCAAGCCCGCGATCAGCTCCGACATCCCCGCGCGGAACGCGTCGTTGCGCGTCCAGGCCGCGTACGCGCGGAACGCCTTGACGCGCCACCAGGTGTCCGGCGATGCCGCGTCTTCAGCGCGCGAAAGAGCGCGGCGTCCGCCCAGGCGTTCGTCCCACGTGTACCCGAGGCTCAGCTCGCGCGCGAGCACTTCGATGTGCCCGCGCGCGGCTGCGTCGTTGTGGCGACTCCCTGGAAAGCGCCGCACGTCCACGACGTGCTGAAGCCGCGCTCCGCTAAGCAGCGCGGCGAGTTCGTCACGCGTGGCCGTGCCATGACCGAAGGTGGTCAGTGCGAGGATCATGTCCTCACGAAGCGCGTTCGACCGAGAGGACACGCAGGCTGCGCAAGCCACCGGGCATCTGCCAATCGATCTCTTGCCCCACGCGCAAGCCAAGGAGCGCGCAGCCGAGCGGCGCGAGCACGGACACCCGACCCGCGTTCGACTCCGCGTCCTGAGGATAGACGAGGGAGAGCCGGCGACGTTGATGGGTCGCGACGACCTCGTATTCCAGCGCGCTGTTCATCACGACGACATCCTCCGGCACTTGTGACAGCGGTATCACCTGGGCACGCTCAAGCTCGGCTTCGAGCTGCTCGGCGACCTGGTTGGCGCGAGCGCGGGCGACCAGATCCAACAAGCGATCGCGGTCTTCGGTGGCAACGATGATGGGCGGCGGCGACATGATGGACCTCGGTTCGTGAGACGCGCCGAGGCCGGACCGCACGATTGCGCCCGGCCTGAGCCGGGCGCTGATGGGTGGCTCTAACCAGAGACCGCGCAGCAGACGACCGGCCCGA
>JAGQJA010000279.1:0-6729 GCA_020430845.1 Myxococcales bacterium
GCCGCGCGCGCGATCGACGAGCCACGGCGCCGCGCGCTTGGCCCCGAGCCCCGAGCGGACCACGACGCGAGACGGTCGCCGCGGCGCCACGACGGCGCGCACGCCGAGCACGCGCCCGAGCAGCGGCCACGCGTTGACGCCGAGGTCCTCTGTGGCGAGCGCGCGCACGGCTTCCCATACCGCGTCGTCGTGCGCGTCCTCGGTGGCGCCGTGCACGAACAGGCACGCGTCGCGCGCCTCGGCGGCGGTGACGATCGCAGCGGCGCGTGGCAAGAACGCGCTTGCGCCCACGAGCTCGCGCCGGATGGCGCCGCGCGTGGCGTGCACGTCGACCGTCACCTGGAAGAGCGCGCCGGCCGGCGGCGGTGCGCCCGACAGATCGCGGACGTGCACGTCGGGGCACACCGTCCACGCGCGGCCCTCGTTCTCGCCGCGTCGCGCCGCGCCGTCGAAGCGCGCGCGCAGGGCGTCGTGGGTCGCTGCGTCGCACGCGTCACGTGTGACCGCGACGCGACCGAGCGCCGCGTGGACCTCCTCGACGAAGCGTTCGCGTTGGAGCCAGGCGCGCTCGAGCACGAGGACCACGCCGCGCGGCGCGCGGAGGACGCCCGCCGCAGAGACCGCCACGAACGACGCGACGTGCCGCGCCGCGCTGCGCATGTCGGCGGCGGACCACGGGCCCGGCGCCACCACGACGTAGAGGGGCGGGGCGGGGGAGACGCGCGCTTCGGATGGCACCGAGACCGCGCCCGCGGTGACCAGCGACGACAGCGCGCCCGCCGCAGCCTCACCCAGAGGGCCGTCGATCTGCACGCGAGGCGCGCCCGCGGCGAGCTGCTCCAGCGCACCGACGGCGTCCTCGGCGCTCGCGCCGTCTGTCTCGCCGCCCGCGTGCCCTTCGCGATCGACCCAGGCGTCGGCCGTGACCCCGCTCGCCCACACCCTCGCGCGCGTGTCGAGCGGGAACGCGCGCACGGCGAGCGGCGCGTCGCGGTCGGCCCGCGCGCGGCGAAAGACGGTGCGCGGCTGCTCGAGCGCGTCGGCCGCCGCGAACGCCGTCCGCGCGAACGCGATGGGCTCGAGCAGGCCCCCCGCCGACCGCTCCGCCGCCCACGCCGTCGCGAGGGCCACGGCGGCCTCCGCCGCCTTTCTGAAGAGCGCGGCGCGTTCGCCCGCCCCGAGCTCCGTCCACGCGAGCGCGTCGGCCATGCGGCATGCTAGACGCGCCTCGGGGCGCCTGACTACGCTCGTCGACGTGGTCTCGCCCGTGACGATCCTCGACGGCCCCACGGGCTCCGAGCTCACGCTGCGCGGCGCGCCCACGCGCGAGCGCGGCTGGAGCGCCAACGCGATCACGCGCGCGCCCGACCTGCTGCGCGACGTGCACGCGGCGTACGCGGCGGCGGGCGCCACGGTGCACACGGCGTGCACGTTCCGCGCGCAACCGTGCCTGTTTCCGGAGCAGTTCCGAGGTCTTGTGCGTACGGCCGTGCAGCTCGCGCGTCAGGGTGCCCAGGGCGCGCGTGTGGCCGGGAGCCTCGCGCCGGTGGGCGACTGCTACGCGCCGCAAGAGAGCCCTGCGCCCGACGTCGCGCGGCGCCTGCACGCCGAGATGGCGGGCGCGCTCGCGGATGCCGGCGTCGATCTCATCCTCTGCGAGACCTTCCCCTGCGTGTCCGAGGCCGAGATCGCCGTCGAGGCCGCCGCGTCGACGGGTCTGCCGGTGTGGGTCGCGCTCACGGCGGGCCCGAGCGCCGACCTCATGACCGCGGCGGCGCTGGCCGAGGGCGCGCGGCGCTGCGTCGATCGCGGCGCGGGTGCGGCGCTCGTGTGCTGCGTGGGCGCGTCGCTCACGCTCCCGTACGTCGAGGCGCTGGCGTCGGTCGGCGTCCCGTTCGGCGCGTACGCCAACGCGGGCGCGGCGCCGGGCGACGCGTACGGCGCGGACGACGCCGAGGCCGTCGCGCGGTACCTCGAGCATGCATATACATGGGTCGCGGCCGGCGCGACGCTCGTCGGCGGCTGCTGCGGTACGCGCCCCGCGCACGTGCGCGCGCTCGCGGCGGCGTTCAGGTGAGGTCGACCGCGGCCTTGTCGAGCCACTCGTCGAGCGCCGCGAGGATGAGCGCGTTCTTGTCCTGCGCGTAGCCGGCCAGTCGCTCCTCGCACGCGGGCACGGCCTCGATGAACCGCGTGACCTCCGCCGGGTCGTCGAGCGTCAGCGCGCACCGGCCGAAGCCCTCGTGCTCGAGGTAGCGCGCGTTGAGCACCTGCTCGAACTGCCCGGCGAGCGGCACCGCGAGCATCGGCTTGTGCAGGTAGACCGCCTCGCCCATGAGCGTGAACCCGCCGCCGGCGATGACGGCGCGCGACGACGCGAGATCGTCGATGAACCCCTGCTCGCTGAACGGTCGGTAACGCAGGTTGCCGTCGACCTGCTCCTCGGTGATGCCGCGGCGCATGCCGTAGACGCGGCACTCGAGGCCCGTCTTCTTGAGCGTCGCGGCCAGGGCGTCGTTGCCCTCACCCGTCTGGTACACGAGCAGGTGGTCGCCCTTCGTCGGCGTCGCCGCGAGGATCTCGGGGCGCAGGATCGGCGGGAACAGGCGCGTGTGCTCCTTGCGGATCGGCGGCGAGAAGAACGTCGTGATGAAGTAGTCGTCGCAGAACGGCAGCTTGCTCTTGATGAACGCCTTGGTGACGCGGAACGTCGTCTCGTAGTCGTCGATGATCTCCTTGGGCAACGTGCAGCGGTTGATGATCTGCATGTTGTCGATCGACAGGATCGGGAGCCGGTGCGTCTTGGCGTAGAGGTACGTCCACGACTCGAAGTCGCTGATGACGGCCTCGGGCTTGAAGCCGCGGATGAGCTCGAAGTACGCGGCGATGTTCTTGGGGATCCCGGTGGCGCCGGTCGTCACGTTCGACCACAGCGTCTTGCCGCGGCGCACGCGGTTCTCCTCGTAGATCATGTGCAGGCCGTGGATGCGGTTCACCCCGTCGAAGCGCTTGGACAAGAAGTCCACCGCGCGACCCGAGGCGACGATCTCGACCTCGTGCTCCTGCGACACCAAGTGCTCGAGGACGACGCGAGAGCGCATCGCGTGCCCCATCCCTTCGCCGACGACGCCGTAGAGGATCTTCATCGCGGGCGAGTGTACACGGCGCGCGCGGCGTGGCATACGCGCGGCCGTGCACCCGCGGCGCATCTACTGCGAGCTCCTGCCCTACGACGACCTCACGCGCCCGCGCGTGCTCGGGCTGCTCGCGCGCTACCGCCTCTCGCTCGTGCTCGCCGTGCGACCGTGGCAGCTCGACGCGCTCACCGACGTCTCGCGCGCGCTCGCGGATCACGGCGTGCCCCTCTCGCTCTGGCCCATGCTCGCCGACGAGGACGGGCGGTGGGTCAACGTCGACAACGCGCCGTCGTTCTCCGACCTCGTGCGCCGCGCGTGCGATCGCGTGGGGGATCCGGGCCCGAGCGAGGTGCTCTTCGACCTCGAGCCGCCGTTCGACGACGTGCGCGGCCTGACCGACTCGGACGCGGGCGGCGGTCACGCGCTGCGGGCGCTCCGGCGCATGGGCGTCGCCGCGGCGCGAGCGCGCTTCGCCAAGGGCGCTGGGCAGCTCCACGGCCTGGTGCGCGAGCTCGACGCGCGCGAGGTGGCGACGTCGTCGGCCGTGTGGCCGCTCGCCGCGCTCGACGACGCGCAGGATCCCGCGTGGCAGACGCTCCTGGGCACGCCCGTCGACGGCCTCGGCCTCGGGCGCGTGAGCGTGATGATGTACACGTCGATCATCCAGGGGTGGTCGCGCGGCGCGCTCTCTCGGGCCGACGTGCTCGCGCTCCTCCACGGCTGCTGCCTCCGCGCCAGAAAGCGCTGGGGCGACGGCGGCGGCGTGTCGCTCGGTGCCGTGGGCGTGGGCGCGTTCTCCGACGAGCCGATCTACCGCGACCCTGGCGAGCTCGCGGCCGACGTGGGCGTGGCGCTCGCGGCGGGCGCCACGGACCTCACGTTGTTCGATCTCACGGGCGTGCTCGCGCGCGAGCCGGCAGAGGCGTGGCTCGACGCGTTCGTGTCCGACGAGCCGTCGGCGTTCGCCCCCACTTCGCGCGCCAGGCTCGCGCGGCACGCGGCCAAGCTCTCGACGCGCGCCGTCGGCCTCGCGTCGCGCCTGCTCTCCCGCTGAGCGCCTCCGGCCCTGAGCGCCTGCGTCCCGCCGCCGCCGTGACGTCAGCGCGTCGACTTGATGCCGAGCTCGCGCTCGATCTCTTCGACGATGCCGCGCACGATCTTCTCGCTCAGCCCGAGCGCGTCGGCGAGGTCGAGCAAGAACTCGTTCTCCTCGTTCGTCACCTCGCCGTCGGCGTACTGCACGATGGCTGCCGCGAGGAACATCTTGCGGCGCGTCTCGTCGTCGGACGCGGCCGCGGTCACGGCGAGCAGGCGTTTCTCGAGGCCCTCACGCGCGATGCGCTCGAACGCGCCCTCGACCTGCTCTTTGAGGGCCGCGTCGTCCATCGAGGCGAAGCTCGGCAGCTGCCGCGCCATGTCGTGCACGGCGCGGATCTCCGACTCGACCACGCCGTCGGCGCAGCACGAGAGCACGACGGCCTCGAGCACCGCGGCGTCGATCGCGGTGGGCGCCAGCACGCGCGTGAGCAAGCTCGATGCGCTGTCGACCATGGTGGGCCCAGCATATCCAGCGGGCTCGTCCGCTTTCTGCGGATTCCGCTCAACCCGTGAAATTCCGAGTCGATAGCCCTCTCATGCGCGCAAGATTGACGCGTCGCGGTGTGGTGAGAGGTAGGTCTGCATGCTACCTTGTCAGGTTACATGCGCCCTAAAGGTACCGACGTGTGCGTTCCGGCTTGCGAACAGAACCTACCGCGCCATTCTACGCGGCCCGTGCCGAAGACCTTCCCGCGCTCTGCCCGCCTCGCCCAGCTCTTCACCCTCGCGTTCGCCGTCTCGGGCGCCGCCGCGTGCGCCTCGAGCGCCCCGGCCGACGCCGAGCGGGTGGGCGCGCGAAGCGACGCGGTGATCCGCGGGACCGTGTCGGACGCGTCCCAAGACGCGGTCGTCCTGCTGATGCACATCGACCCCAAGGCCAACGGCTTCGGCGAGTGCACCGGCACCATGCTCGCGCCCAACCTCGTGCTCACCGCGCGGCACTGCGTGGCCGAGACCGAGGCGTACGCCGCGTGCGACGGGAGCGGCAAGCCGTTGGCCGCGGGCAAGGTCTACGCGAACCACAAGCCCGAGACGCTTTACGTCTTCACGGGCAACCGTCGCCCCGACTTCCACGGCGGCTTGAGCGCGCTCAAGGCCGTGCCGCACGGCGCGCAGATCATCGACGACGGCGGCACCAACCTCTGCAACCACGACATCGCGCTCATCGTGCTCGACCGCCCCATCGAGGGCACGCCCATCGCGCCGGTCCGCCTCGAGACGCCCGTCGTCAAGGGCGAGCTCGTCACCACCGTGGGCTGGGGCGTCACCGAGAAGTCGCCGCAGCCCGCGCAGCGTCAGCAACGCGGGGGCGTCGCGGTCGAAGAGCTCGGCCCGTCCGACATGGTCCCGCCCAACGAGTTCCAGGTCGGCGAGTCGATCTGCTCGGGCGACAGCGGCGGTCCGGCCGTCGCGTCCACGGGCGCGGTCATCGGCGTCGTGTCGCGAGGCGGCAACGGTCGCCAGCCCAGCCAGAACGATCCGTCCGCGGGCTGCATCAACGGCTCCAACCTCTTCAGCAGGGTCTCGTCGTTCAAGGACACGATCTTGCGCGCCTACGAGCAGGCCGGCGCCGAGCCGTGGATCGAGGGCAAGCCCGACCCGCGCAAGGCCAAGTTCGCGGCCGCGTGCACGCAGCCGAGCGACTGCCGCTCGAACCTCTGCCGCCAGGACGACACGTCGGGCGATCTGACGTGCTCGCAGACGTGCTCCGACGACGAGCCCTGCCCCGACGGCTACGAGTGCGCCGAAGAGGGAGACCTCTCGGTGTGCCGCCTGCCTCCGCCGCCTCCCCCGCCCACGACGACCACCACGGTGGGCTGCAGCGCCGGCCCGAGCAGCGCCGGCGGGCTCGGTTGGATCGCGCTCGCCGCGCTGGGCGTCATCGCGTCGCGTCGTCGCCGTCGGGCCTGAGCGCGGGCGGCAGCAGCCGACGGATCGTCATCGCCATCGTCTCGGCCGCGCCCCGCAGGATCTCGACCATGCTCCGCTCGTGCCGCGCGAGCGCGTCTTCTTGATCGGGCGGAGGCAGCGCCAGATCGTACGAGACCGTGTCGGGATCGTCGTCGCGGTCGGCCACGGCCACGGCCCCCGCGCCCTCGAGGATCTCGCGCATCTTGGTGTTCGTCGCGAGCACCTCGGCGCGGAGCACGCGCACGCCGCGGAGGGCGGCGGCGCGGCCCAGCTCGATCGCGAGGCACTGCCCGAGGCCCTTGCCCTGCATGTCGTCGACGACCGTGATCGCGCCCTCGGCGATCTCGGGCGCTCCTTCGAGCCGCACGAAGCGCGCGACCCCGATGCCGCGCTCCGTCTTGAGGTCCGGCGACGTGAGCGTGGCGCAGATGGCGACGTGGTGGTCTTGGTCGACGCGCGTCAGGTAGTCGAGCATCTGCTCCGACGGCGCGCCCATCCCCGCGAAGAAGCGCAGGTATCGGCTGTCGGGCGACAGCTCGAGGATGCCGCGTCGCATCTCTTCGCGGTCCTCGGGCATCACGGG
>JAGQJA010000279.1:6800-10286 GCA_020430845.1 Myxococcales bacterium
GTCCGGCCCGTCGGTCGCGTCCGCGTCCATCGCGGCTATCCTAACCCCGCGAGCGGCCGTATCCTCGGACTCGTTATGGCTGAGCCCATCGAGCACGGCACGAAGCCACGAGCATGACGAACCACCGAGCATTCGATGTGTGTGTGATCGGCGCCGGACCTGGCGGGTACGCGGCGGCCATGCGCGCGCACGATCTGGGCAAGCGCGTGGCCCTGGTCGAGCGCTCGGTCGTGGGCGGCGCCGGACTCCATATGGGCGCGCTGTCATCCAAGACGCTGTGGCACCTGTCGAACGACTACGCGATCACCCAGCGCCACGATCGGGGCTATCGGGCGGCAGGTGTGGAAGTCTCCTACCCCGACGTCATCGCCTCCGTGAGGGCCGCGGTCGACGAGCGACGCGCGACCATGGTGCGTCAGCTGGGCTGCTTGAGCGAACCGTCGCCGAGCGGCGGGACGGTCACGCTGCTGCGGGCCGCGGCGCGCTTCACCTCGCCGACCACGCTCGAGCTGACGGCCGCCGACGGCGCGCGGTCCGAGCTGACGGCCGACCGGTTCGTCCTCGCGACGGGCTCCACGCCGCGCGTGCCGGAGGGCATCGAGATCGACGGCGAGCGCGTGGTGACGAGCGATCACATCGAGAGCTGGCCGAGCTTTCCCGAGAGCATGGTCATCGTGGGCGCGGGCGTCATCGGCTGCGAGTACGCGACGATCTTCGGCAACTTCGGGCGCACCAAGATCCACATCATCGATCGACAGCCTCGCATCTTGCCGTTCGAGGACGAGGACGTGGCCGAGGTGGTGGCGCGAGCCTTCGAGGCCAAGGGCGTGGTGATCCACCGGCAGTCCAAGCTCGAGAGCTTGGCCGTGAAGGACGGCAAGGTCGAGTACGTCGTCACGAACGCCGCAGGCCAGGCCGAGACGATCCGGGTGGAGCGCGCGCTCGTCTCGATCGGGCGCGTGCCCAACACGCGCGGGCTCGGGCTCGAGGCGATCGGCGTCGAGATCGAGAGGAGCGGCAACATCGTCTCGAAGGACACGCAGACCACCGTGCCGCACATCTACGCGGCGGGCGACGTCACGATGGACATCGCGCTGGTGAACATCGCCGAGCTCGAGGGGCGCTATGCCGTCGAGTCGATGTTCGGGCTCGCCCCGCGGCCCATCCGGTACGAGGCGCTCAGCGCGATCATGTTCTTGAGCCCCGAGGTCGCGAGCGTGGGGCTCAACGAGACGCAGGCCCGCGCCAAGGGCGTGGCCTATCGGGTGGCCGCCGTCGACAACTCGCTCGTGAACCGCAACGTGGCGATGCGATCCACGGCCGGCTTCGTCAAGCTGCTCGCGACGCCGGACGGCAAGGTGCTCGGGCTGCGCGTCGTGGGGCCGCAGGCCTCGAGCGCCATCCAGGGCATCGCCTTCTTGATCGACCTGGGCGGGACGCTCGACGACATCGATCACTGCGTGCACCCGCACCCGGCGATCACCGAGGGCGTGCAGGAGTGCGCGCGCGTGCTCTTGGGCAAGAGCGTGCACAAGCGGGAGGTCTTCGCGCGAGAGGGGCTCCTGCGCTGCGCGGACGGGTGACGAGGCCGGCGTGAGGCCCGCGCTGCCCGAGAAGACGGCGCCCAAGCAGGGTCTGCTGCGCGCCTTGGGGGAGAGCGCGCGGCACGTGCGTCGCGCGACGCGTCTGGTGTTCGCCGCGTCGCCCGCGCTCGCCACCGCGCTCGCGGTCCTCACGGTGAGCGCGTCGGCGGTGCCCGTCGCGGTCGCGTACGCGGGCAAGCGCATCGTCGACGGTGTCGTCGCGGGAGCGCGCGACGACACGCTGCGGTGGGTCGCCGCCGAGCTCGCGCTCATCGTCCTGATGGCGACGTTCGGTCGGGGCCTCGGGCTCATCCGCAGCGTGCTCGGCTCGCGGCTCGGCGTCGACGTCAACCTCTCGATCCTCGAGCGCGCGACGCAGATGGAGCTGGCGAGCTTCGAGGACCCCGAGTTCTACGACTCGCTCACGCGCGCGCGCCGCGAGGCGTCGTCGCGGCCCGTGTCGGTGGTGACCGACGCCTTCGCGTTCGCGCAGAACACGCTCACCCTCGCCGGCTACGCGGCGCTGCTCGTGCGGTACAACGCGTGGACCGTGGGGCTGCTCATGCTCGCGACGATCCCCGCGACGCTCGCCGAGATGCGCTACTCGAAGGCCGGCTTTCGCCTGCGCAACTGGCGCTCGCCCGACTCGCGCCGCCTCATCTACCTGGAGTACCTGCTCGCCAACGACAAGCACGCCAAGGAGAACAAGCTCTTCGGCCTGGGACCGCTCTTCCTCGACCGGTACCGCGAGCTCGCCGAGCGCTTCCACCGCGAGGACGCGCGCCTGGCCGTCAAGCGCGCCGGCATCACGCACGTGCTCTCGCTGGTCGCGACGCTCGCGTTCTACGGGGCGTACGCGTCGATGGCGTTGCTCGCGGCGACGCGTCGCCTGACGCTCGGCGACATGACGATGTACGTGCTGGCGTTCCGGAGCGGGCAGCAGGCGTTCCAGTCGATGCTGGGCAGCATCGGATCGCTCTACGAGCACAACCTCTACATGTCGAACCTCTTCAGCTTCCTCGACAGGGCCGACCCCGCGCGCGCGCGGGACGCGAACGGCGCCGCCGAGACGCTCGCCGCGCCGGAGCGGGCCGAGCCGTCCGAGCCGGAGGGCGAGCCGACGGAGCGCGGCATCCGCCTCGAGGCGTTGGGCTTCAAGTACCCGGGGGCCGAGCGGTGGGTCTTCCGCGACGTGGACCTGTTCGTGCCCGCGGGCCAGAGCGTGGCGCTCGTGGGTCACAACGGGGCGGGGAAGACGACCCTCGTGAAGCTGCTGACGGGCCTCTACGCCCCCGTCGAGGGGCGCGTGCTGCTCGACGGCAAGGACGTGCGCGAATGGGACGGCGAAGCGCTGCGCGCGCGCTTCGGCGTGGTCTTCCAAGACTTCAGTCAGTACCAGCTGAAGCTGCGTGAGAACGTGGGCGTCGGCAGCGTCCCACACATGGAAGACGACGAGCGCGTCGGGCGCGCGATCTCGCGGGGTGGGGCCGAGCCGGTGCTCGAGCAGATGCCGGGCGGGCTCGACACGCAGCTGGGCAAGATGTTCAGCGAGGGCGTCGAGCTCTCGGGCGGGCAGTGGCAGAAGCTCGCGCTCTCGCGCGCGTTCATGCGCGAGGAGGCCGACATCCTCGTGCTCGACGAGCCGACGGCGGCGCTCGACGCCGAAGCCGAGCACGCCGTGTTCCAGCGCTTTCGCGTGCTGTCCGAGGGGCGCACGACCCTCATCGTCTCGCACCGCTTTCCGACGGTGCGCATGGCCGACCGCATCTTGGTCCTCGAAGGAGGCCACGTGCTCGAGGACGGCACCCACGACGCCCTGCTGGCGGCCGGCGGCACGTACGCGAAGCTCTTCAGGCTCCAGGCCGAGGGCTACACCTGACGCGAGGCAGGGGAGGGAAGGTCC
>JAGQJA010000280.1:0-26317 GCA_020430845.1 Myxococcales bacterium
CCCACGCCTGCGCGCCGGGCTGAGCGGGACCGGGCTGCGGCGCACCCCACGCCTGCGCGCCGGGCTGAGCGGGACCGGGCTGCGGCGCGGCGGCCGGTGGCGCGACGCTGCCCCCGCCGCCCCCTTGGATGCTGACGGGCTTGCACGCGCCCCCCGCGCGGATGCGCGCCGCCTCCTGCTCGACGAGCAGCCCGTACTGCATGTACTCGGGCCGCGTCGGGATGGTCGCGTTCCAGTGTCCGCCGATCTGCGTCCACTGCGCCTGCGTGACGCCGTAGTGGCCCAGCATGGCTTGGTATCCGAGCGCCGCGGCCGCGCCGCTCATCGCGACGTACTCCTCGAACGAGATCTGGGGCGCCGGGCTCTTCTTGGCGAGCGCCGCTTGGTAGAGCGGCATGAAGCGCGTCGCCACCGCGCCCATGAGCGACATGTCCTGCATGCGCGCGGTCCACCCGCTCTTGGCGGCCTCCCAGTCTGCGCGCGCGACGCCGAGCTGTCCGACGACCTGCGCTTGCTGCTCGGGGTCTTGCGTATGCGCGACCTCTGCAGACAGCTCCGCGTAGCGCTCGAGGGAGATGCCTTGGATCGGGGCGTAGGGGTCCATGGGCGCATCCGACTCGCGCGCCGCGCGGTGGTCAAGCGCTTTTCGCGCGGCGCCCGGCTCAGTTCGCGGATTTTCCGCCGCCGCCCGCGGTGCCCGCGGCGACCTTCGTCTTGGCCGCGCCGTCGCCGTCTGCCGGCACGCGCGCCCCGTCGAGCTCTTCGACGTAGTACTCGGTGCGGCGGTTCTTCGCGCGGCCGAGGGCCGACGCGTTCGACTCGAGCGGGCGCGACGCGCCGTAGCCCGCCGTGGTCAGCCGCGTCGCCGGCACGTCGTGCTGCTCCAGCCACTTGGCGACGGCCTTGGCGCGCGCGGTCGAGAGCTTGGCGTTGTGCTCGGTCGATCCCGTGTCGTCGGTGTGACCCTCGATGCGGAGCTTGGTGATGCGCGGGTGGCTCTTCATGAGGTCGGCCAGCTGCTGGAGCGTGCTCAAGGTCTTGGGCGTCTGCTTGATGCGCGCCTGGTCGAGCTCGAACTCGATCTGATCGGGCAGCGCGATGGCCTCACCCTCCTTGGGCTCCTCGACCGCGGGCTCCTGCTGGGGCGCCGGCTCCGGCGTCTTGACCTGCGCGGCGACCTTCACCCGCGCGCTGCAGCCGATGAGCATCGTCGACGCGAGCAGCCCCACCATCATCCAGTTCTTCATGCCGATCACCCTCTCGTGTGCCGACCCGCGGCCACCCCGCGTGTCGAGCCGGGGCACTGCACGTGCCCTGCCAGCGCAAGAACGTCGTGGAATCATGGGTTTGCGGCGTGAGGGCGCGCGCGTCGACGGGCACGAAGCGCAGGCGGGTGCACTCGGAGTGCGCCGCGCGGCGGACGGCTCAGAACGCCGAGAGGAACGACCACATCGCGGCGCGTACCGACGGCGGCACTCCGTGCCCGTTGCCGCTCGTCTCGCACCACACGAGCGGCGCGGCGCACCCCGTGTAGACCTCACACGTCCCCTCGGTCCGGCTCCGCCCGCACGCGTTCGTCGTGCGCCAGTGGTCACGGCTGGCTCGCCCTTCGGAGATCATGACGGCGTGATCGTCTCGGTCGTGGAAGATGAACGCGGCGTGAGGGCGCGGGCAGTCGATCTGCTCGGGGCCGCCGCCCGACAGGCTCGCGATGGCGCGCACGGCGTCGGGCCTCGCGCACGCGAGCTGGTTGGCGAAGTAGCCGCCGCTGCTCCAGCCCGTCGCGAGCACGCGCGCGCGGTCGACGCAGTGCTCGCGCCCGATCGCGTCGAGCATCGCGTCGAAGAAGGGTAGGTCCTCGACCCGTCCCCAGTGCGTGGCGACCTCCTCGGCCCAGATGCGGCGCACGACGGCGTCGGGGTACACGGCGATGACCGCGTCGCCGTAGTAGCTCTCGAGGTCGAGCCACGATCGGTAGCCCTCTCCGTTGCCGCCCGAGCCGTGGAAGGCGAAGAGCAGCGGGTAGGGGCGCGTCGGCACGTAGCCCCGCGGCAGCACGACGAGGTACTTTCGCCGCTGCCCGTCGACCATCACGAAGTCGGATCGGTCGCGGGTGCCCCCGTCGGGCGTGTGCCCGCAGCCCAGAGAGGGCAGGGGCGGGGGCGTCGGGCCGGCGTCCACCGCGCCGTGGGGTAGCTCGGCCCGGGGCGCGGCGGGCAGGACGCGCGGCCCGATGCGCCAGAGGGCGGCGAGGCAGAGCGCAAGCACCGCGAGCAGCACGCCGAGGCGCGCGCGCGCTCGGGCCTTCGGGGTCATCGCACGACATCCTACAGCAACCCCGAGCCACGGGCGGCCCAACGCGAGGCGTCCACGAACCAAGCCTACATGTCGTTCGACCGCGCATGCTGGCGCACACTCCACACGTCCGAGGGCGAAAGATGCCGTGTGCATGCATGTGCAAGCGCTCGTGTGTCGCCGAGGTGCGTTGCGAGCGGATTCGACGCACACGGATCGAATGCTGCATGGACGCCTCTACGGGAGCCCTGGAGGAGGCCCGAAGATGCATTGTGAACCTGGACAACAGCGGACGGCGCGAGCGCCGCTCTGCGCGCTCTTCGGCGTCGCCCTCGCCGTGGGCGCGTGGGCGTGCACGGCCCCGGCGATCCCCGACGATACGTTGCGGCCGCTCGACGGCTACCCGACGCGGTCGGCCAAGGTCGACGCCGGCTCGCAGTCGGGGCCGTCGCGAGGACGCACGCAGCCCTCGGATACCCAGGAGGATCCGCCGGTCGTGCCCGAGCCGGCGCCTGCGGTCGACGCGGGCACCGAGCCGCCGCCCGTGGTCGTCGACGCCGGCACGCCGCCGCCGCCCACCAACACCTGCGGCGGACAGACCACTGCGACGGCGTGCTTCCAGTGCTGCGAGACCAACAACCCCGGCACGGTCAATCGCTGGAACAACTACTTCGGCCAGTGCGCGTGCGAGACTCCGGGTGTCTGCGCCGCGCAGTGTGCGAGCTCGTTCTGCGGCGTGGCCGCGCCCGCGCCCGGGAGCGCGTGCGACGTGTGCCTGAGCAACGCGACGACGTGCTTCCAGCAGGCCGACCAGCGTTGCCTCGGCGACGCCCTCTGCGCGCCGCTCGTGCAGTGTGATCAGGCTGCCCAGTGCGCCGCCAAGCCCTGAGGCGCGCAAACGAACGCGTCGTCAGTCGCCCTGCTCGGCGCGGAGGTCCGCGATGGCCTCGTCGAACCAGCGATGCACCTGGGAGGGGAAGGGCCACATCCAACCGTAGTCCGGCCCCGTGAAGCGCCCGACGATGTGCGGGCGCAGGGCCTCGGCCGCGGCCAGCCCGCGCACCTCACACGTGGCGCGCAGCGTCTCGACGTAGGCCTCCCACTCGATGCGGGCGCGTCCGTACGCGAGCCCGAGCGGAAAGAACGGCACGAGATAGACGAACGCCATCACGACGTCGCCGAGGCGCTTGCGCTGGCGCAGGTGCACGCGCTCGTGGCGCAGGAGGATGAAACGATCCTCGTCGTCTTCTTCGCCCCAGGCGTCGGGCACCCAGAGCTTGCCGAAGAGCACCGTGTGGTACTTGGTGAGGTACGAGCGCTGGCCGCCGAGCGTGACGACGCTGAGCGCGACGTGGATCGCGCGCTGCAGGGCGCTCTCGCGCTTGTCGACGATCGCGAACGAGGGGAACTCGGCGACGATCTCGCGCGTGAGAGCGTCCGAGAGCGGGTACCGATCAGGCACCGAGCCGTCCCTCGTGGGCCCGCGGTCGCGTCGAGCCGAGCCGCACGAGCTTGCCCTGGCGCGCGGCGAAACCGGCGTCGGCGAGCTCACGGGCGAACGGGTGGTCGGGCGCCGCCACGCCGTCGATCGTGCCGAGCGTCATCGCGCCGCCGCCGCCGAGCAGGCCGAGGGCTCGCGCGAGGCGCCCGCGCGCGGGGGCGTTCTCGGGGGACGGCGCGCCGAAGAACGTGACGAGCTGATCGCGCCCGAGCCACGCGAGGAGCGCGCCGTCGCACAAGACGACGCGGGCCCCGGGGGTGCGCTTGGGCGCCCCGCCGCCTTCGCGCTCGGCCTTCGGCCACGGCAAGAGCGCGCCGTAGGGGTTGGCCGGATCGGTCGCCGCGAGCACCACCACGCGCCCGGTGAGATCGCTCTCGGCCCGCATCCGATCGACCGCGCCTGGCGCCGCGAACTGCGTCGCGCCCGATCCCGCGACGAAACAACCCCTCCGTACGCGGCCCGCCTCCTCGAGCGATCGCAGCACGGGGTAGATGGCGCTGAACCCGCCGACCACGCCCTCGGCGTGGGCCGCCTCGCGCAGGAGCACGCCGTAGCGCTCGAGCATGGTCGCTGCGAGCGCCATCGCACGATCGGTCGGGGAGATTTCGTGCGCGTCGACGCGGAGCGACCATCGACCCTCGCTGCCCGGCGGGCCGGCGCTCGCGGGTCGACCCAGTCCCAGCGCGCGCGCCCGGCGCATGGCCACGCGCTTGGTGTCCGACGGCCGCTTGCGATCGAGCATGCTTCGCAGCGCGGTGAACGTGTCGTTGGTGACCTCCCCCGCCCACACGAGGTCCCAGAGCGCGTCGAGCAGCTCGCCGGGGAACGTGCCGAGCGCGTGGGTGATGTCCGAGAAGAAGAGCGCGCCGCGTTGGGCGAGGAGCGCGCGAAGCTTGTCGTAGAGCTCGCCCTGGCGCGGCTCGGTGACCGCGCGCCGCAAGAGGGCCTCGTCGCCTGCGAGGTAGAGCGCGACGCGGCCGTCGGAGGGGCCGATCGGTTCGACGCCGGCCCACCGAACCGCGCCGGTCGCGAGCAGGTGATCGAGGTGGAACGGATCGTAGCCGGGCACGCGCGCCGGCAAGAGCTCGGTCTCGAGCACAGACGCCGGGAGAGGGCAGCCGCCGAGCCGCTCGACCGCGGTGAGCAGCGCGTCGATCGCGCGGCGCGCGTTGGCGGGCTCGTCTTCGTCGTCGATCGCGCGGAGCCCGTGCCAGTCGCACAAGAGGCGCGTGAACGCCGCCGCGTCGACCGGCGCCACCTCGCGCCGGAGCTTGGCGAGCGACTTCTGGCGGAGCGCGCGGAGCACCTCGGCGTCGCACAGCTCGGTCTCGACGACGCCGGCGTGCCGTCGCGCCTCGGGCAGGAACGCGCCCGACAGCACGCGCCCCTCGGCCACCAGCTCGTCGAGCACCAGCGACACGCCGTCGATCCCGACGCCGAAGCGTGACGCGACGTCGGACGGCGTGAACGGCCCGTGCGTGCGCGCGTAGCGGGCGACGAGGCTCTTGAGCGCGCCGGCCTCCTTGGCGAGGAACGCCTCGGGCACGCCGCGCGGGAGCATCACGCCGAGCGCGTCTCGGTAGCGGCCTGCGTCCTCGGCGGCGATGAACGCGGCGCGCCGACCGACGCTCACCTCGAGCACGCGGCGGTCACGCGTCAGCTCGGCCAAGAAGACGGCGAGCCTCTCTTCGCCGCCGTCGACGCGCTCGGCGAGCTCGTCCGCGCCCAGATCGCCCAAGAGCAGGAGCAGATCGTGCACGGCGTCGGCGTGCCCCACGGGGTAGTCGAGCCGCTGAAGCGCGCGGACGTGCGCGACGACGCCGGCTGGGTCGAGCAGCTTGCGCAGCTCGGTCTCGCCCAGGAGCTCTCGCAGGCGCTCGTGGTCGACGGTGAGCGCCTGCGCGCGCCGCTCTGCGGCGGGGGCGTCGTCGTCGTAGAGGAAGCTGCCCACGAACGAGAAGAGGAGCGACGCGGCGAACGGTGAGGGGCGCGGCGCGTCGAGCAGCGTGACCTTGACGTCGCGCGTCGTGATGTCGCGCAGGAGCGTCGTCAGCGCGGGCATGTTGAACACGTCGCGCAGGCACTCGCGGTAGGTCTCGAGCACGATCGGGAACGACGGGTAGCGCGACGCGACCGCCATCAGATCGGCCGAGCGCTTGCGCTGCGCCCAGAGCGGCGTGCGCTTGCCGGCCATGGCGCGCGGCAGGAGGAGCGCGCGGCCGGCTGCCTCACGGAAGCGCGCCGCGAACATCGACGAGCCGCTCACCTCCTGCGTCACCAGCTCGTCGATCTCCTCGGGCGACGGGATGAGCTCGTCGAGGTCGGGCGGTCCGTCGCCGCCGGGCACGCGGAAGATCATGCCCTCGTCGGACCACACGGCCTCGATGTCCCCGGCCCGCGCGCGCCGGAGCTTGCGCAGCGTGGCGAGGGCCCACGGGGCGTGCACGCGCCCGCCGAAGGGGGTCATGACGCACACGCGCAGGTCTCCGAGCTCGTCGGGCACGCGCTCCACCAGCACCGCGCGGTCGCTCGGCACGACGCCCGTCGCGGCGACCTGCTCGAGCACGTAGTCGGCGAGCTGCTCGGCGGCGCGCGTCGAGAGGCGGTGCTCTCGTTCGAGCCACGCCACGGCCTTGGCCCGCGGGCGCTTGGCGATCTCACGGGTGAGGTGACCCACGCGCGCGCCGAACGCGGCCGACCGCCCGACGCGATCGCCCTTCCAGAAGGGGAGCTTGCCCGGCACGCCCGCCGCGGGGCTGACCAAGACGCGGTCGCGCGTGATCGTCTCGGCGCGCCACGACGTGGCCCCGAGCGTGAAGACCTCGCCCTCGCGCAGCTCGAAGACCATCTCCTCGTCGAGCTCACCGACCCGCTTGCTGCCGCGCGCCGACGCGCTCGTCGCGCCCGAACCCTCGGCGCCGTCGTCGATGAAGACGCCGTAGAGCCCGCGGTCGGGGATCGTCCCGGCGTTCTGGATCGCGAGGCGGAGCGCGCCCGGCCGCGCGGTCACGACGCCCCTCGTGCGATCCCACGTGAGGCGCGGCTTGAGGTCGGCGAAGTCGGCCGAAGGGTAGCGACCCGACAACATGTCGAGCACGCCGTCGAAGGCCGAGCGCGGCAGCTCCGCAAAAGGCGCGGCGCGGCGCACGAGCGCGAACAGCTCGTCGACGTGCACGCCGCTCGGTCCCGACTTGCCGACGCGCGCGGGCAGGCCCGAGGCCACGGTAGCCACCAGCTGCTGCGCGAGCACGTCGAGCGGGTTCCTCGGATAGAACGTCTCCTCGACGTCGCCGTCCTCGATGCCGCGCACGCACGCGGCCGCCGCGAGGAGGTCGGCCTTGTGCTTGGGGATGATGACGCCGCTCGAGACGGCGCCCACTTGGTGGCCCGCGCGGCCGATGCGCTGGATGCCCGACGCGATCGACGGCGGCGCCTCGATCTGCACGACCTGGTCGACCGCGCCCATGTCGATGCCGAGCTCGAGCGACGACGTCGCGACGATCGCGGGTAGGTCGCCGGCCTTGAGGCGGTCCTCGAGCGCGGCGCGCTTGTCCTTCGACACGGAGCCGTGGTGGGCGAGGGCGATCTCCTCGCCCGCGACCTCGTTGAGCGCCCCGGCGAGTCGCTCCGAGAGCCGCCGGCTGTTGACGAACACCATCGTGGAGCGCGCGTCGCGGATGCGTCGCACGAGCTTGTCGTGCACGTCGGGCCAGACGCTCTTGTCGTCCGCCGTGGGATCCGGAGGCTCGGGCGCGTCGACGGTCACGCTGATGCGCTTGGGCTCCGAACCGTCGATCACGCGCACGGCGCGCCGGCGGCCTCTCGCGCCGAAGCCCCCGAGCAGCGTCGCGATCTCGTCGAGAGGGCGCTGCGTCGCGCTGAGGCCCACGCGCTGCATCGGGCGCTCGGCCTCTCGCGCCGCCTCGAGGCGCTCGAGCGACAAGAAGAGGTGGGCGCCGCGCTTGGTTCCGGCGAGCTGGTGGATCTCGTCGATGACGACGGTCTCGACCTCGGCGAGGGCCTCGCGCTGGCCCGACGTGAGCATGAGGTAGAGCGACTCGGGCGTCGTGATGAGGATGTCGGGCGGCGCGCGCCGGACCTTCGCGCGGTCGGCCGACGACGTGTCGCCCGTGCGGACCGCGGTGGTGATGTCTCGCAGCGCGGCGCCCTCTCGCGCCGCTGTCGTGCGGATGCCGGCGAGCGGCGCGCGCAGGTTCCGGTCGACGTCGGTGGCGAGCGCCTTGAGCGGAGAAATGTACAGAACACGAACGGATTCGCGTACTTGACTGCGCTTGCCTGGCTTGCGTGGCGCGGACGGCGCGCGTCGGGCGAGGCGATCGAGCAGCGCGAGGAACGCGGCGAGCGTCTTGCCCGATCCGGTGGGCGCGAGCACGAGCGCGCTGTCGCCGGCGGCGAGGTGGGGCCACGCGAGCCGCTGCACCTTGGTGGGCGACCCGAGCGCCGCGCGGAACCAGTCGCGTACCGCCGGATGGAACGCGTCGAGGGGATCGTCGTGCGTGCGGCGCGGCACGACGTCAGCCCCCGAGCCGCTCGCCCTCGACCACGCTGCGGCCCGCGTACAGCTCGGGGCCGCTGATCTCCTTCTTGCCCTCGAGCTGCACCCGCAGGAGCTCGAGCGCGCGCTCGCGGCACGCGACGACGACGCGCGACTTGTCGGCGACGACGATGGTGCCCGGCTCCGCCCCCTGGGCGACCGGGTCGACGACGCGCGTCGCGTGGATCTTGAGGAGCTTGCCGCGCGCCCGCGTGAACGCCCCCGGCCACGGGCTCATGCCGCGGATACGATCGTGCACGCGGCGTGCGGGCGCGTCGAAGTCGAGCCGGCCGTCTTCTTTCTTGAGCATCGGCGCGTGCGTGGCGCGCGCGTGGTCTTGCTCGCGCGCCACGATCGAGCCTGCGAGCACCTTGGGGATCCCCTTGCGGACGGCGAGCGCGCCGAGCGCCGAGAGGCGCGCCGACAGCTCACCCGCCGTCTCGTCCTCGCCGATGGGCGTCGAGAGCGTCTCGAGGATGGGCCCGGTGTCCATACCCTCGTCCATCTGCATGAGCGTGATGCCCGTCTCGGGCTCGCCGTCGACGACGGCCCACGTGATGGGCGCGGCGCCGCGATACTTGGGCAAGAGCGAGGCGTGCACGTTGATGCAGCCGAGGCGGGGCGCGTCGAGCACCTCCTTGGGGAGGATGCGACCGTAGGCGACCACCAGCGCGACGTCGGCCTGCTGCTCTCGCACCCACGCGGCGAGCTCACCGTTGCGCACCTTCTCGGGCTGGATGACCGGGATCGCGAGCGCCTCGGCGCGTTGCTTGACCGGCGGCGCGGTGAGCTCGAGCCCGCGGCCGGCAGGGCGATCGGGCTGACACACGACGCCGACCACCTCGCAGATCTCTACGAGGGCTTCGAGGCAGGGCACGGCGAACGCCGGGGTCCCGAAGAAGACGGCGCGCGCGGTCACGTCAGCTCCCGACCTCGATGTCGGTCTTGGGCGCGGCCGGCTCCTTCTCTCCGTCGGGGGCGACGCCCACGAGCGGCGTCACGACCTTGATGACGTACTTGCCCTTGCCGAGGTTGCCGGCAGGCTTGCGCGGGAAGCCCTTCTCGGGCGGCGTGCCCTTGGCCTTCTCGGGGGCCCACTTCATCTTGACCGCGTCCCACGTGCGCCGCACGCGCGCGGTGCCGTTGGCCGCGAGCGTCACGTAGGCCGTCTTGGCCTCGGCCGGCGGAGGCTGCGAAACGCCGGCGGGGAGCGCGGGAGGGTTGCCCGCGGGCACGTCGGCGCGCTTGCCCTTGGCCGTGTACGCCTCGACCTCGAAGCGCGGCACCGGGTCGGTGCGAAAGTAGAGCGTCAGCGGCGCCTTGGACTTGTTGGCGAACGTGATGAGGAGGTCGGCCTTGCCGCCGGGCGCCACCTTGGACGGGCTCGCCGTCACGGTCACCTCGAGCTTGCCCTTCATGTCGACGGGCTCGGCCGAGTCGGGGTTCATCCCGACCTTCTCGCAGGCGCTCTTGGACAAGATCGTCTCGAGGTCGCCGATGTCGAAGCCCACGCAGTCGTCCTTCTTGGGCTCGGCGGCCGCGCCGCTCGTCGCGCCCGCGTCGCCGTCCTCGGGCGCGCTCGTGGTGTCGGGCTTGTTGGGCGCCGTCTCGGCCGGCTTCTTGTTGCCGCAGCCCATCGCGCCGACGACGAGGACGAGCCCAAGACCTACCGAGGAGATCAATCGATGCATGCTTGCCAGCTTTCCGGGTTGGGGGCGCGCATCGCGCACCGGTATTCGCGCTTGGTGACCTCGGCCGTGCACTGCGCGTGGCTCCGCGCGTAGTCGTCGGTCGCCCTCTTCTGCCGCACCAGCTCTTCGCGCGCGGCCTTCTCTTCGTCTGGGCCGCGCTCGATGGTCTCACGCGGGACGGGCGCGACCATGTGCGTGTAGCGATCGAGCATGCGCGTGCACTCGTCGGCCGTGGCCCGGCTGCCATCGCAGGCGGCGGACAACGACATCAAGCACAGCGCCGAGATCGCGGGCTTCACGGCGGCGGAGCATACCCCTCCTTGCCGGGCCTTGGAACGCTTGTTCAGCCGCCCTTCTTGGGCACGAGCGCCGAGAGCGCGAGGGCGAACTGCATCGCCACGAGGCGCTTGCCCGTGACCGTCACGTCGCCGTCGGCCAGGGCGTCCTCGGGAGCGAGCTCACCCGAGAGCACGCGCAGGTACGTGGCCGAGCCGGTCTCGATGACCACGTCGGGGTCGGGCTCGACCTTGCGCGCGGGCCCCCCCACCGCGACGGTCATCGACACGCGACGGGGCGGCTCGCCGTCGGCGTCGAAGTCGCGGAGCGCGAGCTCCACCACGCCCGTGACCATGCGCAGCCGCTTGAGCGCGCGCGGATCGCTGATGAGGATCGCGCCCTCGGGCGGCGGCCCCTTGGGCACGAGCTTGCCCTCGCCCGTCCAATCGGCGAGGAACGCCTCGGCCCACGCGCGCCGGCTCCGGATGCGGGCGTCGACGTTCTTCTCCGAGCCCGCGCGCGCCGTCATCTTCTGGCCATCGAGCGTGACGAGCCAGGAGAGGTCGGGCTCGAGCTCGACCACGCAGGCGAAGGGCTCCTTGCCCGCGGACGCGGGGACCATGCGCGCGTGCGCCTCGGGGATGACGGTCGTGACCAGCGCGTCGAGCGTCGTGCCGGGCGGGATCTCGAAGGGGAGCATAGGGGCGAGCTTATAGCCGATCCTGGAGTCGGATTCAGGATCGGGCGCGTGGCGTGCGCGACCCAGGATCGGCACGAACCGAGCTGCGCCTTGGTGTAGAGTGCGACCGCCATGACACGCGCGATGAACTTTGGGGCTGGTCCTGCGGCGCTGCCGCTCGAGGCGCTCGAGCGAGCGCAGCGCGAGCTGTGTGACTTCGACGGCACGCACATGAGCGTGATGGAGCACAGCCACCGCGGGAAGGCCTACGAGAAGGTCCACGACGAGGCGCTCGCCCTGGTGCGCCAGACGATGGGCGTGCCCGACGACTACGAGGTGCTCTTCCTCCAGGGCGGCGCGTCGCTCCAGTTCGCGATGATCCCGATGAACCTCCTGCCCGCGGGCGGGATGGCGCACTACGTCGTGACGGGCGCGTGGGGCGAGAAGGCCGTCGCCGAGGCCGAGGTGGTCGCGCGGACGGGAGGCGGGGCGGTCAAGGTCGCGGCCACCTCCGAAAAGGATGGAAACTACACGAGTCTCCCCACCGAGATCGCGCCGACCGACGGCGCGGCCTACGTGCACGTGACGAGCAACGAGACGATCCACGGCGTGCAGTACGCGCTCGACAGCTCCACGCCGTTCCCGGCGAGGCCGCCGCTCGTGTGCGACATGTCGAGCGACATCCTGGGGCGCGTCGTGGACGTGCGGGCGTTCGACATGATCTACGCCGGCGCCCAGAAGAACATCGGCCCCTCGGGCGTCACCCTCGTCATCGCCAAGAAGTCCCTGCTCGACGGCGGTCGCAAGGACGCGCCCGTGGTCCTTCAGTACCGGACGCACGCCAAGGCGCGCTCGCTCTACAACACGCCCCCGACCTTCGGCATCTACCTCGTGCGCAACGTGCTCTCGTGGCTCGTCGGTCTCGGGGGTGTGCCGGCGATCGAGGAGCGCAACCGCGCCAAGGCCAAGGTGCTCTACGCGGCCATCGACGGCAGCGGCGGGTTCTACCGGGCGCCCGTCGACGTGGCCGCGCGCTCGATCATGAACGTCGTCTTCCGCCTGCCGACGCCGGAGCTCGAGGCCGAGCTCGTCAAGGCGGCCGAGGCCGAGGGCATGATCGGGCTCAAGGGCCACCGCAGCGTCGGCGGCCTCCGGGCGTCCCTCTACAACGCGGTCGAGCCCGCGTGGGTCAGCGCCCTCGCGGACTTCATGAAGACGTTCGCGGCCAAGCGCGGTTGAGGCGCTCGCCGCGAGGCGCTTCAGCCCTTCTTCTTGGCGACGTGCGCCTTGACCTGCGCCTCGAGCGCGGTCGCGACCTCGGGCTGGACGGCGTCGCCGCGGGCCCACTGGCTCGCCTTGACAAGGTCGGTCTGGGCGGCTGCGGCGAGCTTGGAGCGGCGACCGCGCGACATCTCGCTGTACGCGCTCTGGAGCTCGTTGGGGGTCTGGCGGAGGGCAGGCTCGAGGAATCCACGCATGATGGCGCCCTCATAGCGGAGGCCAGCCGGCGCGTCGAGGCCTCTCGTACGGGGGGCGTCAGAGGCCGAAGAGCGACACGCCGCAGGTGCTCTTGGTGCTCACCGTGACCGCCGCGTCCCAAGGCGCGCTGGTGTCGAACGTCGCGATGCCGCTCGCGTAGGCCTTTCCGTGCACGCGCACGGCGCCGGTGGCGCGCGCGATGTCGTGCAGGGCGTCGGCGAACGGACCCCACGACGAGGCCTCGGCCTTCGCCAGCTTGTCGCAGGGGATGGGCGCGGCGGCCCACGTCGCGTCGAGGCGAAAGCCCGCGTCGGACGGCGCGAGCGTGCCCTTGACGTCGACGACGAACGGGCCGAGCGACAGCGACGTCTCGTACAGATCGAGCGGCTTGCCGGGTTGCCCGGAGACGTTGCCTTTGAGCTCGACGTCGACGGGGCCTTTCACCCCTTTGACACGCGCGCCGTAGACGCTCGCCTTGCCCGAGCCGAGCACACGCGCCGCGGGCGTGCGCTCTCCCTCGAGCGCGATCTCGACCTCGGCTCCGTCGAGCACGCCTTCGCCCACGACGGCGGCGACGGGGATCCCGAGGCGAGAGAGGGCGACGCGGGGCACTTTGACCGCGACGCGCGTGAGGGCGCCGCTCGTCCACACGAAGAGCACGTTCGGGCCGTCGACGAGCGCGGGGTCGAAGAGCAGGCGCACACGCGAGCGCTCGCCGTCTCGCTCGAGCGAGGCTCCCCACGGCCCGAAGGTCGCGCGGGGGGTCTTGATCTCGAATCGGCCCACGTTGACGTTCGCCCCCTGGTCGGCGCCCCACACGCCGTCGATGCCGACGTCGGACGCGTCGAGGACGGAGCCCTCTCCCAACAGGCCCTTCCACGAGACGCGCCCACCCGTCAGCACGACGCGCCGGGGCGCGGCGCCCAGGAACTTTCGCACGTCGGTCTGCAGCGCCGCTGCGTCGACCCCGACCTCGGTCGGGGCACCGCTGACGTCGATCTGCGCGCCGACGATCGTGACCTTCTTTCCGCTCCACCCCTCCGACAAGATCTGCGGGCTCGACACTTCGACGTTGGGCATGCGCGTCGCGCGCGCGCGAACGCCTCGCAGCGTGACCCCGCTGAAGCTCACGCCGACCTTCTCGATCTCGAGCGTGATGCCGGCGCGCTTGGCGTCGGTGATGAGCCGCGATTTGACGATGAACGGGATCATCAGGAGCGTGACGATCAAGAGGAGCACGGCCGCCCCGAGCCCGACCGCGACCTTGGTGACCTGCGAGCTCGACGGGCCGCGCTCGTCACGCTGCGCCGTGGCCTGCACGGGAACGACGCGGGGCTTGGCAGCGCCCGCGGGGCCGTCGGGACGCCCTGGCGCGGGCTGCGCGGCGCCGGCCCTGGGCGCGGGAGGAGGCGGCGGCTCGAGGTCGGGCGCCGACTCGCGCGCGTTCTTCACGAGCGCGGCGACGTCGAGAAAGCCCGGGGTCTTGGTGGAGCGGCTCGCCGGACCGAGCTCTTCGGGGGTGAACGGGGCGGCGGCGGCGCGTTGGGGCGGCGGCGCAGGCTCGGGCACCTCGACGACGGGCGCGGCCTCGGGCGCTGGCGCGATCGCGGCGGCGGGGAGCGATCGCGGCGTGGACACGGCGGACGCGAGCGACAGCTCGGCGCGGCGCTCGCGCGCCTTCGCGGAGAGGTTCTGCGACACCCACGTGCCGACGTCCGGTCGCATGCCCGCGTCGGCGAGGGCGGCCTCGAGCGCCGCGCGCATCTCGTCGGCCGTGGCGAAGCGGTCGCCGGGCTGGTTGGCGAGCGCGCGGTCGACGACGTCGTTGATCGCCGAAGGGATGTGGGGCGGGAGCGGCGCCGGGCGCACGCCCTCGAGCAACATGCGCAGGGTCGCCGCCTCTCCGCCGCCGTCGAACGGCGCGCGGCCGGTCAGCATGCGATAGAGCGTCGCGCCGGCGCCGAAGATGTCGGCGGCCGGACCGAGCGGGCGGCTCATGGCCTGCTCGGGCGCCATGTAGTTGAGCTTGCCCTTGAGCGTGCCGGCGCCCGTGGCGTTGGCGACGCGATCGCGCGCGAGCGCGATGCCGAAGTCGATGACCTTGACGTGCCCCTTGACGCTCGCGAGCACGTTCTGCGGGGAGACGTCGCGGTGCACGATGCCCTGCGACGAGCCGCTCGAGTCCGCGAGCGAATGCGCAGCGTGCAGGCCGGCGCACATGTCGGCGACGACGCGCACGGCCACGTCGACGGGCATCGGGCCGCCACCCTGCGCGCGCTGGAGCGTCGACACAGACTCGCCGTCGACGAACTCCATCGCCAGGAACAAGACGCCGTTCTCTTCGCCCAGGTCGAAGACCTGCGCGACGTTGGGGTGCTCGATCATCGACGAGATGCGCGCCTCGTCGAGGAACATGCCGCGGAAAGAGGGCTCGTCTGCGAACCGCGGGTGGATCACCTTGATGGCGAACAGGCGCCTGAACGCGTGCGGGCCCGCGTGCTTGGCGACCCAGACCTGCGCCATGCCGCCGTCGCCGATCGGTGCGATCAGCTCGTAGCGGTCGATGCGCGCGCCCGGGACGAGGATCATCGGGCCGAAGTATATCTGTTATCTTCGCTCGTGAATGGCGTCGGTCATCGTCACGTCCGAGGTAACGCTCGCGTCGTCCGCCGAGGACGTCTGGCCGCTGATCACGGACACGGATAGGACCAACCGCCTCATCGGCGGTCGCCCCGTGACCTACCGCCCCGTCGAGGGTGGCGCCGCGACGGCCACGGGCGCGCGGTTCGTGGGCGAGACGAACGCGGGCGGCTTTGCGCTCGCGTACGAAGAGCAGCCGTTCGAGTGGACGCTGCACAAGTCGTTCAGCGTGCACCGCCGCATGCTCGGCGGCCCGCTCACCGCGTACACGTTCGGCATCCGCCTCGAGCCGACGTCCGATGGCGGCACGCGCGCGACGGTGCGCCTCGAGCTCGCCCCGCGGCATTGGCTCCTGCGGCCGGTCGCTCAGATCGAAGGTCGCAAATTTGTTCGTAACTTCGCGAAGTTGGCGTCGATGATCGACGCGCACGTGCGCGACAACGCGCCGAGCCCGTACCTCGAGCCCGCCTCGGAGCCCGACGCCGCGCGCATCTCGTGGGGGCGCGCGGCGCTGCTCGAGCGTGGGCTCGCCGAGCCGGTGGTCGACGCCGTCGCCGAGCTGCTCGCGAGCGGCGCAGACTCCGACGTCGTCCGCATGCGCCCGTTCGAGCTCGCGGAGCGCTGGGGCACCGACAAGGTCGAGACGCTCCGCGTGTTCTTGCACGCGGTCGGCGCGGGGCTGGTCGAGCTCCGGTGGGCGCTCGTGTGTCCGAGCTGCCGCACGGCCAACGATCAGGTCGAGACGCTCGCCGAGCTGGGCGACGAGAGCCACTGCCAGCTCTGCGACATCTCGTATGGCATCGATCTCGACCGCGCCGTCGAGGCCACGTTCGCGGTGCACTCGGCCGTCCGCGAGGTGCCGACGCGGATGTTCTGCATCGGCGGGCCCGCGCGCACGCCGCACGTGCTCGCCCAGGCGAACGTCGAGGTAGGGCAGGCGCGCGACGTGGCGTGCCCCGAAGAGCCGGGGCGTTATCGCGTGTTCGTGCGCGGAGGGGCGCTCGCGTCGCTCGAGGTCGAGGCGGGGGCGCCGGAGCGCGCAGAGATCCGCGTGACGGCCGCAGACGCCCTGTCGCCGGCGGAGCTGCGGATCGCGCCGGGTGGCGTCGTCCACGTGATGAACGAGACGGACGAGGGGCGCCACGTCAAGGTCGAGCGGCTCGGGTACGCGAGCCTCGCGGCGACCGCGCACGTCGTGACGCTGATGGGCGAGTTCCGCCGCCTGTTCTCTCGCGAGATCCTCAAGCCCAGCACGCCGCTCAAGGTCGCGCGGTGCGCGGTGCTCTTCAGCGACCTCACGGGGTCGACGGCGCTCTACACCCACGCCGGGGACGCGGCGGCGTTTCGGCTCGTCGACGACCACTTCGATCTGCTGCGCTCGATCATCGAGGCCGCCGGCGGCACGATCGTGAAGACGATGGGGGACGCCGTGATGGCGTCGTTCTCGGACGCGATCACCTGCGCGCGCGCCGCGTTCGAGTGCCAGCGGCGCTTCGACGCCTTTCGGCGCGAGCACGAGCACGGCGCCGAGACGGGGCTCAAGCTCGGCCTGTTCGCGGGGCCCTGCTACGTCGTCACCGCCAACGGGACGATCGACTACTTCGGGCAGACGGTGAACTGCGCGGCCCGGGTGCAGCACCTCGCGCAGTCGGGTGAGATCGTGCTCGAGCAAGACGTGCTCGCGCAGCTCCCGCCCGCGCTGCGTGCCGAGGTCGACGAGCTCGAGCGGTTCGAGACGACGGTGAAGGGTGTGGCGGCGCCGCTGCGCCTCTCGCGCGTGGCGCTCGCGGAGGTGGGCGCGTCAGCCCGCCCAGGTGGCTCCGACGCGGCGACGTAGCGCGGTCGCCTCGGTGGTGAGCGCGAAGCGCACCAGGTCTCCGGCGAACGGGTGATCGAGCACGGCGGCGAGCGAGCCGCGTCCGGGTGCCTCGGTCGCCTGCAAGAACGCCGTGTCGAGCCCGCGTAGCTCGTCGATCGTCGCCAGCACGTCGCCCGTGAGCAGGTAGGCGACGCGGAGCTCGGCCTTGGCCAGCGCCCCGATGAGCACGTCGACCGGGCACACCCGGCCTTGCGGTCCGCCCATGAGCGGCACGAGCTTCTCGAGCGCCTGCTTGTGCTTGCGCGACAGATCCTTGGCGAGCCCGGGCTCGTACTGGAGCACGAGCTTGAGCGAGAGCACGTCGACATCGTCGCGCGCGAACGTGGGGAGCACCGTGCGACCCGCCGCGACGAGCATGGCCTCGATGTGCGGCGGCGGCAGCTCCTCGAGCCAGGGCACGCTCAGCGCGATGCGCGCGAGGGCCCGGCCGAGGGACGCGAGCTGCGTCGGCTCGGGCAGCTCGGTCAGCGCCTTGGGGACGACGACCCACGGCGTGTCCTGCGCGAGGACGCGCGTGCGCGAGACGTTCGGCGTGATGACGAGCTCGAGGTCGGTGAGCCCCATCGCCTTGGCGAGTCGGTCGAGCAAGACCCGGGTGGGGTGACCGCTGCGCTTGCTGACGCGATCGCGACCCGTGATGCCCACCTCGCTGATGTCGGCGCGGAGCAGCTTGGACTCGACGCCCGAGATGGCCGCGGCCACGTCGAGCAGGATGTTGCGCCCCTCTTGCGGGACGACGTGGCTCATGAGCGTCGCGCGGTCGAGGACCGCGTGGTGCGCCTCGAACTCGGCGAGGCGGCGCGAGCGCAGCCACGTGTGCCTCCCCTCGTCGAGCTCGCCCGCGATGGCGCGGAGCTCGCTGACCACGATCGCCTCTTCTTGGCGGCGCTCGGCGTTGAGGGAGCGCTCGAGCAGCTCGAGGGCGGCGGCCGGATCGGAGAGCGAGACGAGCGCCTGCGCGTTGGGCGTGAGCATCCCGAAGATGGTCTTGGTCGCGTCGTCGTGCGCGCCGAGGCGCGAGTACGCCGTCGCGAGCTCGTAGCGGCACTCGTGCAGCGAGGGCGCCATCGCCACGGCGAGCTTGAGGTGCGTGACGCCGTCGCGGAGCCGCGCGAGCTGGTCGACCTCGATGTGACCGAGCGTGGCGTACCAGCGCGGGTCTTGCGTGCCGAGCTTGCTCCCGCGGCCGATGACCGCGGCGAGGGCGCGTGCATACTGCACGGGATCGACCGCGCCCCCGGCGGTACGGAAGAGCCGCGCGAGCTTGGAGAACGCGCGCGGGTGCTCGGGACACGTCGCCACGGCCTCGACCATCGCGGCCTCGGCGGCCGCCGCGTCCTTGACGCCGACGCGGATGTCCGCGAGCTCGAGCAGGATCTCGCACTTGGCGGTCTTGTCCTTCTCGACGCCCGCGAGCCGCTCGAGCAAGGTCGCGATCTCGAGCTTGGCCGCGAGCCGCGCCTGCGGATGGTCTCCGCCGTCCTCGGGCTCGTTCTGCTTGGCGGCCAGGCGGTGGATGAGGGCGCGGATCGCTCGGGGGTTCTCTTCGTCGATCGACAGCGCCTTGCGCAGGGCCCGCTCGGCGTCGCTCGGGCGCGCGAGGATCTTCTCGTACACGCTCGCGAGCGCGAAGAGGGCGGTGATGCGCGGCGCGGGCTCCTTGCCCTTGGAGACGACCTCCTCGAGCGCTTCGACGGCCTCGGGCCACGCGCGCTGCGCGATGCACAGCTCCGAGAGCGTGAGCAGCGACGGGATGTGGTCGGGCGCCGCGACGCGCACTTGGCGCATCGCCTCGATCGCCGTGCCGAGCTCGTTGAGCTCGTCGCGAGCCACGCGGGCGATCTCGGAGCCGAGCAGCACGATCGCGTCCTTGGCCGACGCCCGCTCGAGCGCGGAGCGGAAGGCGTCGATGAGCCGTTCGCCGCTGTGTTGCGCCGTGCGGACCTGCGAGAGCCGCGTGGCGGCGACCAGCGAGTTGGGGTCGGCGTCGAGCGCCTTCTCGAGCAGCAGGGCGGCCCGCTCGTTGCGGTCGCTCATCGAACCGAGGGAGTCGTCGGCGGCCTCGCTCAGGAGCAGGTTGGCGGCGTCGACGAGGTACTTGGCGCGGACCTTGGGCTGGACCGCGAGGTCGGCGAGCGACATGGCGGCGATCGCGGCGCCGGCCGTGTCTCCGAGGCGGTTGGCCACGCGCGCGAGGGACGTGGCCGCGGCGACGCTCAGGGCGTCGATCTCCAGCACGTCGCGGAGCCGGTCGAGCGCCTCACGGGCGATCGCGGTCGCCGTCGCGTGGTCGGGCATGTCGCCCGCGTGCGCCTCGAGCAGGAGCGCCAGCCGCAGCTCGATCGCGATGCGCGATCCCTCGTCGTTGGCGAGCGCAGAGAGGGCTCGGAGCGCCGTGATCGAAGCGCGGCGCGCGGCGGAGTCGCCTCGACGCGCCGGTCCGAGCTGGAGGCGGACGGTCGCCTCGAGGGCAGAGGGATCGGTCGGGTCGAGCTCGAGGATGCGCTCGTACGTGCCTAGGCTGTCGGAGCCCGACGTGCGCCACTCCTCGATCGCGGCGAGCTCCCAGTAGGCGCCGAGGCGCGCACGAACGTCGGCGAAGCCGCTGCCTTGGAGCGCCAAGGTGCGCGCGAGCTGCGTGTACGACGAGGGGCCGGAGCGGACGGCGAGCGCGCGCCGCGCGATCTGCTCGAGCACGCGGAGGGCCGCGGCGTGCGAGGGATCGCGATCGACGATCTCCTCGAGGAGTCGCTGCGCTCTCGGAAGGTCCTTGTTCATCACGACGAGGCGCTCGGCCAGGTCGAACGAGGCGGCCTGGGCCTGCGCGTGGCTCGTGGCGCGCTCGATCCGCGTCGCGACGTGCGCCAGGAGCGCCGCCGTCTCGGGCGTGTCGAAGGTGCGCGGGCCCGGGCCGCCGCCCGACGTCGCCGCGCGCCGCGCGAGCACGCGCGTGAGGCGGTCGCCGATGAGCTCGTCCTCGGGCGTCTCGACGAGCGCGCGCGCGTAGAGGTCGGCGGCCGCGGCGTCGTCGTTCATGCGCAGCTCGGCGATCTCGGCCGCGTGCGTCAGGTGGCGCGCCCGCTCTTGGGGCGTGATCGCGTCGTCGGCGAGCCCGGCGACCGCCGCGTGCAGCTCGCGCGCGTCGCCGAGCGTCTCGAGCAGCCGCGCGATCTCCTCTGGCGGCACCGGGTGCACGGGGTCGAGCTTGCGCGCCTCACGCAGCGCCGCCACGGCCTCGTTGGGCGACATGAGCCGCGAGCCGTAGATGGCCGCGAGCGAGAGCCAGAGGGCGACCTTCTCGTGGGTCGTGAGCGCGATCTCGATGCGCGCGCGGATCGACTGCGTCGCGGCGTCCCAGCGCGCGGCTTCTTCGTGCAGGCGCGTCTCGAGGGCGCGGCCCGCCGGGTGCGCGGCGTCTTGTGCGAGCACCTCGGCGACGATCGCCGATGCGCGCGCGGGATCGACGCGCGCGAGCACCGAGGCGGAACGAACGCGCAGCGCGAGCACGTCGGCGCCGTCGTCGGCGAGCTTTGCCTCTTCGTACAGGGCGTGCGAGAGCGCGCGTTCGTCGCCGGTGCGGCCGGCCGTGCGCTCGAGCCCCAAGACGGCGCCGCGGCGCCCGGGCTCGAGCTTGAGGATCTCTTCGTAGGTGCGCGCGGCTCGCTGCTGATCGCCCACGAGCTCTTCCCAGAGCATCGCGATCTTCTCGTAGTACGCGACGCGACGGCCGTGATCGCGCGTCGACTGCGCGGCCTGCGCGTAGAGCTCGACGAGCGCGCGCGCTTCGCCGTCGAAGCGCTCGGTGGGCGTGGGCGAGAGCAGGCGCGAGAGGTGGTCGAGGATCTCGGAGTCGCCCGGCGCGGCGACCCACGCCGCGCGCAGGTGGCGCAGCGCCTCGGCGGGGCGGCCGAAGCCCTCGGCGAGCTGCGCGGCGCGAGACAGGGCGCGCGCGCGCTTGGTCGGGTCATCGGACCGCGTGGCCTCGGCGTGCCAGAGCGCGATGCGCTCCTCGCCCTTGTCCGCCGCGGCGAGCAGACGGTCGAGCTCGTCGAGAAGCGTGGCGTCGGTCCCGTCGAGGCCGAGCGCGCGTTCGATGTCCGCGATGGCCGCGTCGAGGTTGCCGAGCCGCTCCTCGATGCCCGCGAGCTTGCGCAGCTCGTAGACGAGCGCCGACGGGTCGGTGAAGAACCTCAGGCGCGATCGCCTCGTACGCGCGACCTCGGGCCACTGCGCGCTGCGCTCGTAGAGCCGCAACAGGTCGTCGAGCACGCGCCGGTCGACCGAGGGCGTCGTCGGCGCGCGCGCGGCGGCCCGCTCGAGCAGAGAGATGGCCTGCGCGTCGTCCTCGAGGACGCTCTGATAGATGCAGGCCGCGTCGAGCTCGAGCCGCGCGCACCGCGCCGAGCTCGTCTCGAGGCGGGCCTCCTCCGCGAGCATCGACGCGAGCCGCGCGCTGTCTTGGTGCGCGGCGCAGTGCAACGTGTACGCGCTTCGCACGGGCGAGCTGGTGGCGTCCATGCGGACGGCGCGCTCCAACGCGCCTCGCGCGGCGTCGACGCGTCCGATGCGGTGCTCGAGGATGTGCGCCCGTTCGACGTGCAACCACGCGGCGAGCGCGGGCTGCCCGGCGTACGCGTCGGACATTCGTCCGAGGTGCGCGACGAGGTCCTCCCAGCGGTCGTCCGACGTCTCGTCCTCGAACGCGCGCCGCACGAGGTCGCCCTCGAGACCCTTGAGCGCCGCGGCGTGGTGCGGGGCCCGCGCGAGGGCGAGCTCCCACGCCTCGCGCGCGTCGTCGGCCTGATCGCCCGCGTCGAGCAGGCGCGCGCGCTCGGCCACCAGCTCGACGGCCGTGGCCTCGGACGCCGCGCCGGCGATCTCGCGCTCGAGGTGTCGCAGCATCGGCACGAGCTGCGAGCGCGCGTGGATGCGCCGCCGCACGATCGCGTGGGCGGAGACCAGGTCGGGGTCGACCTTGAGGGCCGCCTCTGCGCAAGGCACGGCCTTCGCGTCGTCGCACATCGACTCGTGCACGATCGACGTCTCGACGAAGACGCGCGCGAGGCCGACCTTGTCCTCGTTCGCCTCGAGGCGCTCGGCGCGCGTGCGCAGCAGCTCGACGAGGGCCGCGCCCTCTTGCGTCGCGGTCGCCTGCGGGAGCGGCGCGCGATTTTCTCTGGGGAGCGGGGGCGGACGCCGCGAGGCTGCCGGGGCCGCCGGCGGGGCAGAAGCGACCGGCGCGGGCGCCGCCGGCGCGGGCGCGAGGGACGGCGCCGACGGCTTGTTGTTGCGGCTCGGCGGCGGGGGCGGCAGACGGTTGACGTCGTCGCGGCCCGTGGGCGGTGGAGGCACCGACGGCCGAGGCTGCGGGACCGCGCCGGTGGGCGGCGGCGGGGGCAGGGGAGGCATGCTCGCGCCGGGAGGCAACGGAGGCATGCTCGCGCCGGGAGGCAGGGGCGGGGCGCTCGCGCCCGGGGGAAGCGGCGGCGGAATCGACCGCGGGCGTGCGGCGACCATCTCGACGCTGCTCGGCCCCTCGGCCGCGCCCAGGTCGAACGGCGTCGGGATCGCGAGGTCGGGTCGCGCCGACGGCGGCGTGGTGTCGGCCTTGTCGGGGTCCTTGGCCGCGTCCTTGAGGTTCTCGCGGTGGGCGTCGACCGTCCAGCCCTCGCCCGTGATCGCGAGGAGCTTGTCGACCGAGCCGGGCGCCTCCTCGAACTCGATGTCGATCTCCTCGATCGGCGTCTCGGACGGACGGTCTTCGATGACCTCCATGTCCTCGAGGTCGACCGACACGAACGAGGCGCGTCCGGACGGCGGCGCGTCGTTGAGCGTGTCGGACGAGCGCCGCGCGGGCGGCGGGCTCGCGGGCTTCTGCGGAGGCGTCGGAGCCTTGGGCGCCGAGCCCTTGTCCGCCTTGTCGGCCTTCTTCGCCGGGGCGGCCGCCTTGCCGCTGCGGCTCTCGCGTTCGCGCGCCATCGACGGACATCGTCGCACGAAAGGCGCACCTCGCACCACCTCCGACGCGACGCACGCACGCCTCGCAAAACGCCGTTATTCCTCGGAAAGTGTCAGAAGGGGCGTCCGCCGGCGCCCTCGGCGAGCGGCAGCAGGTCGGCGCACCGCTCGGCGTCGAGCGGGTGCTCCTCGGCCGGATCGGTCGCCACGTCGAGGCAGCTCCAGGCCCGATCGGCCTGCGTAGCGATGAGCTTGCGCGAGCCGGCCATCGCGCCCCAGTTCTTGAACGCGCACGCCCAGAGCTCGGTGCAGTTCGTGATCACGATCGGCGTGTCCTTGGGCGAGCCGCCGCGAAGGAGGCTCTCGCCGGGCACGCGACCGCGGAAGGGCTTTATGCCCGGCGCGTCCCACAGGCCCAAGAGGTCCATCATGGTGGGGAACACGTCGAGCATCGTCGTCGGCACGTGCGCGCGCTCTCGGATCGCGCCCTCCTCGGCCGCCGTGAGCGTGCCCTTGGGGGCCACGACCCAGAACGGGATGCGGATCTCCGGGTCGTAGAGCGTGCCGGTGTGTCCGACGGCGCCCTTCTCGCGCATCTGCTCGCCGTGGTCGGACAGGTACACGAGCACCGTGCGCTCGGCCTCGGGGCGCTTCTTCAGCTCGGTGAGCAGGTGCCCCAGCGCTCGGTCCTGCAGGTAGATCGAGTCCTGGTAGCGGTTGAGGATCTGGTTCTCGTAGCCGGGCCCCGTGGCCTCCACCTGCGGCGTGAACGGCATGAACGCCGAGTTGACCTTGTACGGGAAGTGCGTGTTCGACAGGTGCACGACCGCGAAGTACGGCTCCTTGAGGCCGCCGATGTCTCCGAGCACGTAGTCGACGAGCTTGCCGTCGTCGGCGCCGGTCTCGTACGTGGCGTCGGCCTCGATCTGCGTGGCGCTCACGTGGCGCGTCCACGGCGAGCCCTCGAGCCACTTGCCCGAGTTGCCGAAGAGCAGGTTCTGCGAGGTCCAGTACGCGGTGTCGAGCCCGGCGGCGCGCGCGTACTCCCAGAGCAGCGGCGCCGTGTGGAGCGCCTCGCGCGACTCGGTGGGGCGCAGGCCGCTCCACATGACGGCGAGCGAGATCGCGGTCGTCGAGTCGAGCGCGCGCATCTGCGTGAGCGCCATGCGGTCCTTGTGGACGCCGTTCGAGAACGGGGTCCACTTGCAGTCCTCCGAGTACTCGAGGCACACGCTGTGCGCGCGCACCGACTCGGTCACGATCATGATGACGTTGCGTCGCGCCTTGGGCTGCGCGGTGAGCGCGGGTACGGGCTCGGGCTTGCGCGGCCCCGGGTGCAGGCGCGCCACGGTCTCGTTGTGGTTCCAGTTCGCGCGCACGAGCTGCCCCATGGCCGACACGTACATCGTGTCGGGCGGCTGGCCCTGCTCCGCGCCGCGCTCCGGCGACACGAACGCGGCCGTGAGGAGCGCGAGCAGGCCCATGTCGGCGAAGAGCCAGACCCGCCGGCGGCGACGCAGGGGCGCGACGGTCGCGGCGATGAGCGGCAAGAGGAGCGCGATGAGCACGCACGGCCCCACCGTGCGCACGAACGTGACGCGATCGAACCAGAGCTGCTGCCCGATGCTCGGGAGCATCGACGTGCCCACGAGCACCGCGCGGTGGTTCACGTAGGCGGCGTAACGATCGAACGTGTAGACCTGACCCCCGAGCGCGAGGGTGGCCGCCGCGACGATGGCGAGGCGCGCCGGCCAGCGAGACCAGCCGCGCACGCGACTCGCGAGCGCCAGGAGCGACGCCCAGAGCACGAGGCCGAGCACCACGTTGACGACGTAGAACAAGAAGTCGCCGCCGACGAACGATCCGATGCGCGCGTGCCGTCGTCCGAGGTCGAGCGTCAGCACCGCCGCCGTGGGGACGAGCAAGAGCGCCCGAGCGCCCCATCGGCGCGCGGCCGCGGCCTGTCGCCGTGAGAGGACCGTCGGCCGGCGCTTGCGCACCGTCGCGTCGGCGGACGTGGCGCCGCCGGGCGGAGCGTCCGTCGCGGCGCTCTCGGGGACCTCGGGCGGTGGCATGAGCCGGATACTACTCAATTCCCAGGGAAATTCAGCTTCCTTGCGGATCTATTTGCCTCTATCGCGATGCTGGAATATATATACCTCGTGGCCGCGCTCGAAGTGCACGCCGCTCCGCGTTGGGAGCTCTATCGCCTGCTCGGCGAGCCCGTACGGCTCCGGCTGCTCGCGCTCACCGCGCACGAAGAGCTGACGATCGGCGAGCTCGCCGACGTCCTGTGCGAGGGCCAGCCCAACGTGTCCAAGCACGTCGCTTCGCTCCGGCAGGCCGGGCTCGTACAGGTGCGTCGCCAGGGCACGCGCGCGCTCGTGCGCCTCGTGGAGGCCGCCTCGGCCGATCCGGTGGTCGCCGACGGGCTCGAGAGCGGTCGGGCGCTGTGCGTCGCCGACGGCAGCCTCGCGCGCCTCGCCGACGCTGTGCGCGCCCGCGAAGCAGCCGCCCGAGAGTACTTCGCGCGGCAGGTCGGCCCGGTCGAGGCGCCGGCGCTGTCGGGGGCGTTCGGCGCGTACGTGGCTGCGCTCGCGCGGCTGCTGCCCTCGCGCAAGCTCGCGGTCGACGCGGGGACGGGCGACGGCTCGCTCCTCGAAGTGCTCGCGCCGGCCTACGAGGCGGTGCTGGCGATCGACCGCTCCGACGTGCAGCTCGACCGGGCGCGGGTGCGCACCACCACGCGCGGCTTCGAGAACGTGACGCTGCTCAAGGCCGAGCTCGACGCGCCGGCCGCGCTCGAGGCGGTCTCCGGCGGGGCCGACGTCGTCTTCGCGTCGCGCCTGCTGCATCACGCCGCGCGTCCCGTCACGCTCCTTCGTCAGCTCGCGGGCCTCACGCGCGTGGGCGGCGCGGTCGTCGTCATCGACTACGGGCGCCACGACGACGAGAGCATGCGCGACGAGGCCGACCTCTGGCTCGGGTTCGAGCCGTCGGAGCTCGAGGCGCTCGCCGCCGACGCGGGCCTCGTCGAGCCGCACATCTCGCCCGTCCGTCGCTGGCTGCACCCCGACGGGCGCGACGCGCACCTCCCCTGGCAGATCCTGGTCGCCCATCGGGCCGCCTCGTCCACGCCCGCGCGAACCGCGCGCGGCACGTCCTCGATAGAAAAATAGGAGAATCGTCATGTCGAATTTCAAGGTGAAGGACATCTCGCTCGCCGAGTGGGGTCGTAAGGAAATCAAGATCGCCGAGAGCGAGATGCCGGGCCTCATGGCGCTCCGCGAGGAGTTCGGCGCGTCCAAGCCGCTCAAGGGCGCGCGCATCGCCGGCTGCCTCCACATGACGATCCAGACGGCCG
>JAGQJA010000280.1:26360-26704 GCA_020430845.1 Myxococcales bacterium
TGCAACATCTTCTCGACGCAGGACCACGCCGCGGCGGCGATCGCCAAGACCGGCGTGCCCGTCTTCGCGTGGAAGGGCATGACCGAGGCCGAGTACGAAGAGTGCATCGAGATGCAGCTCAAGGCGTTCCCGGGCGGCAAGGGTCCGAACATGATCCTCGACGACGGCGGCGACCTCACTGTCATCGCGCACGACAAGCACCCCGAGCTCTTCACGGGCGACGACCCGATCCGTGGCCTCAGCGAGGAGACCACCACGGGCGTGCACCGCCTCTACGAGATGGCCAAGAAGGGGACGCTCAAGGTCCCGGCCATGAACGTGAACGACTCGGTCACCAAGTCGAA
>JAGQJA010000281.1:0-1483 GCA_020430845.1 Myxococcales bacterium
GCCGCGGCGTCGACATCGTCGTCGCCACCCCCGGCCGCCTGCTCGACCACGCAGGCCAGCGAACCATCGACCTCTCGCAGGTAGAGATCCTGGTGCTCGACGAGGCCGACCGCATGCTCGACATGGGCTTCCGCGAGGACATCGAGGCGATCCTGTCGAAGACGCCCGCCGAGCGACGGACGCACCTCGTGTCGGCGACCTTCCCGCGCGAGGTCCGCAGCCTCGCCGACCGGGTGCAGACCGATCCCGCGCGCGTCGAGGGCACGCCCCTCGGCACGGCGAACGCCGACATCGCGCACGTGGTGCACGTGGTGGCGCCGGGCGAGCGCATCGACGCCATCGTCAACCTGCTGCTCGCGACGCCGGGCCGCGGCCAGAGCCTGCTCTTCGTGCGCACGCGCGCCGACGTCGCCGACATGGCCGCCGCGCTACAAGACGCCGGCTTCGCCTGCGGGATGCTCTCGGGGGACATGGAGCAGCCCGAGCGCACGCGCGCCCTCGCGGCGTTCAAGCGCGGCGCCCTCGACGCCCTCGTCGCCACCGACGTCGCCGCGCGCGGCATCGACGTGCAAGACGTCGCGAGCGTCATCCACGTCGAGGCGCCGAGCGACGCCGACGCGTACACGCACCGGAGCGGGCGCACCGGCCGCGCCGGACGTAAGGGCACGAGCGCCGTGCTCGTCGCGCCCCACGAGGTACGACGCGCCACCCGGTTGCTCGACCGCGTGGGCGTGCCCTACCGCATCGCGCCGGCCCCCAACGCGGCCGAGATCCTCGCCGCGCAAGACGAGCGCATGATCGACGCGCTGACGCGCGAGGACGCCGGGGATCTGACCCCGGACGCGCGCACCCTCGCCGTCGCCGAGCGACTCGTGCGAGAGGCGGACGTGACGCAGACGATCGCGCGCCTCATCACACGCGCGCGATCGTCTTCCGGCGTCACGCCCCGTCAGCTCACCGTCATCGAGGCCCCGCCCGCGCGCCCCTCGCGCCCTCGCGCCGCGCCCAAGCGCAGCGCGCGCGAGATGGCCGATCGGCAGTGGTCTTCGTTCCGCGTCTCGTGGGGTCAGTCGCACGGCGCCGACGTGCGACGCCTGCTCGCCATGGTCTGCCGTCGCGGCAACATCCAGGGCAGCGACGTCGGGTCCATCCGCGTCGCGCGCGTGTTCTCCACGGTCGAGGTCGCGTCCGACGTCGCCGACGCGTTCGAGAAGGCCGCGCGCGAGCCCGACCCGCGCAACCCGCGCGTCAAGATCCAGCCCAATCGCCCCGGCGCGGGCGACGACGAAGCGCGCCCGACGCGCCCCGATCGCCAGGAGCGCGCGTACACGCCGCGCGACGAAGCGCCCACCGAACGCGCGGCCGAGACGCCGAGCGAGGCGCGACCGCCCTCACCCCACGCCGAGCGACCGTCGACGCGGAGCTTCGTCCGGGACTACAAGCCCAAGCCGTTTGCGCCCCACGCAGACAAGCCCAAGCGATA
>JAGQJA010000281.1:1585-4263 GCA_020430845.1 Myxococcales bacterium
GACAAGCCCAAGCGATACGGCGACGAGACGGCCGCGCCCTCCCGCGACGGCGCCGAGCGACCGAAGCGCCGCGACGTCGGCACGGGAGACATCAAGCGACGCGGCAGCACCGACGCGCCGTCGTCCGACGCGGGCGAGCGCGGCCCCAAGCCCGGCGGTTGGTGGAAGGGCACGGCGAAGCTGCCGCGACGCGACGCGACGGGTGGCCCTCCCGCCCCCACGTTCGATCGCAAGAAGGCCAAGAAGAAGAAGAAGGGCTGAGCGGCGGCGAGCCGTCAGGCCGACTCTTGGATCGTGGGCAGCGACGGCGACTGCTCGCGCGACTCGTGCGCGCGATCGAGCGCCAGCTTGAACAAGATCGGGCCGATGACGGAGTTGAGGGCGACGCTCGCGAACACCAGGGCGCGCAGCGGCTCGCCGAAGTCGGGGAACTCCCTGGCCAGCACGTTGGCCAGCCCTTGGGTGAGGCCGGCCTGCGCGATGAGCGTCGTCCAGCCCCACCGACGGATCATCGGGTCGTCGCCCGCGACCCGCCCCGCGAGGCGTCCGGCGCCGGTGGTGATCGCCGCGCGCGCGACGGCGAGCAGAAGCGCGACGGGCCAGAGCGCCACGAGGAGCGGGATGGCGAGGCTCGCCCCGGCGATGGCGAAGAAGACGACGTACACCGTGGAGCCCATGTCCTCGATCGCGTGCGCGAGCTTGTCGCCCTGCTTGGACAGGTTGCGCACCACGAACCCGGCGGTGAGAAAGCAGAGCAAGGGCTCGAAGCGCAGGTAGTGCAGCACCTCGGTCGCGCCGAACCCGAGCGCGAGGAGCACGACGACGAGCTGCTTGCCGTGCAGGCGTAGGTACACCGAGAGCATCAGGCCGAGCGTGGTGCCGATCGACACGCTGCCGACGAGCTCGTGACCGAGCGCGTACATCGAGCTCATCGAGAGCGTGGCGCTCGGGTCGAGGAGCGAGTGCGCGAGCAGGATGCCGGCCGCGGCGAGGACGAGGACCCCGACGTCGGACAGCATGACGAACGCGACGGAGAACGAGGCGAGCGGACCGCGCGCCCGCGTCTGCGCCAGGATGCCGAGCGCGGCAGACGGGCTGCGCGCCGTCGCGAGCACACCCCAGAGGAGCGCGATCGCCACCACCGACGTGAGCGGGAGCCCGCGGGTGAACGGGATGAGCGGTGACGCCAGCACGAAGAGCCCGCCCACGCCGACGACCACGATCACCGACTGGAAGAGGAGGTTGACCGTGAGCGACTTGGCGCTGCGCCTCACCTCGGCGGCGGAGAGCTCCGCGCCACCGGCGAGCGCGATCAGCGCGAGGGCCAGCGTGTTCACCGGAGCGAGCTGACGCACCGTCACCGCGTCGACGAGGCGGAGCGCGTGCGGGCCGGCGATCACGCCCGCGAGCAGGTACCCCGTCAGGTGAGGCAGCCGCAGCATCTCGAGCAGCTGGCTCGTCAGGGTGCCGGCGAGCAGCAAGAACCCGAGGCCGCCGACGACGGTGGCGGTGTCGCGCCTCCCGGGCGCCACGCGGGTGGCGGCGTACAGGATGCCGACGATGACGATCAGGCTGAGCGCATCGAGCCCTCTCGCCTGCATGGACTTGCCGCGCGTCGCGCTCACAGGAAGTCACGACCGTAACACGCGCCGCCGCGTAGGCGGGTCTTACGCGAGCTCAGGGCGCGAGGTCGGCCGCGCCCACCTGCTGGCGGAACCACGCCAGGAAGTCGGCGTCGACGCGCGAGAAGTGGTCGATCTCGCGCTCGGGCTCGGGGTTGCGGCCCACGCCGATGAGCTTGTGCGTGCGCTTGCCGTTCTCGACGAGGAACAAGCCGGCGCCGGAGTCTCCGCCCTTGGAGAACATCGGCGTCGAGAAGCCGTGCTCGTAGCCGATGGGCACGGCCGACGACACGGGCATCGGATCGGTGGGACCGAACGGCGCCGTGTGCTTCTGCTCGACGCGCACGACGGCCGCCGCGTCGACCCCGCCCGATTCGACCGCCGAGACGACGTCGGTGAGCTGTGCGTACGCCGCGAGCGTGATCGGGCGGACCAACGTCACGATGCCCATGTCCGCGTTCGCCACGTCCTCGAACGTCCCGCCGAACACCCGGGGATCGGACGCGGCGACGCGAGGCGATCCGGGCGCGCCCGGGGCGACGATCTCGTAGCTGATGAACTTGCTCGTATCGAGGCAGTGCGCGGCCGTCACCACGACCGTCGGCGAGACGAGCGTGCCGGTGCAGTACCACTGGCTGAAATCGTGCGCGCGCATGTACACGTGGACGACCTCGTCGTGCGGGCCGGCCGCCTGCGGCGCGGGCGTGGGCGCGGGGGTCGTCTTTGGCGGGGACGTGGGCGCCGGCGCGGGCAGCGGCGTCGGCTCGGGCGCGGGAGGCGGGTCGAGAGGCTCGTAGGTCTGGACGCCACAGCCGGTCACGAAGGCGAAGAGCGCGAGGAGGGAGGCGGGGAGTGCGAGGCGCATGACGTCACCCTCAGCAACAACTGGGCCGCGGCGGATCCACTCGACAAGCTCGGCAAATCTGCGCTCTTCGCGCGAGAAAACGTGCCGCGCGTCGCGACACACCATGTCTCGCGCGTCGTGAAGGACCGTTCACGAGCTGACAACGATGACGCATCGGACCGTCCGCTGGACCGTCCAGCTCTGGGAGGGCG
>JAGQJA010000282.1 GCA_020430845.1 Myxococcales bacterium
GTCGTGCGGGACGAACGCGATCGCCTCCGTCGGCGCCGCGACGGGCGGAGCGGCAGGGCCCGCGTCTGCGGCGGCGTGGCTCGCCCCCGCCCACGCCGGCGAAGAGAGCGACGAGGCGCCGAGCGTCGCGCCGACGACCGCGAGCAGTGACAGCGCCGCGGCCATGGCGACCATCTTGAGCAGCACGGGCGCCCACGCCCGGAGGCGGGCTCGCGAGACGGACGCGCCAGGAGCGCTGCCGTCTCGACGAGCCACCTCCGCGCCGCGCGCCGACGAGCGCGCGGGCGTGGTCACAGGAGCGCGTCTCCCTGGTGGTGCGCGCGCCGCGACCCGTTCGTGCTGCCGAAGCCCAGCTCGCCGTTGCGGTCGGCCGCGCCGCGCTCGGCGCCCGAGCCCTGCCGATCGTCGCGCGGCTCCCAGTCGCGCACCTGGATCGTGCCGTTGGTGGGGATCGCGTCGAGCTTGAGCTGGATCGAGCCGTCCTTGTTGACGAAGCCCACCCCGATGCGCGTCCAGAACGACTTGCCCTGCGAGCGCTCGACGATGGTGTAGACGACCTTCATCTGCTTTCCGTGTTCCATCTTTCTTCATCCTCCGTGCGGCGTTGCGTGCCGACGTGCGGTGACCAATGCGACGCGCGTGCCGCCGGAGGACGCGCGTGATTTCGGGCGGTTGAGCGGCGCATCTCGATGGCCGGGCCGGCCCACGGGTGGCCGGGGCCAGGCGCGGGCTCTCGCGTCGCGTTCGCGCTCACGCCCGCGCGCCTTCGTGCGTTCGCGTTCGCGCTCCCGTCCGCGCTCGGCCTCGCGTACGCTCGCCGGCGTGTCGGGCGTCGTCATCCAGATCTTCGGCAACAAGAAGTGCAAAGAGACCCGCAAGGCCGAGCGCTGGTTCTCCGACCGCAACATGAAGGTCATGCGCGTCGAGCTCTCGGAGAAGGGGCTCTCGCCGGGCGAGCTGCGCAGCGTCGCGCAGCGCGTCGGCGGCTTCGAGGCGCTCATCGATCGCGACGGCCGCCGCTACGTCGACAAGGGGCTCAAGTACTCCGCGCCCACGGGCCCGCGCATCGAGGCGCTCTTGCTCGAAGACCCTCTGCTCTTGCGCACGCCCATCGTGCGGCGCGGCGCGGAGGCGACGCTCGGCTTCGCCCCCGAGGTCTGGGAGACATGGCGCTGACCGACGCGCTCTCCGACCTCCCCGACGCCTTCTACCGACGCGACGGCGACGCCTTCGTGGCGACCGAGGCGACGCGCGGTCCGTGGAGCAGCGCACACCAACACGCCGGCCCGCCCGCGGCGCTCATCTCCCGGTGCATCGCGCGGGCGCTCCCCGAGATGCGCGTCGCGCGGCTCACGTTCGATCTGGCCAAGCCCATCCCCATCGGGCGCCTGCGCGTCGACGTCGAAGAGGTGCGCACCGGGCGCAAGGCCGCGCTGCGCTTTGCTCGGCTCGTGTGCGAGGGCAAGGAGATCGCGACGGCGACCGCGCTCCTCTTGCGCACCGAGAGCGTCGTCGACGAAGCCGACCTCCGCGCGGGGGACTCGCCCGGCGTCACGGCGTGGAGCCCGGCGCCGCCCGCGGACTGCGAGCCCTATGTCTTCGGCTTCTTTCGCGACCGCGTGGGCTACCACGTGGCGATGGAGCTCCGCGTCGCACGAGGCGTGTTCGGCTCGGGCGCGATGAGCGTGTGGATGCGCGCGCGTGTGCCGCTCGTCGAAGGCGAGGCGCTGTCGCCGCTCGACCGCGTGGTCCTCGCGAGCGACTCGGGCAACGGCGTCAGCGTCTACCTCGACCTCGCCGAGTACACCTTCGCCAACGCAGACCTCTCGGTGCACCTGCACGCGCTCCCGGCGGGCGAGTGGGTGTGTCTCGACGCGACCACGATCACCGGTCGCGACGGGATCGGCATGGCCGAGAGCCTGCTCTTCGACGAGCGCGGCGCCATCGGCAGAGCTGTGCAGACGCTCTTGCTCGAGCGCCGCGAGCCGCGCGGGGGCTGACCGCAACTCGACCCGCCATGCCCGGCGTGGTAACCGTATGAAGGAGCGTGGCCTACAGCCACGCGCGTGGAGAGGCCAGAATGAAGCACGACGACGCCGATAAGATGCAAGTTGCATGGATTGAGCGCGAGCTCGGTCGCCGCACGTTCCTGGGCGCGTCTGCCGCCGCCGCCGCTGCCGTCGCCCTGCGGGCCGAGGTGGCGCACGCCGCCGGCAAAGAGAAGAGCCTCGCCGCCGCTCCGCCCCCCGGCTTCAAGCCGTTCTCCGCGCCGGGCCGCGTGGTCAAGGTCCTCAAGAAGGACAGCCTGCAGGTCAACCAGATCTACCCCAAGCCCGAGGCGGCCAAGGACATGCTCACGCGCGTCCTCACCGAGCTCACGGGCAAGAGCGATCTGACCGCGGCCGTGAAGGAGTTCGTCCACAAGGACGACGTCGTCGTGGTCAAGGTCAACGGCATCGCCAAGCAGAAGATGGGCACCAACCGCGAGCTGGTCATGCCCTTCCTCGAGGCGATGATCGCGTCGGGCGTCAAGGCCGAGAACATCACTGTGCTCGAGCAGTACGGCGACTTCTTGGCCGGCACGCGCATCAACGCGCAGAACGTGCCGCCGGGCGTCAAGGTCGTCACGCACGCCAACGGCAACGCCACGATGGACTACCGGCTCATCCCCGGCACCGGCACGCGCACCAAGTACACGCGCTACGTGACCGAGGCCACGTGCGCCATCAACTTCTCGCTCATCAAGGACCACTCGATCTGCGGGTACACCGGCGCGCTCAAGAACATGACGCACGGCACGATCATCAACCCGCACGACTTCCACGTGCACCACGCGAGCCCGCAGATCGCGCTCATCTACGCGCAGGACGTGCTCAAGAGCCGCGTGCGCCTGCACATCACCGACGGCTACAAGCTCATGGCGCACGGCGGGCCGCTCTACAAGGCGCCGCAGTACGTCAAGATCCACGACGCGGTCTACGCGTCGACCGACCCGGTCGCGATGGACGCCATCGGCTGGGAGCTCGTCGACAAGGCGCGCGCGGAGTTCAAGCTCAAGAGCCTGACCGAAGAGGGGCGCCCGCCGGCCTACATCAAGGCCGCGGCAGACCTTGGGCTCGGCATCCACGAGCGCTCGCAGATCACGCTCAAAGAAGTCGTGATCTGACCCGAATCGACCGCGAGCCGGGCTTCGCGTCGTGTCGGCGCGACAGTCGGCCTCGGCGCCCGACGGGCTGACATTTTGCGCGGCTCCCGCCGCGAACGGGCCGTCGCACTTCGTGCGCAACCGTCGCCGCGCGGGGCCGATGCACGTTCGTGTCGCATCGACCGGTCGCCTGCACCGTCCAACAGGGGTAAGGTTCGGCGTGAGGCGCGGAGGTGGCATGCGCTCGAGGTTGGGGAAAGCTCTGTCGTTGCTGGCGGTCGGAGGCGGGCTCGCGCTCGCGTGCGCCGAAGGCGATCCGGTGCCCACCGAGACCGTGGTCCCGGTCGAGGGCGGGGCACCTGCGGCCGACGCGTGCGCTGGCGTCACGTGCGCCGGCGGTCAGGTGTGCAGCGCGGGCGCGTGCGTGTCGCCGGACTGGGACGGCGACGGTGACGGCTACCCGGCGTCGAAGGACTGCGACGACACCGACCCGAACATCCACCCGGGCGCGGCCGAGGTCTGCAACGGCAAGGACGACAACTGCGACGGCAAGGTCGACGAGGGCTTCGACAAGGACGGTGACGGCTACGTCTCGTGCGACACGCCCGGCAAGCCCAAGGACTGCGACGACAACGACCCCGAGATCCATCCGGGCGCGGTCGAGATCTGCAACAACAAGGACGACAACTGCGACGGCAGGGTCGACGAGGGCTTCGACAAGGACAACGACGGCTACTACACGTGCGCGCACCCTCCGGTCGCCGCCGACTGCGACGACAACGACGCGACGGTGAACCCCGGCGCCAAGGAGGTCTGCAACGGCAAGGACGACAACTGCAGCGGCAAGGCCGACGACATCCCCGCGCAGCTCGCCGGCTCGCTCTTGGCGCCCATCAACTCGCACTGGGTCACGGGCGGCGCGGCCACCGTCGAGAGCGGCTGGGCCAAGCTCACGCCCGACGCGACCAACGCCGCCGGCGGACTCTGGTGGAACGCCAGCTACGTGTTCGACAGCTTCGACATGACCGCCATCTTCTGGATCCAGAACAAGGCGGACGGCGCCGACGGGATGACCTTCTCGTGGGTGCCCACGGGCACGCCGGTCAACTCGGTGGGCGCCGCGGGCGCAGGCTACGGCGTCATCGGCCTCTACGGCTGGTCGGTCGTCATCGACACGTACCAGAACGCCGACATCGGCGAGCCGGCGGCGCCGTTCCTCGCGGTGCAGAACAACGTGACGGGGCAGCACGTGCTCCGTCGCACGATCCCCAACGTGCGCGACGCGGCCAACCATCAGCTTCGCGTCAAGCTCGCCGCTTCGAAGCTCAGCGTGTGGATCGACGGCGTGAACTACGTGTTCGATCAGCCGCTCCCGGCCTACGTCGCGTACGCCGGCAGGTGGGGCTTCACGGCGGGCACCGGCGGGCTCTCGTCGTCGCACTACGTACAGAACGTCGTGATGACCTTCCCCGAAGGGCAGGGGTGTGTGCCCTAGATCCTGAGGGGCGCGGCGCGCTGGGTAGGTAGGTGTGAGACGCGTGCCGCCCGGCGGGGGATCCTCGAGGTATCCCTACTGTCGCGCTCACCCACGCGAAGTGTGCGGGGGTCGCGGGGCCGGGTTACGCTTGCGCCGTGGACGACAAGCGCCGAACCGACGAGCCGCCGCACGACAACCGGCTCAGCATCGAGACGCCGATCGATCGGGTCACGGCGCTCGACCTCGAGCGGTTCAACCGCGTGGCGACCTCGCCCGACCGCGCCTGTCTCGTCGTGATCTACGGGCCCGAGCTCGGCAAGCGCGCCCCGCTCGGCCACGGAAACTACGAGATCGGGCGCTCGCCGCGCTGCGAGCTGCAGATCGACCAGGAGAGCATCAGCCGTCATCACGCGCGCATCACGTGCGAGATGCATCGCCACTACATCGAGGACCTCAAGAGCACCAACGGCACGTTCGTCAACGATCGCGTCGTGACCAAGACGCTGCTCACCGACGGCGACCAGATCAAGCTCGGGCGCTCGATCATGAAGTACATGTCGGGCGACAACATCGAGGCGAACTACCACGAGGAGATCTATCGCCTGATGACGATGGACGGCCTCACGCAGACGCACAACCGGCGCTACTTCAACGAGGCGCTCGAGCGTGAGTTCAACCGGTGCCGCCGCTATCAGCGCGCGCTGTCGCTCCTCTTGTTCGACATCGACCACTTCAAGAAGATCAACGACACCTACGGGCACGTCGCCGGCGACACGGTGCTCCGTCAGCTCGCGTCGGCGGTGAAGCCGCGCCTGCGGCAGCAAGACGTGCTCGCGCGCGTGGGCGGCGAGGAGTTCGCGGTGCTCCTGCCCGAGGTCGATCTGTCGGGCGCGCGCGTGGCCGCCGAGAAGGTGCGCAAGCTCGTCGAGGCCGGCAAGTTCACCGTCGACACGCGCGAGTTCGGCTGCACGGTGAGCGTGGGCATCGGACTGCTCGCCGCCGAGATGGACGGGCCGACGGCGCTCTACGAGGCCGCCGACCGGCAGCTCTACGAGGCGAAGAACGGCGGACGCAACCGCGTCGCGGGCTGAGACGGTCCGGGGTCAGTCGGTGGCGGCGTCCGAGGCGTCGGCGCCCGCGTCTCCCGCGCCCGCGTCGCCTGCGCCGGTCGCGAGCTCCGTGACGTACCGCTTGATGAGATCGATGTCGCCGGCGGCGAGCGCCGGACCGCCGAGCGGCATCTGCCCGCCCGTGCCCCCCACGTCGCGGTGCGTGCCCTCGATCTTGCGTACCAGGTAGCTCTGCGAAGGATCGCCGGGCGTGATGCGCGCCATCGACGGGAGTCCGACCGCCGGCACGTTGATCGTGGTCGTCTGGAAGTCGTTCAGGGAGAGACCGCCCGAGGTGCTGCTCGTGTGGCAGGGCGAGCACCTCGAGCTGAAGTACGCCTGCAGCGTCGCCGTCGTGAACGGCTGCGCGGGCAGCGGCGCGCACTTGCAGGCGCCCGCGCTCGGGAGCCTGGCGCCCTGGGCGATCCACGCGCGCAGGTGCTCGCGTTCCTCGAGCGTGAGCGCCTGCTGGCCGTACACGCTCACGTTCGCCGACGGGTACGGCATCTCTCGCCCGATGATGTAGTCGCTCAGGATCGCGCGCTCGAGATCGTCGGCGGGCGTGAGGTTCACCGAGAGCGGTCGGTAGGGCCCCGCGGGCGGCGGCGCCGGAACGATCGTCGTCGAAGTGCCCGCGCCGGCCTCGCTCGTGCCTGCGTCGCCCACGCCGGCCTCGCCCGCGTCGGGATCGGTCGACGACGCGACGACGAGCGGACACGCGAGCGGATCACGCCCGCCCGCGTCGAACGACGGCGGGGGCGCCAGCTCGATCTTGTAGAGCAGGAAGCTGTTGCCCGGGTTGCCCGGGTCGATGAGCGGCATGTCGACGCCGAACTCGGACAGCGGCGCGCTGGGCCGCGTGCTGCCCGTGGTGCTCGTGCCGTGCGCGAGGCGCCCGATGGCGGTCTCGGCGACCCCACGCTGCGTCGCGAGCAAGAGCCCGGCGCGCGCCGTGGGGGTGCCCGTGCTCTCGCCGTGGCACGTGCCGCCGTTGCACTTGGTGAAGAAGATCGGCGCGATGTCGACGCAGTAGTCGACGGTGGGGTCGCCTCCGCGCTCGGCGTTGGGCGCGCCGGACGGCGGGCCGACGAGGAAGCCGAAGACGCGGTTCTGGTTGGGATCGAGCGGCGCGCGATCGATCGCGCGAAGACCGCGGTCGTCGTCCTCACCGGGCGCGATCTCGAGGCGCACCTTGTAGAACTGGCCCTCGGTGAGCCAGGGCTGGCCGGGTGGGTTGGGGCTCGAGAGCGTGACCGTGCGCGCGATGGGATCGTAGGTGACCTTGGGCGCGAGCCCCGGTGCGACCACCTGATCGTTGCCGTCGACCAGCGTGACGGCCTGACGCGTGATCGAGCGCGGCAAGAGGTAGCGGTCGAACGCGATCTGCACCACGCCGTCGGCGGGCATCGGGCGGTTCGTGCCGACGTTGGCCGCGAGGATGGTGACGAGCGGGCCGCGCGTGCGCTGGTTGGTCTGCTTGCCCGCGTCGCAGCCCGACGCGGCGCCGGCGACGAGCGCGCCGGTGACGGCGAACGCGAAGGCGGCGCGGACGAGGCTGGCGCGCGCCGCGGGGCGCGAACGGCTCAGCTGTCCGAGTACGTGACCAGCTGCTCGCGGACGACCTGCTCGTTCACGCCCGTGCGGATGTGATCCTTGAGCACATCGGCCATCGTGATCAGGAGATCGTCGACCCCCTTGTCCTCGATGAGCTTCTGCAAGAGCTGCTTGGCCTCGCGGCTGTCGTCGCCCCGGAGGAATTGGCGCACGGTGTCGAGTGAGATCTCCCCTTGAAAATCCAGGTACATGTTTTCCAAGAGGTACCGTACCAGCTCCTTCAACGTGGGCCTCCTTCCGGCGATCGGCAGCACATCGCGTATATCGCCGCGGGGGCGCTCCACGCAACACCGTTCGGCAACGGACCAAAGAATTTTGGCACCTCAGCGGCATGGCGCGAGCACCTGCGAGCCGGGGTCGTGGCAGACGAAGCACGGACGAGGGTTACGGCGGAGCTGTGTGGCGCATCCGCCGGCGAACCCGTTGGTGTGCGGGTTGAAGCCGCCGCCGATGCCCTGTCCGCCGTGGCAGATGACGCAGTCGCGCTCGGTGTGACACGCGACGCACGCGTTGAGGTTGCGCATCGCCTCCCACGAGTGGTGGCCGGGGCGGCGCGGGGGATCGCTCCACTCGGTCTTGGGCGGGTGGAAGCGGCCCGACTCCTTGACGCCTGGCGGGCCCGTCATCGACACGCCGAGGCGCTGGTGGCACCCGAGGCAGAAGCTCTGCTCGCGGTGGCAGCTGGTGCAGCGCTGCGATGCCTGGCGGGCCTCGATGGGGTGCATCGAGAGGTAGTCGTTGGGGTGGATGTTGCGCGGTCGCACGCGGCCGTCGTGGCACGCGACGCAGAAGTCTTCTTTGTGGCAGTTGGCGCAGAACTGAGAGTCGTTGGCCGCGACCATCTTGTGGCGCTGGATGAAGTCGGGATCGTGGCCGGCGTTGTGGAGCCAGCGCGGCGGCTTGAGCTGGCCGTCGGCGAAGAGCGTCGCCATGCGGCCGCCCTCTTTGGTGCCGCCCTTGAGGTGGCACGTCTCGCAGGCGCTCTTGGCCTCGCCGCGCGACGCTGCGTCGGGCATCTGGTGGCAGCCGAAGCAGCCGCGCATGCGCGGCAGCTGATCGCGCGTGGCGAGCTCGAGCTCCTGCACCTCGCCGTGGCACTGACGGCAGTTGATGTTCCGCGTCAGGTGCTTCTTGTGGTTGAAGACGAGGTTGGGTCGCGGGATGTGCAGCCGCGCGACCTTGTTGCCGTCGCCGTCTTTGTATCCGACGTGGCAGAAGTTGCACTTGCCGAGGTCGTCGTCGCCGGCGGCGACCGCCGCGAGGTTGTTGTGGTCCGTGCCGTGGCAGTCGTCGCAGACGGCCGGCTTGGGCGTGAGGATGTCTTGCGACGACTCGCTGGTGGTGACGGCCTTGTGGCACGTCTCGCACTTGAGCTTCTGCGTCTGGACGTGGAACTTGTGGTTGAACCGGAGCGTGATGCTCTGCGGCGGGAAGATGACCGAGCTCGGCCCGGGATCGTGCTCGAAGGAGCCCGGCGGGAGCCACTTGGCGGGCACGGGCGCGTCGCCCATGAGCGGGGCGAAGCCATGGTCGAGCTTGGCGGAGGTGACGTGCGCCCCGAGCGCGTTGCCGGCGGGCGCGTTGCCGGCGGGCGCGTTGCCGGCGGGCGCGGCGCCGGCGGGCGCGGCGGCCGGTGTAGGGGAAGGTGCGCTCGCGCTCCCCGAGGCCGACGCGCTGGCGGCGGCGCTGCTGTCGGCGGCCGGCTGGGCGAACGCCAATCCGATCGCGCTCACGAGCGCCGCGAACAGCACGAGCCCCGAAAGGGCTTGCGCGAGGCGGGGCGTGGGGGAGGGCGTAGGACCGTTCATTTCGACACCGCGACGGTGAGCCAGAGCATGACGCGGAAGCGCTGCCCGGCGACCCGGTTCATGTTGTGCTCGAACTCGACGAGCGCCTGCGAGCGCGGGAAGAGCTTGTAGCCCACGCCGGCCACGTAGCCGAAGCTCGTCGCGTCGCGGCCGGGGCGGAGCTTGTCGTCCCATCGCCAGACGCCCGCGCGGCCCGAGAGGATGTAGCGCGTCTCGAGCACGCGTCGCCCCGAGACGTCCATGCCCATGCGCCCGCCGCCGCGCCCCGTGTCGAGCGCGCCGCGCGCCGCGAGCTCGCCCTCACCCCAGCGGTGGCGCGCCGCGAGGTTGCCGCCGCCGACCATGTCGAACGCGCCCTCGGGGAAGTAGTTGGCCGCGGGCAGGCCGTTGGGCGCCGTCTCGTACTGGAGGTTGTCGAACGCCGCGGTCTGCACCTTGAAGAGGCGCGCGTGGGCGCTCGCCGACAAGGCCGTCTTGTCGGTCACCTGCAGCGAAGAGCGCAGGCTGACGTCGTTGGAGGGCATGACGGCGAAGAAGTTCCAGATCGAGTCGGCGTCGAACGACGGCAAGAAGTAGTCGTAGTCGGCGCTGAGCGTCAGGCGCTTGGTGGCGTACGCGTCGACCGAGGCGAACAGGTTGTTGAACCGCCCCATGTAGAGGTCGTAGGCGAGTCCCGCGCGCACGCCGCCCAGCGTGGGCAGGCTCGCGTCGACCGCGTAGCCGATGCGCTCCTGCGAGATGCGGCTGCCCTCGTAGATGCCGGGCGTGGTGAGGCCGCTCGGGAACTGTGAGAGGTTCGAGCCGCCGGTGTTGTAGACGCGGCGGTAGCTGAGCCTACCGTGCAGCCACGTGATGCCCGTCGATTCGAGCGCCGCGCCGAACGCGGGCGCGACCGAGCTGGGCTGGAACGAGGGGTAGAGGGTGGGGTCGTAGCCCTGCCGATCGCCGCGCCACACGCCGTCTCGCTCGAAGCGGGGCGTGGACAGCGGCAGCCCACCGCGGACCTCGAAGCCACCGTAGAGCTCCGCCGAGAGAAAGAACGGGCTCGTGACGCGGACCTCGCCGCCGTCGAACGACCACCAGCCGAGCGCGTCGGTGACGTACTGACGGCCCACCTTGAACCCGAGCCATCCCTTGAGAAAGCGCCGGCCCTCGACGTAGCCGTACATCAGGTCGACCGGGCCGCGGGAGAAGCCCGGGACCAGGCTGCCGAAGCTCGCCGCCTCGGTCTCGCCTGCCGACCCGCCGTAGTCGGCGTCGTAGCGGAGGCGGGCGCGGAACGAGAGGTTGGGCCCGCTCGGGTCCTCGGCCTTGTCGTAGAGGTCGTAGACGGACACGCCGAGCGTGGTCATCAAGCGGCGCCGCGCGATGACGGTCTCGCCCGTGGGGCTGCGCATCTCGTAGAACTGCGCTGCGGTCTCGCTCGTGACCTCGGGCTCGAGCGCGCGCGCGTCGGCCGTTGCGCCGAGGAGCGCCGCGCCGACCGCGAGGCCGGAGAAGAAGTGCGGTCGGAACGTCATCTCGGCTCGGTCCGGGCAGGAGGCCGCGGCGAGCATCAAAGAAGCGTCCGCCGGTGTCAACCGCGCTCGCGCTTCACCAGCCAACTTGACCCCCCGCTCTGTGAGGTGGCAACCTGGGTGTGGGGTTCGCAGGAAAACCGGGTCAGAGGATGTCCGAGGCTTCGCAGCAGCGATATCGCGTCGTCGAGAAGCTCGAGTCCGGCGGCATGGCCGAGGTGTTCCGCGCGGAGAGCGAGGGGCTCCAGGGCTTTCGCAAGCAGGTCGCGATCAAGCGCGTCCTCCCGCACCTGTCCGAGAAGAAGAACTTCATCTCGATGTTCCTCGACGAGGCTCGGCTCTCCGCCCAGCTCTCGCACTCGAACTGCGTGCAGGTCTTCGACATCGGCGTCGGTGACAACGCGTTCTTCATCGTCATGGAGTTCGTCGACGGCGCGAACCTGAAGTCGCTCGCCGAGGCGCTACGCAAGCTCGGTCAAGACTTCCCGGTCCCCTCGGCGGCGTTCATCGCGCAGGAGATCTGCAAAGGCCTCACGTACGCGCACGAGCTGACCGACCAGCACGGGATGCCGCTCAACCTGGTGCACCGCGACATGTCGCCGCCGAACGTGCTCATCACGAAGTTCGGCGAGGTGAAGATCGTGGACTTCGGGCTCGCAAAGGCGAGCTCGCAGCTCGAGAAGAGCGAGCCGGGCATCATCAAGGGCAAGTTCTCCTACCTCTCGCCGGAGGCGGCGATGGGGCAGGAGGTCGACTGGCGTACCGACATCTTCGCGGTCGGGATCATCCTCTGGGAGCTGCTGGCCAACCAGCGTCTGTTCCTGGGCGAGACCGACTTCCAGACGGTCAAGAAGGTGCAGCAGGCCGTCATCCCGTCGATCTCCCAGATCAACCGCAAGGTCCCGCCCGAGCTCGAGCGCATCGTCAACCGCGCGCTCGCCAAGGACGTCAAGGCGCGCTACCAGACGGCGCGCGAGCTCGGCCAAGATCTCATCCGCTTCCTCTACGCTTTCGGCGAGCCGGTCGGCACGTTCGACATCGAGCACCTCATCGCCGGCACGCGCAGCGCGCGCACCAAGGTCCGCGCACCGCAGGGCTCGATCATCGACAAGCTCATCGAGGAGGCGCTGCTCGAGTTCACGTCCCTCAAGGAGGACGGCGCTCCGCCGTCGGGCTCGATGAAGGCGGCCTCCTCGTCGCCGCTCAACCCGGATCAGTTCGTTGACCCCACCAACTGGGCGAACGAAATCGCGTTCAGCGATCTCAAGCGGCCGCAGACGAGCCCCGACGCGATCCGCGCGAGCTTCGGCGACAGCGTGCTCCTGGCGGGCAACCTGTCGGCGCTCGAGGACGGAGAGCCGGTCGCGCCGCGGTCGCCCCCCGCGCCGCAGGTGCAACAGCCGACGCCGTCCGCGCCGCCGCCGGCGATGCATCCGTCCAACCCTCCGCAGCACATCTCGGGGGCGCCGCCTGCGCCGACGCCGTCGGGCCCTTCGTCGAGCAAGAGCGGCGGCGGAGGCGGTACGGGGGCCGCGATCGGCGTCGTGGTGCTGCTCGTCGTCGCCGCGGCCGCAGGCGCGGCCTGGTTCACGGGGCTCATTCCGCACTGAGACTGGCGCGGGCCACCCTCGGGCCGGCCGCGCCACCCCAGATGTCGCGCCGCCCGCGCCGCGGACTCGCGCCGCGCCCGCTCCCCCACCGCGCGCGCGCCGTCGATCGGCCGACTGTTCGCATGCGAGCAGTGGCGCCTTTGCCGGGGGAATCGGCGTGGGGGAGGCGCGGAGGGCGCGCGGGGAGATGGGCGTACGGGCGCGCGGGGCGGTGCGCTGGAGGCGCGTAGACGCGTCGCGAAAGTGCGGGGGTGCGTTGGCACGGAGCGTGGAAGACCGCGGGCGTGCTCGAGCTCATCTTCAGTTTCAAGCGCGTGTATCTCACGGGCCAGCGGCACCTCATCGCGGCGCTCAAGGCGTACGGTCTGACGCCCGCACGACTCGACGTCATGCGATTGGTGCTCGAGGGGATCGAGACGCAGGCCGCGTTGAGGCGCGCGCTCGGAATCGCGCGTTCGACGATGAGCACGATGCTGACGTCGATGGAGAAGCGCGGCCTCATCGTGCGGACATCGAGCGCGCCGCAACGAGCGGCAAAGCACGTGGCGATCACGGCGGGCCTCGAGAACCGCATCGTCGAGGCGCTCGGACTGCTCCGGGACGCCGCGGCGGCGGCGATGACGCGGGTGCCGAACCTCGGCCCGTACGGCGCGTGTCGCTTCTACACGTGGGTGATCTCGCTCGAGCTGAGCCTGCACGGCGCGCGTCTCGAGTGGGCCGACCGATCGACGCGCAAGCGCACGCCCATTCTCTGGAGATTCGACCCATGACCGAGGCGCCGCGCGTTGGCCCGTCGGCGGCGACTGCGCGTTGGCCCGTCGGCGGCGACTGCGCGTTGGCCCCTCGGCGCGACCCTCGGCGGCGCCTGCGCGTTGACCCGTCGGGGTTGCGAGGTCGCGCCTCCTTGGCGGCGGCGCCATGGTCGCAACGCATTGAAATGAATCAACTAATCATCCTACCACAAACAAACAGTCTTGACTGTTTGTTTGTGGCGGCCTACTCCTGCGCCCTCGATGGCCCTCCAAGCAGAGCGCAGTGCGGCGACCAAGGAGCGCCTCCTCGACGCGACCGTCCAGTGCGTGATCGAGCGCGGTTACCGCGCGACGTCGCTGCCCGAGGTCTGCCGCCGAGCCGGCGTGTCGCGCGGCGCACAGCTGCACCACTACAAGACGAAGCAGGAGCTCGTCGCGGCCGCCGTCGAGCACCTGTTGTCGCAGCGCCTCGTCGAGCTCGACATGCGGCTGCGTCAGAGCGCGGACGGCGTGCTCGATCTCTCCGACGCCGCCTCGCGCATCTGGGCCGTGTACACCGGCGACACCTTCTACGCGTGGCTCGAGCTCACCGTGGCCGCGCGCACAGAGCCCGCGCTGCGCGAGCTCGTCGCGGACGCGCCGATGCAGGTCCGTCTCGGCGGACCGCTGGTCGCCGAAGCCTTCGCCCAGGAGACGGCCTTCCGCGACCTCGCCCGCGGCGAGCTGATCGCCGCCCCGATCATCGTGCTGCTGCTCTTCTACTTCTTCCGCGGCGTGACCGCGACGCTCCTGCCCGTCGCGATCGCCGCCTTCGCGATCCCGACGACCCTCGCCGGGCTGCGCGTGCTCACCCACTTCATGGACGTCTCGGTCTTCGCCCTGAACGTCGCCAGCATCATCGGCATCGGCCTCGCCGTCGACTACGCGCTGCTCGTCGTCACCCGATTCCGGGAGGAGCTCGGTCGCGGTCACGCCGTCGATGCCGCGCTCGAACGCACCCGCAAGACGGCCGGGCACGCGATCCTCGTCTCGGGCTCGACCGTCGCCGCCTCGCTCGCGGGGCTGCTCGTCTTCCCGATCATGGTGCTCCGCACGATCGCCGTCTCGGGCATCATGGTCGTCGGCTTCGCGATGCTCGGCGCGCTCGTCCTGCTGCCCGCGCTGATGGCCCGCTACGGCCATCACCTCGGCTCGGATGCGGCGCACGAGACGGGCCCGATGGCGCGGCGACTGCACGCCTTCGCGCAGTGGGTCATGCGCTGGCCCGTCGTCCTCACGGTCGTGACGACGCTCTTCCTGCTGGCGCTGGGCTGGCCCGCGCTGCGCATGAAGAGCGCGATGCCCGACTCGCGCATCTTCACGCCAGGCGCCGAGGTGCGGGTCGTCGACGAGATGCTCGAGGATCGGGAGACGGGCTTCGGCCGCCAGCCCCTCACGCCCATCCTGATCGCCGTACGGGGCGAATCGGACTTCGCGAGCACGCCCGCGGCCGTCGATCGTCTGATCGCCTACGTGAAGGCGCTGAAGACGGTGCCCGGCGTCGACCGCGTCGAGAGCCCCTTTGCAAGCGGTCCGCTCTCGCATCCGGAGGACGCGCCGCGGCTGCTCGCAGATCCTTCGTCGCTCTCCGACCTCGAGAGTGACTTCCTGACCGATACGCTGCGGGGGGACCTGGCCCTCGTCTACGTCTACGCCGAGGCACCGTGGCGCTCGAACGAGGCCGGTGAGCTGATCGGGCGACTCCGCGAGGTGCCGAGTCCCGATCTCGCCGTGCGGGTCGGTGGCCCGACGGCCGACAACTACGACGGCCGCCGTACCCTCGCCGCCTGGCTCCCGACGGTCTTCTGGATCATCGTCGCAACGAACATCGCGATCCTCTTCCTCGCCTTCGGCTCGGTCGTGCTGCCCTTCAAGGCGATCGCCATGAACGTCGTGTCCGTCGCGGCGAGCTTCGGCGCCCTCGTCTGGATCTTCCAGGACGGTCACCTGCGCGGGTGGCTCCGCTTCGAGCCCCAGGACGGGATCGAGGTGACCGTGCCGGTCGTGCTGCTCGCCGTCGTATTCGGCCTCTCGATGGACTACGAGATCTTCATGCTCTCGCGCATCAAGGAGGAGTTCGACCGGAGCGGCGACAATACGTCGAGCGTCGCGATCGGCCTCGAGCACACGAGCAGCATCATCACGCGGGCAGCATTGCTGCTGATCGCCGTGGTCGGGGCCTTCGCCTTCGGTGATCTGATCTTCGTGAAGGAGATCGGCGTGGGGCTCGCGGTGGCGATCTTCCTCGACGCGACGATCGTGCGCTGCGTGCTGGTGCCGTCGACGATGAAGCTGCTGGGACGCTTCAACTGGTGGGCACCCGCCTGGGTACGGCGGCTCTGGAGTCCGAGCTTCGAAGGGCTCTGAGCCCAAGCCACGCCTCAGGTCGTGAGTCGTGGATCGACGATTTCACCTCGGCTCACGATCCGGCTGCGGCGTTCCATCGACGTCTCACCCACACCTACACGGCATACCTCGCCTGGTGCGCCACACATCGCCCGATCGCCCGCGTCCCGATCCGCCCGAAGTAGCATTCTGCCAGCCACCCCCGGATCCCCCGCGTCCGCCCGGGAAAGAGCCGCCGCACCAAGATCTCTCGAACCGAGAGCGACCGCTCGGCGATGCCCACGGCCCTTGCCGGCGTCCCCCGCCTCC
>JAGQJA010000283.1:0-2986 GCA_020430845.1 Myxococcales bacterium
GCCACCGCCCGATGAACCCGGCGCCGCCGGTGACGAGCGCGCGCATCAGGTGAGCGCTCCGGGGGTGGTGAACGGCTCGAGGATCTTGTGCTCGGTCAGGTACGTCGCGATCTCGGCGCGCGTCATGAGCGTGTCCTTTGCGCTGTTCCACTCTTTGGTCACGCGCGGCGCCTCGGCGTGATCCTCGAGCAGGGGCCGCGACACGTCGGACGACGTGGTGGCGGGCGTGACCATCAAGAGGCGCTCGAGGTCGAGCGTGCGCGGCGCCTCCTCGGCCGTGATGAGCTCCTCGTAGAGCTTCTCGCCAGGGCGCAGGCCCGTGCGCACCACGTCGTACTTCTTCTTGCCGAGCGCCTCGGCCATGACCGCGGCCAGATCGCGGATGAGCACCGCGCGCATCTTGGTCACGAAGATCTCGCCGCCGCGCATGCGCGCCCCCGCCTCGATGACGAGGCTCGCGGCCTCGTCGATCGTCATGATGTAGCGGGTCATCTCGTCGTGCGTGATGGTGAGCGACTCGCCGCGGAGCAGCTGACCGGCGAAGATCGGCACGACGCTGCCGCGCGAGCCGATGACGTTGCCGAACCGGACCGCCCCGAAGCGCGTGCGCTTGCGCCCGCGGATCTCGTTGGCCGCGATGACGAGCCGCTCGCCCATCATCTTCGACGCGCCCATCACGTTGGTCGGGTTCACCGACTTGTCGCTCGACGTGAAGATGACGCGGTCGACCTCCATGTCGAGCGCGCCGCGGATGATGTTGTTGAGCCCCTGGAGGTTGGTCTGCACGACCTCGAACGGGTTGTACTCGCCGAGGCCCACGTGCTTGAGCGCGGCCGTGTGGAACACCACGTCGACGCCCGTCATCGCGAAGCGCAAGCGGTCGAGATCGCGGATGTCGCCGAGCTGCGGCGACATCGACCCCAGGTGCCCGAGCTTCTGGTGAAGGAAGAAGAGCTCCGTCTCGGCGTGATCGAGGCAGCGCACCGCGCGCGCGACGGGGAGCAGGCGCTCGGCCAGGGCTCCGCCGATGGTGCCGGCTGCGCCCGTGATGAGCACCACTTTGTCGCGAACGTACTCGAGATCGACCATGGTCTTCGCTTGGTTGAGGTTCCCGCCGGGGGCATTCACCCTCGGCCGGCGGCCGCGGGGGTGGGCGGAGTAGCACATGTGGGCAGGCGCGGCGAGCGCGCGAGACCTCAGCCGCGGCGGCCCTCGCGTCGCCAATCGGAAGGCCCCCGCCAGACATCGAGCTGCCACGCGACGGCGCTCCGCAAGGCGCGGAGGCGTGCCCGCGGGTCGTCTGACCCCGCGCGCGCCACGAGGCGGGCCGCGAGCGACAGTGGAGCCCGTGAAATCAACGACTTGGCGAGGGCGACGTAGAGGCGGCGCGGCGGCGCAGGTCCCAGCGCACCGCGCACCGCGCGCCAGCCGTCGGACGCGTCCGCCAGCCAGTCGGCCACAATCCAGACGACCGCCGCGACGCGCGACCGGCGGGCGAGCCGAGCGAGTCTCCCTGGGTCGAACGTGGGCAGGCGGACCACGCGGGCGAGGTCCTCTCGGCACCCGTCGGACGTGAACGCCAGCTTGTCCTTGAACGCGTTGATCGCCAAGAGCAGGGCGTGATCGTGGAGCTCGGGCGCGAGCACGGCGAAGCCGAACAGCTCGTCGACCTGCACCGCGTCCTCGAAGAGAGCGTCGACCGTGCGCGCGCAGAGGCCTGGCGGGCCGACGGCGGCCTCGACATCGACGCCCATGCCGCCGAGGTCGAGCACGAGGTTGTCGTACTCGGGCGCCGAGCGCTCGATCGTCCAGCCGCGGGCGCGCGCTTCGGCCGCGACGCGGGCCACGTCGCTCCTCCGCACCCGCACGTCGAGGTCCACGACGGGACGCTCGATGACGTCGTCGTAGAGCCACCTGGCCGTGACCACGCCCTTGACGGGCATGACGCGATCGACGCCCAACGCCGCCACCATCTGGCGCAGCGCCTCTCTCGCGGCCAGGTGCCGTCCCCACGCCTCGAGGTCCGCCGAGGGAGCCAACTGCCGGAAATGCCCAGGGATCCCGCCATCTCGCGGCCGGCTTCTACCTACATCTCGCACACGCACTTACCTTCCGCCGAACACAACTTGCATCCCCGGCAACCAACTGGCAAATCACGGCGCCCCGAGTCGCCTCGGGGGTGGGACAGGCGACAGTCATCGAGGATCAGCGTGGGAGACGAGCAGGGCATCGACGTCAAGCGCGCGAAGCACGCGGGAGCCAAGGACGGAGAGGGAGCGGACAGCATCTTCCGGGTCATCCGAGCGATCCGCAAGGGCTGGCCCTTCATCGTCGCGGCCATCCTCCTCGCCACCGGCGCGAGCCTGCTCTGGGCGAAGACGCGCCCGAAGGTCTACGACGCGTCCGCGCTCATCGAGTTCGACCCCGACGTCGTCAAGCCGCTCGGCAGCAAGAACGACGGCATGGCCAACTGGGGCATGTACTGGGACACGCGCGAGTACTACGAGACCCAGTACAAGATCATGGTGAGCGACCGCGTCATGTCCGCGGTCGTGCGCGACCTGTCGCTGCAGAACGACGCCGACTTCCTGGGGTACAAGCCCACAGCCCCCGCGCCGCTCGACGAGACCATCGCCCGACTCCGCGGCCGGTGCTTCGTCGAGCCCGTCAAGGGGAGCCGTCTCGTGTACCTGCGCGTGGAGGACAACAGCGCCGCGCAGGCCAAACGCCTCGCCGACGCCGTCTCGCGCGCGTACATCGCGCAGAACCTCGAGAAGACGGTGAGCGCGACGGCCGACACGGTCGTGTGGCTGAGCGGGCAGATCGACCACTCCAAGAGCGAGCTCGAGCAGACCGAGAACGCGCTCCACGACTTCAAGCGCCGCAACGATCTGCCGTCGAGCACCCTCGACGAGGTGTCGAAGATGATCCGCATCGAGATGCAGGATTACGACTCGGCCCTCACGCGCACGCGCACGCGCAAGCA
>JAGQJA010000283.1:3076-25832 GCA_020430845.1 Myxococcales bacterium
TTCCTGCAGCAGCTCCGCGCCAACTACCAGCAGGCCATCCGCGAGAAGCGCGAGCTCGCCGCCGAAGGCAAGGGCGACAACCACCCCGCCATGAAGAAGGCGGACGAGAAGGTCGTGCTCGCCCGGGGCCACCTGCTCGAGGAGATCAAGAACATCCAGGGCGCCGTCGCGCGCGACCTCGCCATCATCGGCCGCCAAGAGGCGGGCGAGGCCGGGCTCTACGAGAAGGCCCGCAAGCGCGCCGTCGAGCTCAACATGAAGGAGCTCGAGTTCCACCGGCTCGACCGGCTGCGCGCCCAGAACGAGAAGCTCTACAGCATGCTGCTCGAGCAGGTGAAGGAGGCCGACCTTCGCCGCATGATGAACACGAACAACGTGCGCCTGGTCGACCCGGCGACCGAGGCCCGCGCGCCCATCCGTCCGCGTGTCGACGTGAGCCTCGGCGTGGGCGCGCTCGTGGGTCTGCTGCTCGGACTGGGCCTCGTGCTGCTCAAGGAGCAGCTCGACAACACCCTCAAGACCCCCGAGGACGTCGAGGACCGCCTGGGCGTCACCTTCCTGGGCCTCTTGCCCGAGGTGGCCGACGACGCGCCCGACCGCAAGGGAGGCAAGACACGCACGCGCCGGCCGGGCGGCACCGAGCTGGCACCCGAGCTCATCGTGCACGAGCGGCCGCTCAGCGGCGTGGCCGAGGCGGCGCGCTCGCTCCGCACCAACCTCACGTTCATGACGCCGGACAAGCCGTTCCGGAAGATCCTCGTGACGAGCGCCGCGCCGTCGGAGGGCAAGACCACGGTCGCCACGAGCATCGCCATCTCGCTCGCGCAGGGTGGTCATCGCGTGTGCATCATCGACTGCGACCTCCGCCGCCCGCGCCTGCACCGCGTCTTCGGGCGTGAGGGTGACATGGGCCTCACCAACGTGCTGCTCGGCGAGGCCACCATCGACGACGTGGCGCTCCCCACGGTGGTGCCCAACCTCTACTCCATCCCGTGCGGCCCCATTCCGCCCAACCCGGCCGACACCGTGGCGAGCGAGCGCTTCAAGCGCTTCTTGGACGAGATGCTCGAGCACTTCGATCGCGTCGTCATCGACAGTCCGCCGATCGTGGCCGTCACCGACCCGGCGATCATCTCGACGCTCGTCGACGCGGTCATCTTCGTGGTGCGCGCCTTCCACACGCCCATGACGCTGTCGCGGTCGGGGCTGCGCACGCTGCGCGACGTCGACGCGCCCGTGGCCGGCGCCGTGCTCAACGCGGTCAACCTGAACCGCCACGAGTACGCGTACCACCACTACTACTATTACAAGCGCGAGGGGTACGCCCCGCACTCGCCGCCCATCCCGGTCGAGCCCGAAGACAACACGCGCCCCCCAGCCGCGCCGCCCAACTGAGCGCGCTTCACGACGACGCGACGGGCCGCGACGCCGCGCGACCCAGCTCGGTCAGAACGCGACGAGGAACGCCGCGCCGCCGCCGAGGAGGCCACCGGTCGTGCCGCCCGCCGTCACGTCGACGCCCGCGACGCGCACCGTCTGCGGGATGGTGTAGACGATAGCGGGGTCGAACGTGATCTCGAGCGCGACGGCGGGGCCGAACACGAAGCGGAAGCCGGCGCGCGCGCGCCCGAGCAGCAGGTTGGACGACAGGCGCGTGACGCTCGAGGTGTAGCGCTCGAAGCCCGGCCCGATGCCCAGGATGATCGCCTGATCGCCGGCCTGGTTGAGGTGCAGGCGGAGCTCGGCCGCGATCTGCGTGCCGAAGCCGCTCGAGCCGGTGGGCCGCCCCGTGTCTCCCGACTGGACGTAGCCGAGGTCGAGCATCATCGAGAAGGCCGACGTGGCCGCGTAGCGGAGCGTACCGCCCGCGTGGAACGCCGTGTCGCTGTTGGAGCCTTCGCCCACGCCCCAGCGCGGGCCGGCGTACACGCCTAGGACGACGCCCGTGCCGCGGCGGAGCGGCGACTCTTCGGCGATGTCGAGGCTCTTCTGCTCGCGTCGGAACGCGTCGTAGTCCTTGGCGGCCTTGGCGCGCGCCTCGGGCGTGTCTCCTTCGCTCGACGCCGACGCGCTCGTGCCCGACGTGCCGATCGACATCGACGCCTCGGCCTTGCCGCCCGACGACGACTTCTCGTACCCGTCGTCGGAGCCCTTCTCCTCGGACGGTCCGCCCACGCCCGCGGCCTCTTCGAGCCGACCCAGGCGCGCGCGGATGTCGTCGGCGTCCGGCGCGTCAGGACGCGCGGTGAGGTACGCGCGGTAGTCGTCGATGGCCGGGTGCACGTGCTCGAGCTTCTCGTGGCACAGGCCGCGATCGCGACGCAGCGTCGGCTCGATGGTCAGCGTGATCGCGCTGTCGAAGATGGGCAGCGCGCCCTTGCAGTCCCCTCCCCGCGCGCGGGCTCGCGCGGCGTCGGCGGCCGGGCCACCCGGCGTGCCGCGATTGAGGAGGAACTGACTGTTCGACTTGTCGCTCGCGCGCTGCGCATCCGCGCGAGACGCGGACGAGAGCAGGACGGCGAGCGTCCCGAGGGCGAGGAGCGACGCACGTGAAACGAGGCGCATGGATCCGATCGTATCGAAGCCGACGCGCGAGATGAAAGAAACGGTGGGGCCCGCGCTCGGTCCACGACGGCGCGCGGGAACCGTTATCGAAGCGCTTCGATACGCGCCGTGGGTCCCCGGACGTCAGGTCCCGCCGTCGACGTGGGCGCGGAGCCGCTGGCGCAGGCCCGGCGGGATGCCCCCCTCGAACGGGCGCGCGGCGACGGACGCGTCGAGCGCGGGCCTCGCGCCTGCGTCGGCGGCACCGGACGCGTCGGCGGGCGCGGACGCGTCGAGATCGGTCGCCGCGTCGGCCGACGTCACGAACGTGATCTTGCCGAAGCGCGAGGCCTTGTGGAAGTTGCCCTGCCCCAAGATGGGCGACCAGCCGGTGCCGCCGTTGTCTTGCATGGCGTAGAAGTTCACGCGCCACGTGTCGCCCGACTTGGGCGGCAGGTTCTTGGCGCCCTTCTCGAAGGCCTTCCACGGGATGGCGACCTCGACTGTGTAGCCCTCGTCCTTGTCGTCGGGCTTGTCGATGGTGCCCTTGACCACGACGGCGCTCGTGAGCTTGGGATCCCAGTCCTCGTGCCCGAACGGCCCCTTGGGCTCGACCTTGGGCTTGTTGTACTCGTCGAAGCGCGACTTGAAGACCTTGTTCTGCGGATTGATCTGCAGCTCGAAGTAGTCCTTGTTGTCGCCGTCGCCGTCGGGATCGATCATCACCTCGGCGGTGTGCTTGGTCCAGAGCATGGGCTGGCCGGTGGCCGTCCACGACTCGGGCTGCTTGTCCTTGGAGGTGAAGAACCCGACGACGTTCGGGTCCTTCACGTCGATGAGCAGGTAGAGGTTCTGGTCGTCCCACGCGACCTTGGCCGCGCCCTGGACGGGGAACGAGGGGCTAGGCCGCCCCGTCCCCACGTCGACGAAAGGGGAGGTGCTCGCGGCTGCCCCCCACGGCGCGTCGTCGCCCTTGCCGTCGACCTTGATCTTGTCCTTGGCGCCGAGCTTCACGGCCTTGAGGGTGGGCACCTCGAGCGCGCCCGTCTTGGGCTCGGGCTTGGGGGCGATGCCCGTCTTGAGCTTGACCGTGATGGCGCGGTTGTCGCCGTCGTTGGGGCCGCTGATGACGCGCAGGCGCGCGTCGCCCTTGTAGATGCCCAGGTAGACTGTCACGTACGGGCTCACGACCTTCTCGGGCACGTGGTAGGTCTGCTCGTCGACGTAGATCTTGCCGCGCTCCCAGCGGTCGGGCCCGAGCACCTGGCGGTTGCTCTTGATCTCGCGGAGCGGGCCGTTGCCGTCGAGGTTGTCGAAGGCGCGCGTGTCGCCCTCGACCTCGCGCTCGGCGTGCGTGAAGAGCTGCCACCCCTGCTCGATCGGATCCTCGCACCGCCAGTAGTACGTGATCTTCACGTCGGTGCCGGGCTTGGCGAGCTCGGGCTCGGCCTTGAAGCCGATGATGTGCACCTTGTTCTCGAAGTTGATGTCCGTCTTCTGGCCCATGTCGGCCGGCGGAGCATCGAGGATGTAGGGCTTGAGCCGCTCCTTCTCTTCCGCGCTCAGCTTCGAGCCGCCGACGCACGCGGCGGTGACGAGGAGCAGGAGCGGGAGAGAGCGAGCGAAGAGGGAACGGACGCTCGAACGCATGGCCGGAGTACGTACCCCGGTTCGGGCGTTCGTGGCAAGGCACCAGGGCCCGGGCGCCCCCCGGAGGGGGGCCGTCAGGTCGGTCCGCGGACCGCTTCGTGGACGGCGCGGAGCGGCGCCGCGACCGCCCCCGGCCAGTTGGAGAGGACCGCTCTGTAGCGCGCGGGCGTGAGGCGCGCGTCGGGCAACAGGCGCTCGAGGAGCTCGATCGCGTCTGCGCGGCGTCCCAGCTCGGATCCACCCAAGAGCGCGACGACCTCCGCGATCGACGACAGCGCCGCGACCGTCGCCTCGACGTCCTCGCGCTCACGCGTCGGCGCCTCGGGTCCGAGCCCGACTTCGGCCTCGACGGCGGCGTGGAGCCGGGGCTCGGGGAACCAACGCGCGTACCGGACGCCCAGCGCCAGTCGATCTCGGTTCATCGCCTCGAGTCGCGCTCGCTCACCGTCGTCGCCCGACGGCTCGAGCCCGTCGAGCATCTCGCGACGCGCTTGCGTCTCGGCGTCGAGGCGCTCGAGGAGCGAGACGTCGCTCGCGCGGTCGATCGCCTCGAGCTCCTCGACCAGCGCCCCGACCTCTCGCTCCAGCTCCCGCGCGACGCGCGCCGGGGCTCGCTCACGCCCCTCCGGCAGGTGCAAGGGCGGGCCAGCGTGGATCTCTCCGCGGGCGATCCGTCCGAGCTGGGCGTCGTCGAGGAAGTGGTAGAAGGCGCGCTCGCCGCGCGCGCGCTGTCTCGCGACGATGCCTCGGAGCGCCGCGTTCTCCTCGCCGAGCGCGATGACGCTCAGGCCGATGGGGACTCCGCCGAGCGCTGCGCGCGCTCGCACGATCGCGGCCTCGTCGACCTCGGACTCGCCGTCGGTGACGAGCACGATCTGTGCGCGCGAGAGATCCGGGTCGAGCTCGCGCGCGACGGCGACCTGCTGGAGGGACGCGAGGATGGCCTGCTGGATGTCCGTCCCGCCCTCGCGCACCGTCCCGACGACCTCACGGATCGCCGACTTCGCCGACGCCACGCCGTCGACGCGCGTGACGGGGCCGAGCTCCTCGTCGAAGAACCGGAAGTGGAGCGTGGTTCGTGTATGTCCAGGCGATCGGATCCGCTCGAGCAGAGTCGCGATCTCGGCGACCAGAAGGGCGTCACGGACCCGGGCGCGGGGCCCGTGCATCGACGTCGAGCCGTCGAGGACGTAGACGCGCACCTCGCTCTGGAGGCGGGTGACCGCGCGCGCGCGGGTCCGCAGCTCGGCGAACCGACGGGTGAGCAGGCGCCCCGCGGCGAGATCGAGGAGCACCGAGCGCGGATCCGTGACGATCGCGGTCGGGACGTCGCGGATGTCTTCGGCGGGCGCGAGCGACAGATCCTGCGTCGGGTACCGAACCTCGACCGCGAACCGCTCCTCCTCCTCGACCCGAACCGGGCTCAGCGCCCCGCCGACCTCGAAGCACCCATCCGTCGCGAGCGCGCTCGCAAGCAGCTCTTCTTCCGCACCCGCGAACTGCTTGTCCAGGGCTGCCTTCTGGTAGGGGTAGAGCTGCTGCGCGCCGAGCGCCTCGCGGCCCGCAGCGACCCCGGCGGCGACTTCCGCGAAGACGTCCGACCCCAGGAGCTCGACCGCGGACCGCTGCAACGATGCGCGCGCGTGTCCGGCGCGATCCTGCCCCTCCCAGAGGCGTCCGAGGGCGGCTCCTGCGGCGCGCGCACGATCGGCGTCACCCGCCGCGAGGGCCGCGCCGTCGATCGCCACGAGCGCCGCGTGGAGCGTCCGCGGATCTCCGCGCGCCACGGCGCGTCTCGCCTGCTCGACCAGCCCCACGTCCATCGACACGCCGGCGGCCTCGAGCCGGTCGATGCGCGCGATCTCGCGAGTCACGTAGTCCGCTCGCGCGCGCGCGCCGCCGGGATCGAGCGGCAGCGCCGCCGACGCCTCGAGGAGCCGCTGCCGCGCAGCGACCAAGAGTCTCCTTCGGCGCGAGAAGACCCGTCGCTCCGCGCGCGCAGCGGCGAGGAGGTGATCGATCGCGGCGAGCTCCAGCTCCACGACCCGCGCGTCGACCACGGACTCGGGCAGCTCGTCGCGCGTCTCGACGACTCCCGACATGCCGTCTGCGGGCGGCGCCTTGTCGGGCTTCGGCTGCGCCAGCGTGAGCGGCAGGAAGAGGGCGCTCTCGTCGACGGCGCCGGCGCACCGTCGCGCGGCGTCGTCGCCTTCGTCGCTCCGCGCCTCCATCGCTTGATCCGACAGCACGAGGAGCTCCCACGCGCGGCGCAGCCAGGCCGCGTGCGCCACCGACGGGCGCTTGCGCAGGATGGCCGCCCGCTCGACGGACTCCACGCTCTCCGCGAGCTCCTCCACGGCGCGCCACCATGCGGCGCGTTCCTCGTCCGGCTTCGCCTCCTCGGAGCGGAGAGCTGCGCTCAGCGCCCCGAGCGCGACGCACTGGACACGCGCGCGATAACCCGCGAGCCGGTAGAGCGGCGTCGCGAGCCGAAAGAGTCCCTTGGACTCTATTTCATCGGGGTCGAGCGCCGCGGCCTCGATGCGGCGGGCCAACGCGTCGAGCCGAGCGCGCGGGCTCTCGCTCATGCGCGCGTCGAGGCCGGCCCGAGGAGCTCGGTCCAACCCGCGTCGGCGCGTGCGCCCCGAAGCGTCTTGAGGACCTGGTTGGACGACGACTCGATCGAGTCGATCCGAACACGCAGCGGGGCGATCCGCTCGTCGGCCTCCGGAAAGATCTCGCCGAGCACGCGGCTCTCGAGCGCGAACCGGAGGAGCGCCCCCTCGTCGCGCGTCACGTGGAAGAATTTGCTCTCGGCGAGACGCGCGAGCGCGGTCCCCATCCGCGCGACGTCGCCCGAGCTCGCGGCCGCCTCGGCCTCCGCCGCGAGGCGCGCCCACCAGGCCTCGACGTGGGAGACCGCGCGGTCGACTCGCGCGAGGTCGAGCTCGACGATCGGCGCGCGCAGACGTTCGGGCAGCGTGGAGACGAGCGCGCCCATCGCGCCGAGGAGCGCAGAGGCCGAGCCTGTCGGCACGCGGCGCTCTGGCGACACCCGCAGCGTGATCTCGACGATCGTATACGCGAGCGAGACGCGCTGATCGGCGGCGCGGAGCGCACGATAGCTCGCGTGACCGTCTTCGCCGAGGGCGGCGGGCGGGGCCGGGCGTCTCTGCTCGCCACGGACGAGCGCGGTCGTCGCGTAGCGGAGCAGCTCGTCGGGCGGGATGACGCTGCCGAGCCCGTTCTTCTCCAGCTCCGCGACGAGCCCCGCGACCTGCTCGATGAACTCGAGCCGATCCGTGCCTTCGGCGCGATCGAACGCGGCGCGCACGAGCGGCAGGATGCGCGGGCCCGTCACGTGCGCCTTGAGCGAGCCGGCGACGCCCCCGAGCTTCACGAGGCGATCGCCGTACGCGTCGATGTTTCCGAGTGTCTCGGCGACCCCGGCGAGCACCGCGCCGAGATCGCCCGGCCCGGCGCGGGAGAGCGACGTCGAGACGGCCTCGCGGAAGCCGGCGTCCCAGATCTCGACGAGCTCCGCCTCGACGCGGCTGACCGCGCGCGCCATCGAGGACTCCGCCTCGTCCGCGGCGGGCTCCTCGGCGCCCGCCGCGCAGAGCTTCGCGCACGTGTCGAGGAGCAACTCGAGCGGCGCAAGCGCGCGCTCGGCCTGGGCGATGATCTGGTCGCCTCGCGCCGCGAGGGCGGCGTCGAGCGTCTCACCGACGGACGCTCCCGCCAACGCGGCGGCGTCGATGAGGATCTGGATCGCACGGCCCCTCAGCCATCGCGCCACAGGACGGGTCTCGCCGCTCGCTCTCTCGAGTCCGTCTGCGAGCTCGGCGATGCGCGGGACGACGTCGAGCGGACGCGCGTCCGGCCCTGCCCCCGCCGTCGAGCCCTCGCGCAAGGCGCGCTCGGCGAGACGCGCGAGCGTCGTGGCGAGCAGCTCGGCGGCGTCTGCCGCGCCCGCGCCTCCGGCATCCGCGGCCACGGCGAGACGCGCCGCGGCGTCGAGGAGCGGCTTCGGCTCGCCGCGCGCCTGTTCGACGTCCTTCTGGATACGCGCGACGTCGGTCGTCACCGGCTTCGCGACCGGGCGCGCGGTCTTCGGAAGACGCGACAGCGCCCGCTCGAAGATCTCGCGCTCGGTCCGCAAGATGGAGAGCTGGCGTCGCTCGCGCGGATCGGTCTCTCGGCCGACGAGCTTCTGGAGCTTCGCGTGGTCCGGTCCCGAGAGCAGGAGTGAGAGTCTCAGCATGGACAGGTCGTGGTGCATGACCTCGAGCTGGCGCGGTTCGTCGCGCATGATCGCGTCGTAGACGCAGACCGCGCGCAGGATGCGGCCGAGCCGCACCGCGGTCCGCGTCGAGAGGTAGCGCGTCGGCAGGAACGTCGGGTCGGCCTTCGCCGCCGCGCCGAGGTCCGCGTCCATCCGCTCGAGGAGCGCGCAGAGCGTCGCGCAGATCTCGTCCGGGACGACGACGCGCTCCGCCGCGGCCTGCAGCACGTCGAGGTCCTGGATCGTGAGCAACGCCTTGAGCGATCGCGGTCGTGCGCCTCCGATCTGCGCACGGAGGACCCGCCCGAGGCTCGCCTCGTCTGCGAACCCCTTCGGGACGAAGCTGACGAACGCGATCCGGTCGACGAACGCGAGGAGCGTGTCGCGCGAGCTCTCGAGCACCTCCGCGAGGTAGCGGTTCGTCGTCATCAGCGCGCACTCGATGCGACCGCTCGTCGTCCGCGTCCCCTGCTTGAGCTCGCGCTCCTGCAGCACGTTGAGCGTCGTCCGCAGCAACATGTCGCGTCCGTCGAGGACCTCGTCGAGGAAGGCGTGCACGGCGCCGAGCATCCCCTCGTCGGTGAAGTGCTCGGTCCGCCCCGTCTGCATGAGCGTCTTGAAGTCGATGGGGCCGACCAGATCGGTCTGGACCGTGCTCTCGGTGAATTGGCGCGCGAAGACGCTCGGCTCTCCGGTGCGCTCGTCGACGATCCGACCGAGCACTGCCGTGGCGATCCCGCTCTTGGCCGTGCCCGGTGGCCCCGTCATGAGCACGTGCTCGCGACCGAGGAGCGCGAGGGCGATCTGAGCGAAGAGATCGTCGCGCTCGACGAACGCTCGAGAGAGCTCCTCGAAGAAGCCGCGGAAGCGCTCGGCGGCGGCGCGGAGCTCGGGAGACGGAGACGCGGCAAAGCTCACGCGCCCAGGGTAGAGCAGTCGGCGTGTGAGCGCCTACGGGGAACGGCCCGTCAGCGACGGCTCTTCTTGCGGGCGTCCTTCTCGCGCTTTCGTGCCGCCTTCTTGGCGTTCTTCTCGGAGGCGCTCATGGCCTTCATCTTGGTGAGGCTCTCGCCGGGCGCGCCGCCGCCGAACATGCCGGGCATACCCATGCCGCCCATGCCGGGCATCATGCCGGGGAAGCCGCCCATACCCGGGAAGCCGCCCATGCCGGGGAAGCCGCCCATGCCGCCCATCTGCGCGGCGGCCTTGCGCATGTTCTTCATGGCGCCGAGCTGCTTCATGCCGGGCAGGTTGCCGAGCAGGCCGCCGCCGCCCATGTTCGACATCATCTGCTTCATGAACAAGAAGCGCTGCACGAGCTCGGTCACGGCCTGCTCGGGAGCGCCCGAGCCCTTGGCGATACGCGCGACACGCGACGGGTCGCGGATGAGCGCGTAGGGGTCGGAGCGCTCGAACCGCGTGAAGCTCGAGATCATCGCCTCGATCTTGACGAGCTCGCGATCGTCGAGGTTCACGTCGGCGGGGAGCTGGTCCATGCCGGGCAACTTGCCGACGATGTCCTTGAGGCTCCCCATCTTCTGGATCATGCGGATCTGATTGAGGAAGTCGTCGAGCGTGAAGTTGCCGTCGAGCATCTTCATCGCCTCTTCGGCGGCCTGCTTCTGGTCGACGACCTCCTCGAAGTCCTTCATCAGGCCGACGACGTCGCCCATGCCGAGCACGCGGCTCGCCATGCCCTCGGGACGGAACTCCTCGAACTTGTCGGTGCCTTCGCCGAGACCCACGAAGCGCACCGGGGCGCCCGTGACCTCTTTGACGCTCATCGCGGCGCCGCCGCGCGCGTCGCCGTCGAGCTTGGTGAGCACCACGCCGGTGAGGTCGAGGCGATCGTGGAAGCCCTTGGAGACCTTGACCGCGTCTTGGCCGATCATCGCGTCGACGACGAGGAACACGTTCTCGGGGTCGACGCTCGACTTGATCTCGGCGAGCTCTTCCATGAGCTTCTCGTCGATCGCGAGCCGGCCGGCGGTGTCGTAGATGATGACGTCGCGCCCGAGCGACTTGGCCTCGGCCTCGGCCTTGGCGCAGATGGCGACGGGCGACTCTCCCGGGATGTTGAACACGGGGACGTCGATGCTCTTGCCGAGCACCATGAGCTGCTCGACGGCGGCGGGGCGCTGCATGTCGGCGGCGACGAGGAGCGGCTTCTTGCCCTCCTTGACGAGGTAACGCGCGAGCTTGGCGCACGTGGTCGTCTTGCCGGAGCCCTGGAGCCCCACCATCATGATGCCGGTCGGGCCCTTGTCGGCGAAGACGAGGCCCTCGCCCTCGCCCGACATGAAGTCGACGAGCTCGTCGTGGCAGATCTTGGTGAAGTGGTCGGACGCGTTGACCTTCACCGTCTGGCCGTCGACGCCCTTGGCGCGAACGCGCACCACCTCACCGAGCGCCTTGTCCTTGACGCGGGCCAAGAACGTCTTGACGACGCCGAGCTCGACGTCGGCCTCGAGAAGGCTCAGGCGGACCTCGCGGAGCGCGGACTCGATGTTCTGCTCGTTCAGCTCCGCGAGACCGGCGAGGCGATTCTTGGCTTGGCGGAAGCCCTTGGTGATGGCGTCGAACATGTCATGCGTCGCTTACCACGGACGTGGGGCACGCGGTAGGCTCCGGGCGTGCCTGACTGTCTGCCCTGCCGCCGCGTCGGAGGCCCGGCTTGAGCCTGCCGGCCCCTCGGGCGCACCCCCTCGCGGGCATCGCGCGCCGCTACTCACGCGCCGCCGTCGCGCTCGGGGCGCTCGGTCTGCTGGGCGCGCTCGCGGGCAGCTACGCCACGACCGCCGCGTGCGGCGTGCTCGGGGCGCTCTTCTACGCCTACGCGCGCCTCCTGCGGCGGAGCGCCGGCGCCGTCCCGCGCGTCAACGCGGCGTTCGAGCTCTTGTCGCGGGGCCGCACCAAGGACGCCCTCGCCGCGCTCGACGCGATCGACGCCCGCACGGAGACGTCCCCCTACGTGCGCCGCGCCATCGCGATGCAGCGCGCGCTCATCGCGATGCACGACGGCGACACGGACGCGGCCAAGGCCTTCGCGACCGACGCGACGCAGGGTCAGGCGCAGTGGGTGACGCGCGTGGCCGAGCAGCGCGCCATCGCGACGGCGCACGGCCTGCTCGCGGTGGTGCTCGCGGCCCGAGGAGAGGACGACGCGTCCGAAGCGTCTTCGCGCGCCGCAGAGTCTGCGCCCGACGCCGCACCCGACGCGCTCGCCCGCGCCGAGCTCGCGCGATGCATCCGCCACGCGCGCGCCGGCCGCCTGCTCGAGCTCGCCAGCTCGTTCGAGCAGAAGGGCGGGCTCATGCTCGAGCACGTGCTCCCCCGCGAGCGTGCGCTCGTCCGCGCCCTCCGCAAGATGGCCCGTTCGCGCCCCACCAGCGTGTATCGCGAGCCGCAGCGCCCCGACGACGCGCCGCCCGAGCAGACGGCGCTCACCGGGTTGATCGCGAGCGTCGTGCCCGAGGCGGCGCGCTTCGCGGCGAGCCCGCGGCCGCTCGCCGCCACCGCCGACCGCGCGGCCCCGGCCGTGGTCAAGCGTCGCGCCCTCGCCGCGATCGCCGACGATCGGCGCCGCGCCGCCAAGGCCACGCCGAGCCGCGCGCCGCGCATCGCGCTCGCGACCGCGATCGCGGCGGCCCTGGTCGGGGGCGTCGTCGTCGCGTGGCCCGACGCCTCGGGCGACGTGGCAGAAGGCGGGCTCGGCGGACTCCAGACCGTGCTGGCGCTCAGCGTCGTGGCCGTCGTCGGCATCGCGGGCGTCCGCTTCACGCGCGCCGTCTCCGCGGCGCACGCCATCCAGCGGCTCTCGGTCCCCATCGCCCTCCGGCAGTACGACGTCGCGCTGCCCGCGCTCGAGCGCGCGGCCCGCGGCGGGCTCGACCAGATATCGGCCATGGCGCACCTGCAGCTCGGCAGCATCGCCCTGCGGCGCGCGAGGTTCGCCGAGGCCCGCGCGGCGTTCGACGCGGGCATCGCGCGGGCCACGCGGTCGGCGGTCGTCAAGGCCGCGTCGAGCGATCTGCTCCTCCCGCAGCTCATCGCCGGGCGCGCGTACGCGCTGGCGCTGATGGGCAAGGCCGACGAGGCGAGCGCGGAGCTGGCCGTCCTCGACGAGAGCTTTCCGTCGTTCGCCTACGCCGCGACCGCGCGCCTTCGGGTCGACCTGGCGACGGCCCTCGTGGCGCGCGACCTCGAGACCGCCGCGACCCTGGCCGCCACGCGCACGCCCGAGCTGCCGCTCGGTCTGCACGAAGACCTGCTCGCCGACGTCAGCACGGCCATCGCCCACCCGCCCCGTACCGACGCCGACCGCGACGAACGCGAGCGGGTGGCGCGAGAGCTCCGCGACGACGAGGAGGTGGCGGCGTTCGTCGAGGCGATCCTGCCGGGCGTGCGCGACGAGCTCGGCCGCGACGGTGACGGGCGGAGCGCCGGCGCGACGCGCGCGAGGGTGGCCCTCCATACGCGCGACGACGATCGCGAAGACGAGGCTCGCGGCGACGACGGCGGCGACGAGGACACCGACGCGGACTCCCCGGGCTCCGAGCCAGGCACGCGCGCCGCGCGCGTCGTGAGGTGACGGCCCCCGACGCCCCGCCGCTCAGTGGATGGCGTACGTGCGCTTGAGGCCGAGGATGGCGTCGTCACAGGCCCCGAGCGCCTCGTGGCCGCGATCGAGCAGCGCCTGGGCCTCGTCGAGCTTTGCGGGGAGCGCCTTGGCCTCGGGTGACGTCGGCGCGAGCTCACCGCGCTCGACGCGCGCCAGCGCACCCTCGACCTCCGCCTTGAGGGCGAGGGCCTGACCGGTGGGCTCGGCCGACGCGAGACAGAGGTCGCGCGCGCGGCAGACGTCGGCGGCGGAGCAGCGCAGCGCGCGGAGCGCCTCGACGCGGGACCGACGCGCGGCGTTGTCGGCGCGCCGGAACTGATCGACCGCGGCGACGACGGACGCGGCCTCCCTCTTGGTCGAGCCGTCACATCCGACGCTCATCGCCAGACAGAGCGCGAGCGCGACGAGCGGGGCCGCGGCGAGGCATGGGCTCGTGAGGTGCCCCTTCATGAGAGCTCGACCTTGCTCCACATGTCGCGGAGCATCTTCTCTTTGCGGCGGTCGGTGCGCGTGATGATGCGGGCGACGCCCCACGCGGCGAGCAGCTGCCCCTCTTGCCCCAGCGACGGCAGCGCGCCCCGCCCTGCGAGGAAGACGTTGCCGATGCCGGCGCGGAGAGGCTCGGCGCCGAGGCCTCGGAGCGTAGGCGCGCGCACGGCGTAGCGCGGGATCATCGGCTCGGCGTCGAGCGAGCCCCCGCTCGGGCGCACGGCCGTGCGATCGCGCCGACGCGCGCGCAGCCCTGGGGTGACCTCGACGGCCGACGGCCCGGGATCTCGCGCGTCCCACACCGGCAAGCCGTCGTGAGGGGAGTCGCACGCGACCACGTGGCGCTCGACGAACGGCAGAACCTCGAACAAAGACGTACACATACGAGACCGCTGCCGGTCGAGCGGGCTCCCCAGCGGCAGCAGCGCCTCTGCGGTCAGGCGCTCGACACCGTCGCCGACGCGGGCGCGCTGCAGGCGCATCGGGAGCCCTTCGCTCGGCACCACGAAGCTCTCGGCGCCGAGGCTCGCGGGCACGCCCTCGGTCCGCACGACGAGCGACACCACGAACCGCCCCTCGGCGGGCTCGACGCGCGTCTCTTGCTCCTCGAGCTTGCGCGCGACGTCGGGCGCGATCTCGAGCACGTCTTCCATCGCGCCGTCGAGCACGACGAAGGTGACGCCGATCGGCTCTTCTTCGCCCGAGAGGTAGACCCCCCTCACCTTGCCGCCCTTGACCGCGAGCCGCTCGACGCGGTCGCTCGCGAGCAGCTCGCCACCGTGCGCGCGGAGGCGCTCGACGAGGAAGTCGGTCAGCTCTTCTTCGCCGCCCTCGAGGGCCTGGACGCCGCGCGTCCACGCGCCGTGGAGACGCGCGCGCGAGAAGGTGGGGAGCGGGTCGACCTGGTCTGCCGCGAAGCGCACCGAGAGGTCGACGGCCGCGCGAAAGGCGTGGTCGAGCGGCAGCTCCGCGAGCAGATCGGGATCGCCGGCCCACGGGAGCGCTGCCGAGAGCTTCTCGGTCTCGCGACGCTCCCAGAAGCCGCCGGGCGGCCACACGGCGTCGTGCTCGAAGACCTCGTCGGCGACGGCGTTGGTCTTGGCGAGCTCGCCGTAGAGATCGTCGAGCACGCGGCGCGAGGCCGGGAACTCGCGATCGATCTCCCGCTGGAAGAGCACCGTGTCGGGCGGAAGCTCCACGCGGACGCCAGGCATACAGAGCTGGAACATCGGGTCGACGGGCGTGAGCCGGCGACGGAACGTCTGCGACTGCGCGAGCTCGACGAGCACGCGCCCCCAGGTGGGCGACGACGCGCCGAGGAACGTGAAGGGGCGGCGCGAGAAGGAGACGTCGTCGAGCGCGTACGTCGCGCGCCGGTGACCGTGGCCGATGACGACGACACGCCAGCCCCGGCGGGCGAGCAGGGCCGCCGACGCGAGGGCGCCGAGACCCATGCCGAGCACGGCCACGTCGTAGTGCTTCGACGCGCTCATGGGGCGTCGCTCACCACGACGCGCGCCCGTCCGCCGTCCGACGCGGGCGTGACCTCGACGCGACCGTCGGCGATCCAGCCGAGCACGCGCGGCAGGAGCTCGTGCTCCTTGGCCAGGATGCGCGCGCGCAACGTCGGCTCGTCGTCGCTCGCGAGCACGGGCACGGGTTCCTGGGCGATGATCGGGCCCGTGTCCATGCCGGCGTCGACGAAGTGTACGGTACACCCGCTGACGCGCGCGCCGTACGCGAGCGCCTGCGCCTGCGCCGCGACGCCGGGAAAGGCAGGCAAGAGCGACGGGTGGACGTTCACGACGCGCAACGGGAACGCCGAGAGCAAGACCGACGTGACGATCCGCATGAACCCCGCGAGCACCACGCACTCGACGCCGTGAGCGCGGAGCACTTCGACGACGGCGGCGTCGAACTGCTCGCGTGACCCGTAGGCCTTGTGGCTCACGAGCACGGCAGGCACCCCCGCCTCGCGCGCGCGGTCGAGCGCCTTCGCGTCGGCGACGTTGCACACGACGACGGCGACGCGCGCGCGGATCGTGCCCGATCGCGTGGCGCCGAGGATCGCCTCGAGGTTGGTCCCCGAGCCGCTCGCGAGCACCCCCAGCGACAGCACGGCGTCGTTCGCGCGCAAGGTCAGGTCTCCGCGAAGACCACGCGCTCCTCGAACGGCGTGGCGGCGTCCATCTCGACGATCTCTCCGAGCTCGAGCACGTCCTCGGCCGGGAGCAGCTCGACCACGCGCGATACGTCGGCCGGAGGCACGACGAAGACGAAACCGACGCCCAGGTTGAACACGCGACGCAGCTCTGCCTCTTCGACGCGTCGGGCGAGCATCGAGAGCAGCCCCGAGCGCTCGGGGAGGCGCGTGAGGCGAGCGCCGAGGCCGTCGGGGAGCACGCGCGGGAGGTTGCCGGGGAGCCCGCCGCCGGTGACGTGACACATGGCGCGCACGTCGACGCCGCCGTCGAGGACGGCGCGCACGGCCCGGGCGTAGAGCCGCGTGGGCGTGAGCAACGCGTCGCCGAGCGTGGCGCCGCCGAGCTCGGCAGGTCGGTCGTCGAGCGAGAGCGCCATCGCCTCGAGCAGCACCTTGCGCGCGAGCGAGTAGCCGTTGGAGTGCAGGCCGCTCGACGCGAGCGCGAGGAGGCGATCGCCCACGACCACGCGCCGTCCGTCGACGATCCGCGGCTTGGACACGACGCCGACCGCGAAGCCGGCGAGGTCGTACTCGCCGTCGGCGTACATCCCGGGCAGCTCTGCCGTCTCTCCGCCCAGGAGCGCGCAGCCCGACTCCGCGCACGCGCCCGCGATACCCTTGATGACCGCCTCGCCCACCCCGAGGGCGAGCTTGCCCGTGCCGAAGTAGTCGAGGAAAAAGAGCGGTCGCGCCCCCGTGGTGATGACGTCGTTGACGCACATCCCCACGAGATCGACCCCGATGGTGTCGTGCTTGCCGGTCGCGAAGGCGATCTTGAGCTTGGTGCCCACGCCGTCGGTGCCGCTCACGAGGACCGGCTGGTCGACCCCGTCGGGGACGGCGCACAGGCCCGCGAACCCACCGACGTCGCCGAGCACCTCGGGGATGCGGGTGGCCGCGGCGAGCGGCTTGATGCGATCGACGAGCGCGTCGCCCGCGTCGATGTCTACGCCGGCCTCTCGATACGTGATTTGGCCCATCGACGGCGACGCTTAGTACCGCCCCGCGCTCGCCACAACCCGCGGCGCGCCCAGGGAGAAACGTACGGGCATCGGAACGTCGTGGGGCGTCGTCGAGCCGTCGCCGAGCTGCCCGCGATCGTTCTTTCCCCAGCAGCGCAGCTGGCCGTCGGCGAGCAGGACGCACGAGGCGTCGCCTGCGAGCAAGATCTCGCGGACGCTCACGATGCCGTGCAGCGGGACGGGCTCGCCGCGCGGGGTCGTCGTCCCGTCTGCGAGCTGGTGGGCGTCGTTGGCCCCCCAACAGGCGACGGTGCCGCTCCGCAGGAGCGCGCAGGTGTGAGCACGACCTGCGCGGACCGCCGTCGCGCCGTCGACGCGCGCGACGAGCACGGGCCGGGCGCTGTCGACGCGCGTGCCGTCGCCCAGTTGTCCGACGTCGTTGGCTCCCCAGCAGTAGACGCGCGCCGCGTCCGTGAGCGCGCACGTGTGCGCGGCGCCCGCGGTGAGCTGCGTGATCCCGGCCTTGGTCAGCTCGTCGGTGTGCTCGCCGAGCCGTCCCTTGGCGCTCTCGCCCCAACACGTGAGCGTGCGCGGCTCCGAGGTGGCGGCGCACGTGTGAGCGTCGCCGACGGCGAACGCGCGGACCGGCCCCGGCAGCTCGACACGGAGCGGCCGGCGCACGCGGGGCTCGGGCTCCGCCGGTGAGACCTCGCGAGCGCCGTTGGCCCCCCAGCATCGCAGCGCGCCCGCCTCGGCGACGAGGCACGCGTGACGCGCCCCCACGGCGATGGCCGAGACGCCCGAGGCCGCGACGTCGCGCGGGACCCGCGACGGAGCCGAGGCGCCGTCGCCGAGCTGCCCTTCGTCGTTGACACCCCAGCAACGTACGCGCCCCGACGCCTCGAGCGCGCAAGAGAACCCGAGCCCGAAGCCGAGCGCGCGCACGTCTCGGGGCACGAGGCTGGGCGCGGGCACCAGCTGCGACGCCGACGGCGCGGGCACGTCGAGCCAGAGCTCGCCGTCGCCGTTGGCCCCCCAGCACCGCACGTCTCCTGCCACCTTGATGCGTGCACATGCATGCGTCGGTCCGAGCCACGCGGCCTCGGCCACGGGCGGCGTCTTGCGTTTGCACGCGGGCACCACGAACGAGATCGCGACCAGCGCGAGCAAGAGAGCGCGCCGCGCCGACATCAATGTCCCGCCGCCGCGATCACGTTCGCCATGACCAGCTTGGCCGCGTAGACGAAGATCACGATACCGACGACGTCGACGAGGCTCGCGATGAACGGCGTCGAGCTGGTGGCCGGGTCGATGCCGATGCGCCGCAGCAGCATGGGCATCATCGCGCCCACCGTGCAGCCCGCGGTCACGATCCCGACGAGCGTGATCGCCACAGTGAGGGCGAAGTTCACGTGCTGCTCCGGGTACATCAAGACGCGCAAGAAGCCCACGAGCGCGAGCCCCGTCCCGAGCACGAGGCCCATGCCGAGCTCCCGGAAGAGGATGCGCCACCAGTCGCCCATCTTGATCTCGCCGACGGCCATCCCGCGGATGATGAGCGTCGAGGACTGGGAGCCAGAGTTGCCGCCCGCCGAGATGAGCAGCGGCACGTAGTAGGCGGCGCCCTTGACGGCCTCGAAGACGGGGTCGTAGTGGCGGAGCGCCGTCTGCGTGAAGAACTCGCCGAAGAAGAGCGCGAGCAGCCACACGCCGCGCTTGCGGATGAACGACACGAAGCTCGTCTGGAAGTAGGGCACGTCGAGCGGCTCGACGCCGCCGAGCTTCTGCACGTCCTCGGTCTGCTCGGCGGTGAGCACGTCGATGACGTCGTCGATCGTGATCACTCCGAGCAGCACGCCGTCCGCGTCGACCACGGGCATGACGTTCAGGTCGTACTTCGACATGCGCTTCGCGACCTCCTCCTGATCGAGGTCGGGAGGCACGGTCATCACGTTGTCGTTGTGCACGTCGCGGAAGAGCTGCACGGGCGCCGCGACCACGAGCTCTGTCAGCGAGCACGCGCCCACGAGGCGCTCGCGCTCGTCGAGCGCCCACACGTTGTAGACCGGCTCGTCGTCGTTCTCCCGCGCGAAGGCGCGGACCGCGTCGAGCGCCGCGGCCACCGTGGCCGACGGGTTGATCTGCACGTAGTCGGTCGTCATGAGGTGGCCCGCCGCGGTCTCGGGCCACTTCTCGATCTCGCGGACGTCCTCGGCGGCCTCCGGGTCGACCTTCTCGAGCTTCTCGAGGATGACGTCCTCGAGGGCGTCGGGGATGACGCTGAAGAAGTCGGCGCGGTCGTCCGGTGCCATCTCGCTCGCGATGTGCGCGACGCTCTCGGGCGGCATCAGCTCGGCGATCTCTTCTTGCTCGTGCTCCTCGAGGCGCTCGAAGATCGGCGCCGCGCCCTCGGCGGGCATGCGCGCCAGGAGCTTCGCCGCCTCGTCGGGCGACAGCTCTGCGATGATGTCGGCCAGGTCCTCGGGGTGGATCTCCTCGAGCAGCTCGCTGACCTGGTCTGGGTCTTCGCGGAGCAGCTGCTTGACGTCAGGAGCGATGAGGAGAGAGAGGCGCATGAGCTTCGGGGCGCCGGGCGGACGCCGTCGCGCGGAGCCTACTCCAAACGCACGACGGGCGGGTGCGCAGTCGGGCGGGCGGGGACAAACGCCACAGAGCCGTCACCTCGGGGCGCCGGCGTCGCCCCCGTTGCCGTGGGCGTAGCCCCACTCACGGAGCAGGCGCGCCAGCTCCTCGGCGCCCTCGTCGTTGGCGTCCTGGGCCAGCTCGGGCTCGGCGCCGGAGTTGCGGAGGACGAAGAGGCCCTCGTCACGGTGTGGGTCGAGGTACGGAAGCGTCGTGCCGGCGGCCGCGGCGCGCGAGGCGTCGTCGCCCACGCCTTTGAGCAGCGCGGGCGCGGCGAACCCCCACGGGCCGCCGTGTACCAGCGGGACCGGCCACGCCGCGTCGTCGAGGTAGAGATCCCACGCGACCGGAGCGCCCGCCGGCTCCACGGCGAGGTCGACCCCCACGATCGCGTCGGGTGACGTGACGAACGAGATCTCGACACGCGCGCCGTCGACACGGACGGCATCTTGACCGAGCTCCACGGGCGTGACCCTCACGCTCTTGGGCGGCGCGTCCTTGGTGCCGACGACGAGCGTGCCCGACACACGCCGCGCGCGGCCCGCGCCGCCGAACCGGAGCCGCACCATCGGCGCGTGCTCCGCGGCCGCCGCCGTCGCGTCGGGCGTGCCGGCGGGGGCGACACCCGCGAGCTCTGCTGTCAGCCGCGCCTTCATCTCTTTGACGAGGTCGGGCCGGCTCGGCGCGATGTCCTGCCGCTCGCCGGGATCGTCCTCGAGGTCGAACAGCTCCTCGGCCACCGTGCGCGACTGCCCGGCGCGGATCGTCGTGCGCACCTTGCCCTCACGGACGACGAGCCGATAACGCCCGAACAGGATCGCGCGCGACCCGCGCCCTTCGCTCACCACCACGCGCGCGGGCTCGAGGTTACCTCGCGCCAGCCCCGTGAGCGAGCGGCCCGACATGCGCGGCGGCACCTCGGCGCCCACGAGCTCGGCCACGGTCGGCGCGATGTCCGTCGTGCGCACGCGATCGCGCACGACCCCGCCCGCGGGCAAGAGCCCGGGCGCGGCGATGATGATCGGCACGCGCGTCGTCTCCTCGAAGTTGCTGACCGCGTGGTGATACCGGATGGGCATGCGGTCGAGGAGGCTCGTGCCGGTGTGCGCCGACGAGAGCGTCTCGCCGTGGTCGGCCGTGAGCACGACGATGGTGCTCTCGGTCAGCCCGAGCTCGCCCAAGGTGCGCAGCAGCACCCCGATCGCCTCGTCGTCCTTGGCGGCCTCGGCCATGTACATGCGCACGGCCGGGTCCTTGGGGCCCTCGGGCGGCGCGGGCACCCGCGCGAGGTGCTCGGGCGGAGGCTCGTACGGCTCGTGGGGTGAGTTGTAGTTCACGAACGCGAAGAACCGCGCGTCGCGGTTGGCGCGCAGCCACTCGGTCGCCGCGCGCGTGATCTCGAGCGTGTCGCGCGTGCGGTAGCGGTGGTCGTCGACGCGATCGAAGCCCATGTCGACGCCGACGGCCGCGTACCCCACCATGAAGTAGTTGTTCACGAACGCGTTCGCGATGGCGCCGCGACGACGCGCGAGCAGCGGGAGGAGCGGCGGATCGCCTGCGTAGAAGCGCCCCGGCTGAGGCGGCCGCACCGCCCACTGCAGCGTGTCGATCCCCAGCTCGCTCGAGCGGGCGCCCGCGAGCATCGCCAACGTGCCGGGGCGCGTCCAACACGCGGCCGAGTAGGCCGACGTGAAACGAACCCCGCGCGCCGCGAGCGCGTCGATGTTGGGGGTGAGGCCCTCGATCTTGGGGAGTCGCGCCTCGAGCGGGGACAGCCGCGCCGCGCGCGCGCGCGCGTCGTCCGCGTCGTCGTGCATCGACGCGATGACGTCCGGGCGGAGCGCGTCGACGACGATGAAGAGCACGTTCTTGGCGAGCCGCGGCGCGCGCCTCCCGAGGATCATCGGGTTGCCCCAGAGGGCCGCGACGGGCGCGCCGGGGCGAGAGAGCGTCTCGACGGCGGGAGCGCCTGCGTCGGCGCCGTCGGGCGCAGGCTGGGGCGGCTTGCGCGGGCTCGGCTTGGGTGGCGGCGCGACCTCGAGATCGGCTGCGGTGGGCGTCTCGTCCTTGACCCCGAGCGAGAGCGAGACCTTCGACCCCGCGACCGGGGCGAGATCGCACCGCAGCTCGTTCCAGCGGCGCGCCTGCGACGGAGGAACCCTCGACACGCACAGCTCGCGACGGGCGCCGGACGGCCCGACCGTGCTCACGGTGAAGACGGTGGTCGCGCGTGTCGCGTTCACGGTCCCGGTCGAGGCCACGAGCACTCCCCCGAGCGGCACGTCGACGTCGAAGGTGTACGTCGCGCCGACGGGGGCGACGATCGCGTCGCGCTGGTCGAAGCTCCCCTCGTTCATGTTCCAGATCCGTGCGTCGGGTCGCCACGCCTTGCCCGCGCCCAGCGACATCGACGCCTGCGTCTCTTGCGCGCTCGTCCTCAGCGCGATCGTCGTGAGCAGCCGCGCCGAGGTCGGCGTCGATCTCACGAACGCGGGCTTCATGCGGCGCCAGTGCGCGCGCATCGTCTGGAGCGCCGGCTCGAGCCCCGGCGCCTCGATCGTCGCGTCTCCGAGCACGTCGACGAGGCGGAGCGTGACCTCGAGCGCCTCGCCCGCGGCGCCCGCAGGCCCCGCGTCCTGTGCAGACGCGACCGGGCCGCCCGCGTCCTCGGCGATCGCGGCCGGCCTCGGAGGCCCGGGGCTACGGTCGCGCGCGAGCACGAGCCCCGACGCGAGGGCGACCGACGCGAAGAGCGCGCACAGCGGACGCGCAAGACCGAAGCGACGTCTACGACGACCGCTCATGGCCTCCCCCGCGTGGCGCCCGCCTCGCGCGGGACCAAGAGCCCGCCCTTTGCCTGCATCTCGGTGTCCTCGAGCATCCACCGCCACAGCTCGCGCTCGAGGCGCTGGGCGACGGCGGGGCGCGCGGCCGAGACGTCGATGGTCTCCCCGGGGTCGGCCACGGTGTCGAAGAGGAGGTAGCGCACGCCCGCGCGCGTGGGTACGTAGACGAGCTTGTAGCGGCCGTCACGGACCATGCGGTGCCGGGCCACGGTCGTGAGCAGGCGCATGTCCTTTCGCAGCACGATCTCGGACCCGTGCTTGGAGTCGATCTCGGTGAGCCGCATGATGCCCGGGTACGGCATCCTCAGGTCGGCCGGCAGCCCGGGGATGTCCTCGGTGAACCAGAGCTCCGTCTCCGCGAACGCCAGTCGATCGCCGATCGACTCGCCCCGGAGCGCGCCCGCGAGGCTCGTGCCGTCCAGATCGTCGGGTGCGGGCACGCCCGCGAGCTCGTAGACCGTGGGCGCGAGGTCGACGTCACGCGCGATGTCGCCGACGCGATCGGAGTGCTCG
>JAGQJA010000284.1 GCA_020430845.1 Myxococcales bacterium
GAAGGGCGGGCGCCCGGCGAGCATCTCGTAGAGCATCACGCCCACGGCGTAGATGTCGGCGCGCGCGTCGACCTTCTCGGCGGAGTAGGCCTGCTCGGGCGCCATGTACTCCGGAGTGCCCATGAGCATGCCCGCGACCGTCAGGTTCTTGGGCGCGCTCTCGTCGCGCTTGAGCTTCGCGATGCCGAAGTCGATGAGCTTGAGCACGGGCCGGCCGGCCACGTACGTGACGAAGACGTTGTCTGGCTTGAGGTCGCGGTGCACGACGCCCAGCGCGTGCGCCGCCTCGAGCGCGATGAGGATCTGTCGCACGTACTCACACGCCGTGCCGGCCGACAGCTTGTGCTCACGGTCGAGCACCTTCGCGAGCGGCTCGCCCTCGAGCAGCTCCATGACCAGATACGCGAGACCGTCGGAGGTGCGATCGACGTCCGTGACCTGCACCACGTGCGGGCTGCGGATCTGCGCCGAGACGCGCGCCTCTTGGAGGAAGCGATCGATGAGGCCGGCGCGCCGCGTGAGCTCGGGGTGCAGCACCTTGACGGCCACGCGCGTGCCCAGGACGAGGTGCTCCGCCTCGTAGACCGATCCCATCCCGCCGTCGCCCAGGAGACGCAGGAGCTTGTATTTTCCACCGATCGCTTGACCGATCTCGAGCACGGGAAGGCTCCTACCATACCCGCACTCGGGCGCGGGCGCGCGCGGATTGCAGCTCACCCCCTCATGACGTGTCAGGATCGCGTTCGACCTGCGCTGCGCGAGCCGGCCCTACGACGCGCGACGCCGGCCGAGCGAGCCCGTCGCGTGAGCGCGACGCCGCGTGGTCACGCCGCGCGCAGGCCCTCGGGTCCGTCGCTCAACAGCTCGGTCGCGGTGTCGGCGTCGTCGACCGCAGAGAACACCGGCACGAGCCGACCGTCGTCCCCGCCGCCGAACGCCCCGCTGGGGCTGTAGGCGCGCGCCTGCGGACCGTCGAGCACGAGGAACAGATCGCGCGTGGAGTCGGTCGCGGCGCCCGTAGGCGCCGAGATCACGTACGCGATGCGCCGCCGGTCGAGGAACAGCTCCTCCATGCCGCGGCGGATGAGCACGCGCCGATCCGTGACGAAGTACCGCGTGGAGCGGCGGATGAGGATGGGCTGCACCCACGCCACGTAGGCCACCCAGACCGTGACCACCAACATGAGCAGCGATGCGATGCCGACGGCGCCGATGAGCACCGCGAGCGTGGCGGTGGGCAGCGCGTGCAGGCGGCCGACCTTCGCGAGCGCAGGAAGCGCGCCGCTCATCATGCGCCACGCCGACAGCGCGAGCAGCACCGCGCCGACCGACGTGATCGCGCGGCGCGCCGTCCACCGACCGCCCTTGGGAAGCGCCGTCCACAAGACCCGCTCGCCCGCGTCGAGGCGCTGCGCGAGCGGACGTGATCCGTCGCCGACAGGCGCGGTCGGCTCCACACCACGGATGATGGCGAGCAAGCGATCGGGCGCCTCGACGTCGAAGAGCGTGACCGTGAGCGTGCGGCGGAGCGCGCCGGCAGGGACCGCCCGCTCGAGCACCAGATCCCCCACCCCGGCCACGCGCGGGTTCCATCGGATGACCGCGTACGTGATGGCGCTGCGCTCGATGCTGCGCCGGAGCCCGCCGCGGCGCCAGAGCACGCGCTTGTCGGTCACGGTGTAGCGTTCGGCGCGCCGCGCGGCGAGCGGGAGCCGCCACGCGAGGAGCGCGACCGTGGCCGACCACGCCGAGAGCCCGAGCATGCCGCCCACGGGCATGCCGAGGCCCGTCGAGATGGCGACGGCGAACGCGACGCCGACGACCGCGACGATGGCGCTGACGATCGCGGCGATCTTGTACGGCGTGGCGATGGACGCCTCTCGCGGCGCGCCCTGCCAGAGGATCTCCTCACCGAAGAGCGAGTCGCGCATGGGGCTCACCGTCGGACCCGCCAGCGGCGCCGCCGCTTGGACCGAGAGCCGGACGCGGAGGACGTGAGCACAGCTCTAGAAGATGGCCACGGCGAGGCGGCGTGTCCATAGGCGACGGATCCCCACGCGCGCCCACCCCGTCGCCCTACGAACCTCCCGCGGGCAAGCCCGCCCGGCTACTTCGGCAGTGGAATCGAGGGGTTTCGACGCGCGGCGCCCCGGGCGAGCGCAGCCGCGACGAGGCGATGGCAGAGCTCGGGCATGGGCACGCCCGCGACCGCGGCGGCCTCGGGAAAGAGGCTCGTCTCGGTGAAGCCCGGCAACGTGTTGACCTCGAGCAGCGTGACCGCGCTCGGATCTCCGTCGTCGCCCACCACGAAGTCGACGCGCGCGAGGTCACGGCACCCGAGCGCGGCGAACGCGGCCTCGGCGACCTCGCGGACGCGCTCGGCGACGCCGTCGGGGAGCGACGCGGGGCACTCGTGCAGGCTGCGGCCCGGGGCGTAGCGCGCCTCGTACGTGTAGAAGGCGTCGTGGGGCGAGCGGATCTCCGTCGGCGGCAGCGCGCGCCCCTCGAGCACACCGCACGTCACCTCGCGGCCCCGCGCGAAGTGCTCCACGAGGACGACGTCATCGACCTCGAGGGCCCGCGCGATCGCGTCTCCCACGCTCTCGTCTGTGGCCGCCTCGAGCAGCGCCACGCCGATCGCAGACCCGTTCGAGCACGGCTTGACGACCAGGCGCGCGCCGATCTCCGCGAGCGCGCGGCGGCCGAGCTCACGCGGGACGCCGTCGCCCGCGCCGAACGCGAGGCCCGGGGCGACAGGCAAGCCTCGCGCGGCGAAGTGCACCTTGGCGGCGCGCTTGTCCATCGCGAGCGCGCTCGCGAGCACGCCGCTGCCCACGTACGGCAGGCCCAGCACCTCGAGCAGCCCTTGCAGGCATCCGTCCTCGCCCACGGCGCCGTGAGAGACGGGGAACACGACCTCGCCGCCCCACCGGCGGAGCTCTTCGGCCGTACCCGCGCCGAGCTCGACGCGCGTGACGTCGTGACCCGCGGCCGCGAGCGCCTTCGAGACGCTGGCGGCCGACGCCCGGCTGACCTCGGCCTCCGACGACGGGCCCCCTTGGACGACGGCGACGCGCGTCACGTGGCCTTCGCCTCGGCGGGGCGCGACGCGTCGACGAGCTCGATGCCGAGGCGCTGCGAGACGTCGAAGATGCGCTGATCGCGGTAGAACTCGCCGAAGACGACCCGCTCGATGCCCGCGTTGGCGATGAGCCGGAAGCACCCCCAGCACGGCGACGCGGTCACGTAGATGGTCGCGGCGTCGATGGCCATGCCGTTGCGCGCCGCCTGCACGATGGCGTTCGCCTCGGCGTGGACCGTCCGGACGCAGTGGCCCTCTTCCATGAGGTGGCCCTCCTCGTCGCAGTGCGGCAGGCCCCGGATCGAGCCGTTGTAGCCGGTGGCGAGGATCGACTTGTCGCGCACGATCACCGCCCCGACGTGCTTCCGGTCACACGTGGCGCGCGTGGCGACCTCGCGCGCGATGTTCATGAAGTACTCGTCCCAGGACGCTCGCGAACGTGTCATGGCCGGCCTCCCTATTGCTCCTGGCGCCCGCGCGCAACGGCCGCCGTTCCCTTGACGTGCCCCCGGGTTCTTCCGCTCCGGCGCCCGCGCGGGGTATCCTCGCGTCATGCTCCGCAGCGCCACCTCGAGAGGGCTCGTCCTCGCCTTCGCGCTGTGCGCCACGCTCGCGGGCCCCGCCTACGCCGCGCCCAAGACCGAGAAGGTCCCCCCCGCCGAGGTCGAGACCGCCGAGCAGCTCTACGCGAAGCTCGAGTACGAGGCCGCCAACGCCGTGGCCGAGCGCGTCGTGAAGAAGAACGGCCTCACCCACGATCAGCTCACGCGCGCGTACCGCGTGCTCGCCGTCACCTACGCCGTCCTCGAGAAGGAGGACCAGGCCAAAGAGGCGTTCATCCAGCTGCTCACGTACGATCCGGAGTACCAGGCCGATCCGAACCTGGGGCCCAAGGTGAGCGGCCCCTTCCAGGAGGCGCGCGGCTTCTGGCGGGCGCAGCCGGTCAAGCCCAAGCTCGAGGTGTCGGCGCAGGTGTCGCGCGAGGGCGGCTCGCTCCGCGTCGTGACGCGCGATCCGACCAAGATCGTCAAGAAGGTCCAGGTCGGCTGGCGCTGGACCCCCACGGGTGACTTCGCGACGAGCGAGGTCGAGGCGCGAGGCACCGCCTCGGTCGAGGTCGAGGCCGCCCCCAGCGGCCGCACGCGGCTCGACTTCTACGCGCAGGCGCTCGACGAGCGCGACAGCGTGGTGTTCGAGAGCGGCAACCCCTTCGCCCCCAAGAGCGCGTTCGCGCAGGGGGGCGTGGCGGGCGGAGGCGGCCCCGGCAACGGCAAGAAGACCGAGGGCGGGTCGGTCTTCTCGAGCCCGGTCTTCTGGCTGCTCACCGGCGCGGCCGTCGTGGGCGGCGGGGCGGCGGTGTTCTTCGCGACGCGCGGCGGCGACGGGCCGTCGCAAGCGCAGCTCTCGCCCGTGCTGTTGTGCGGACGCGAGCGCTGCAACTGACCGTCAGCGACCGAGCTTCAGCGGCACTTCTGCCCGCACCAGTCGCTGAGCGCCGCGCAGTCCGTGCGCGGGACCGACGACGCGATGTCGACCAGCGACAGCGAGACCGGGAGCGGCGCGCTGCCGTCACCGAACGTTTGTATATTGCATCCGATGAGGAAGTCCTCGAGCTTGCCGGGCGACGTCTGGCGCCGCGCGACGGCGAGCACCGCCTTGTCACCGTAGGGGATCACGACCGGCCGGCGGTTGGGCTGGATGAGCGCCTCGCAGATGGGCATCTCTGCCCCCGACGCCGACGGGCTCAGCTGCTCCTTGGCGAGCCGCGCCTTGATGAGCGTCTGGCAGAACGTCGCGCGCGCGTCGCCCGAGGCCGGGGCGTCGAAGACGAGCACCTGGATGAAGTCGGTGGCCACCGCCGCCGCGGTCGACGGGAACGCCAGCGTGTACGTGCCGCCGGTCGACGCGTCGCTGCTCGAGCACGCCGAGACGAGCAGCGCGACGAAGGCGCACGACGCTGCGACGCGGACCGTGCGCGTCACTTGAGCTGCTCCGCGAGGTCGGCCAGCGTGAAGCGACCGACGGTGTCGAAGGCGACCTCGCCGGTCTCGCGGCGCGTGGCCTTCCAGACGATGTACCCGCTCTCGACGTTGCCCTTCTGGTCGATGTCGAGCGCGCCGCTCGCGCCGGTGTAGTTGATGTCCTGCCCCTGGCGGAGCGCGGTGAGCGCCTCGCCGAGCTGCGACGGACCGAACGGCTTGCCCGGCGGCGTGGCCACGCGGAGCAGGGCGTCGCGGACCGCGGAGCCCTCGGTCGAGCCCGCGTTCTGGATGGCGAGCGCGATGAGGATCGCCGCGTCGTACGCGTTGGCGGTGAACGCCGGCGCGTCGGCCTTGTCGGCGAGCGGGAAGTACGAGCTGTAGATGAGCCGAAAGTCTTCGTACTCCCGCGTGCGCGGGTTGGTGTCGGGGTTGGTGCCGTAGACACCCTCGACGGCGTTGGCGCTCTTGGGATCGTTGGCGCGCTCGCGGCCCAGCTCGAGGAAGCCCGACGTGAACGTGCCGTCGGTGCCGATGATGAAGAACCCCGGCGGCAGCGTCGCGAACGACGACGACGCCCGGAGCTCCTTGATGAACTTCGCGCCGACGTCCTCGTACGTGATGAGGGTCATGCACTGCGGGTTGGCGGCGAAGACCTTGGCGACCGACGCGCCGTACGAGGGCTCGAGGTCGACGTTGATCTCCTCGCGCACGACGACGCGCCCGCCGCGACGCGGGAAGAACTGCTCGATGACGTCGGCCATCGAGCGGCCGTACGAGTTCTTGATGTTGACGATGGCGAGGTCACGACACGGCGTGACGGCGCCTCCCCCGTCGCCGACCGGCGCGCCCGCGTCGCCGCCGAGGCCGCCCGGCGTCCGCTGCGCGAACAAGATGACGGCCGCGCCCTGGAAGTCGTCCGCGGGCGTCGTGCGAAAGAGGTAGCGATCGCCCTGCGGCTGCTCGGGCAGCGTGGCGAGCTCGACCGACGTGGCCGACGGCGAGATCTGCAGGATGCGGTTGGCCGCGTAGATGGCCTGCGTCTGCTTGACCTGCTGGCTGCCGATGGGCCCGATGACGGCGACGACGCGCTCTTTGACGAAGTCGTTCGCGACCTTGACCACGAGATCGCCCTCGTCGCCCTGATCGTCGACGACCTCGAAGACGACGGGCCGACCGAGCAGGCCGCCGTTGGAGTTGATCTGCCCCTCGGCGGCGCGGATCGAGTCGCGCAGCGGCGCCGCGAACGAGGCCAGACCTCCTGTGAGGCCCAGCGAGACCCCGATGCGGATCGGCTGCGGGGCGGTCGCCTTGGGCGGATCGCTCGCGCAGCCCTCCTGCGTACCGACGACCGCGCTGCCCGTGGCCGTCAGGCCCACGGCGGCGCACGCGAGCCCCAGCGCGCGCAGGGCCCGCGAGACGCGAGCGCTCAGCGTGCGCGCGGGCATGCCGGCACCATACAAGAGAAGGGAGTCACTCCCACATTATGTCCCCGAATCGCACCGCGGGAAACTCCGAGGCGCGCGAGGCCCCCTGCCCGGCCGGTCACTTGAAGGCGTGGCGCTTCTTGGTCTCTTCGCCGCTCTTGATCGACACGCCGAGCTGCGCTTTGTAGCCCTGCTCCGCGTTCTCGAGCGTCAACGTGTGCGCGCCGGGCGACATCTGCACGCGGGTGCACGGAGTCGAAGCGCAGACGACGCGGCCGCCCTCCGTCACCTTGGCCCACGGGTAGGAGAAGATCGTCAGGTAGCCGGGCTCGCTCGGCTCGGGCGTCGCGGGCGGCGCGACCGGCGGCTTGGCGGTGGGCGTCGACGGACGCACCGGAGGCGGGCGCACGGCCGTCGTCCGGGTCGTCGGCGTGGGCGCGGGCGTGGGCGTGGGATCGGCCGGCGCGGTGGTCGGCTCGGGCGGGGTGTCGGCAGTCACGACGCCGGTGGGCAGCGACGGCGGCGCGAGCGGCGCCGTGGGCGCGGGCGGCGAGGGGTCGACCGGCACCGGCGTGGGCGCGACCGCGACGGGTTGCGGCGTCGGCCGCTGCGGCGTGCGCATCCCGAAGACGACGATCAGGAGCCCGGCGAGCAAGAAGAAGCCGACGGCCACCACCACGAGCAGCGTGTTGTTGCTGCGCGGCTGCGGGGGCGGGGTCATCGACGAGTGCATGCCCGGGTAGGCCGCCGACGCCATCGATCCCACGGACGGCGTCCCCATCGCGTAGCTGGGCACGACGCCGCTGCCGCTGCCGCTGCCGTTGCCGAGTCGGAGCAGGTGGCCGGTGACGTTGGCGCCCGACTGCTCCATGCGCTTGAGCGACTCGACCGTGAGCGCCTGGAGCTCTTGGGTGTTGCTCGCGGCGGTGAGCGTCGCCATGTGGCGCTGGATCTGGCGCTGCACCTCCTCGCGCACGTTGCCGAAGAGCAGGCCCATGCGCTGCGCGACGTCGTCTTGGCGAGGCGCCGAGGGACGGCTCGCCAGGTACTGCTCGAGCGCGTCCTTCATCTCCTTGGAGCTCTGGAAGCGGAGCTCGCGGTCCTTCTCGAGGGCGCGCGCCACGATCATGTCGAGCGCGGGGTCGATGCCCGGCGCCACGCTCGACACGAGCGGGATGGGCTCGTTCATCAGCTTGTGCAGGGTGTTCGCCGCGCTCTCGCCCGTCATCAGGCGCTGCCGCGCGAGCAATTCCCAGAGCACGATGCCCATGGCGAAGACGTCGCTGCGCGCGTCGATCGGGCCGCCCATCGCCTGCTCGGGCGACATGTACGCGACCTTGCCCTTGAGCACGCCCACCTCGGTCTCGGTCGAGCTGAGCGCCGCCTTGGCGATGCCGAAGTCGACGACCTTCGTGTGACCGTCGTACGTGACGAAGATGTTGTGCGGGCTGACGTCGCGATGGATGATCGACAGCGGGCGCCCGTCGTAGTCGTTGAGCTCGTGCGCGTACTGGAGGCCGGCGAGCGCGTCGGCGATGATGCGCGCCGAGATCGCGGGGTCGATGGTCTCCTTGCGGCGCAGCGCCTCCTTCATCACCTTGTTGAGGGACTGACCCTCGAGGTACTCCATCGCGATGAAGTAGACGCCGTTCTGCTCTCCGACCTCGTACGTGTGCACGATGTTCGGGTGGTTGAGGCGCGCAGCCAGGCGCGCCTCGTCGAGGAACATGTTGCGGAACGCCGTCTCTTCGGCGAGCGCCTGGCGCAGCCTCTTGAGCACCGCGAGCTTGTTGAAGCCCATCTGCCCGCGCGCGACCGCGAGGAACACGTCGGCCATGCC
>JAGQJA010000285.1:0-17532 GCA_020430845.1 Myxococcales bacterium
CCTCGAGCTGGGCGAGTGGGTCACGCCGACGCGCACGATCAAGGGCGAGATCGCGCTCCCGGTCGTGTCGCCGCTGTCTCCCGACGCGCCCTACAAGAAGGTGCTCCAGGGGCCGTTCGCCACCGTGTGCGGCGTCTGCCACCGCGGAGAGACGGCGCACCCGACGATCCCCGAGGCGTTCGTGTCGGCGGCGTACAAGCCCCGGCGCGGCACGCTGGTCACCGTGGCCGAGCTCGAAGAGCAGCACCGCGCGTGCACGCGCACGGCGGACGCGAGCGCGCGGTGTGAGATGTTCCACGCCATCTTCGACTTCGGCCCCGTGACCCAGGGGGCGTTCGCAGACGAGGTCGAGACCTTCATGACCCGTTGACGCGGCCAGCGCCTGCGTCCCTTTATTTTCGACCGTCGGCGCGCTAGAGACCGGCGCACGATGCTGGACGACCACCTCCGCGAGTGCCTGACGTTCGACGACGTGCTCCTCGTCCCCGCGTACAGCGAAGTGCTGCCGCGTGACGTGGACGTGAGGACGCGCCTCTGCCGCGGGGTCGAGCTGAACATCCCGCTCGTCAGCGCGGCGATGGACTCCGTCACCGAGGCGCGCGCGGCGATCACCATGGCGCGGCACGGCGGGCTCGGCATCCTGCACAAGAACATGCTGCCGGCCGATCAGGCGCTCGAGGTCGAGCGGGTCAAGCGCGCCGAGAGTGGCATGGTGATGGACCCGGTGACGGTCAAGCCGTCGCAGTCGCTCCGCGAGGCGCTCGGCCTCATGCGCGAGCACGACGTGTCGGGCCTCCCGGTCATCGAGGGCGAGCGCCCCGTCGGCATCCTCACGGCGCGCGACATCCGCTTCGAGCAGAACCTCGACCAGCCCGTGAGCGCGCTCATGACGCGCGAGCTCGTCACGGTCGCCCCCGGTGTCCCGCACGCCGAGGCGCGTCAGCTCCTGCACAAGCACCGCATCGAGAAGCTCCTCGTCGTCGAGGGAGGCAAGCTCGTCGGGCTCATCACCATCAAGGACATCCTCCAGGCCGACCGCAACCCGTCGGCGGTCAAGGACGGCAAGGGTCGCCTTCGCGTCGGCGCCGCGGTGGGCCCGGGGCCCGATCGCGACGAGCGCGTCGACGCCATCGTGGGGGCCGGCGTCGACGTCATCGTGGTCGACACGGCGCACGGTCACTCCAAGGGCGTCATCGACGCGGTGCGCGACATCAAGCGCCGCCACCCCAACGTCCCGGTCATCGCCGGCAACATCGCCACCGCCGAGGCCACCGAGGCGCTCATCGACGCGGGCGCCGACGCGGTCAAGGTCGGCATCGGACCGGGGAGCATCTGCACCACGCGCGTCGTCGCGGGCGTGGGCGTCCCGCAGATCAGCGCCATCACCGACTGCGCGCGTGTCGCCGATCGCCACGACGTGCCCGTGATCGCCGACGGTGGCATCAAGCACTCGGGCGAGGTCACCAAGGCGATCGCGGCGGGCGCGAGCGCCGTCATGATCGGCTCGCTCTTCGCCGGCACCGACGAGTCGCCCGGCGAGCTCGTGCTCTACCAGGGCCGCAGCTACAAGGTGTACCGCGGCATGGGCTCACTCGGCGCGATGCGCAAGGGCAGCAAGGACCGCTACGGCCAGGGCGGCACGGCCGACGAGAAGCTCGTGCCCGAGGGCATCGAAGGCCGCGTCCCTCACCGCGGCGCGCTCGCGGCCATCCTGCACCAGATGGTGGGCGGCCTGCGGTCGGGCATGGGCTACACGGGCTCGGCCACCATCCACGACCTGCGCCACAAGGCGAAGTTCGTCCGGGCGACGTCGATGGGCCTGCGCGAGAGCCACGTCCACGACGTCATCATCACAGAAGAGGCGCCCAACTACCGCGCCGACACGCGCTGAGGGGCGGCGTGCCGCGCTCGTTCGTCGCGCACTGGCTCGGCCGCGTCCCGTACGCCGAGGCGCACGAGCTGCAGAAGGCGCTCCTCGCGGAGCGCGTGGCCGGCCGCGGAGAGGACACGCTCCTCTTGCTCGAGCACGAGCCGGTCATCACGCTCGGGCGCAGCGCCAAGGCCGAGAACGTGCGCGCGTCACGCGAGCTGCTCGCCCAGCGCGGCGTGGCCCTCGAAGAGACGGGGCGCGGCGGCGACGTCACCTACCACGGGCCCGGTCAGCTCGTGGCGTACCCCATCTTCGACCTGCGCCCCGATCGGTGCGACGTGCGCCGGTACGTGCGCGATCTCGCCGAGGTGATGATCCGGCTCGCAGCCGACGCCGGGATCGCCGCGGGCGCGCTGCCGCCCCGGCTCGGGCTCGTGGGCGTGTGGGTCAATGTAGGTCAGCCGGACCGCTGGCTCGAGGCGGAGGCGATCGCGGCGGCCGAAGCGCACGTGCCGGGCTTCACGCTCGCCAAGATCGGCGCGATCGGCGTGCGCCTGTCGCGGTGGGTCACGATGCACGGCTTCGCGTTCAACGTGTCGACGGCGCTCGACGCGTTCGGCCTCATCGTCCCGTGCGGGATCTCGACGCTCGGCGTCACGTCGCTCGCGGCGTTGGGCCGCGATCCGCCGTCGATTCGGGACGTGGCAGCGCGCGCGGCGGCGCACGTGGGCGAGATCTTCGAAGCGTCGCACACGTTCGCCGATCCCGCAGAAACCGACCGGATGCGCTCCCGCCTGGCCCCTTCGACGGGGCCGGACGACGGAGCGGCCTTGCGTCTTTCGCTGGCGGGTGGAAACTAACGCCGTGCTCGCTCCCCGCGCCTCGCGTCTCGTGGTCCGCGTCGCCGCGCTCGCCGCGCTCGCGGTCGCGTGTGGTGACTCGGGCCCGGCGGGCGGAGGCGCGCCCACGATCGATGAGCCGCCGCCGACCGAGGCATGCCCCGACGGGATGAGGCGCGACGGCGCCGTTTGCCTCGAGATCGCCGCCGCGACGTGCGCGCCGGGCTCCGCGCCGTTCGCGGGCGAGGTCGAGTGCGGCGCGGTGGGGCCCGCCTGCCCGGCCGAGCTGTTCGATCGCGATCCGTCGGGGTGGGGCTGCGTCGACCGGCCCGCGCCCGCCGCGTGCGCGGGCGCGACGCGCGAAGAGGTAGGGTCTGCGCGCTGCGTGCCGCTCGGCGACTGCGCCGCGCCGTTCCCGCCCGCGGGCGCGATCGTGGTCGACGACGACTTCGCCGACAACCAGCTCGACGCGACGCACTTTCGCACGATCGGCGCCGCGATCGCGGCGGCGGGATCGGGCGCGGTCGTCGCGGTCGAAGAAGGCGACTACGCCGAGAGCCTCACGGTGGCGCGGCCGCTGACGCTGGTGGGGCGGTGTCCCGCGCGCGTGACGATCCGCGGCGCCGCGGGCAACGCGGGCGTGCGCGTCTCGGGGACGACGGGCGTGACGATCCGCGGCGTGACGTTGCGTGGCCACGAGCGCGCGGTGGACGTCGCGCGAGGCGGCGACGTGACCGTCGAAGACGTGTATGTCGTCGACGCGATCGCGGCCGGGCTCTTCGCCGACGCGTCGCAGCTCACGGTGCGTCGATCCAAGGTCGAGGGCACCTTGCCGCGCTCCGACGGTCGGTGGGGGTGGGGCGTCGCGGGGGGCGGGGGCAGCACGGTCACGGCCGAGGCGACCGCGATCGTGGGCGGCATCTCGGGCGTCTTTGCGGCGTCCGAGGGCACCAAGGTCACGCTGAGCGAGTCGGTGATCGCCCGGCAGGCTCCCAACGGCGTCGCCGCGCGCGCCAACGGAGCGCTCTCGGCGACCGGCGCGCGCCTCGAGCTGCGTCGTTCGGTGGTGCGAGATCTCGCGGGCGACGGCGCCGTCGTGGGCGACTCCGGCACGGTCGAGGTGCACGACAGCATCCTGCGCGACGTGCGCGTCGACGGGAACATGGCGCGAGGTCACGGGGTCGTCGCCATCGCGGAGGGCCGCGTCGTCCTCGTCGGCTCGACCGTGTCGCGGGCGGAGAGCATCGGCCTGTCGTCGCAGAACGCGGGCTCACGCATCGAGGCGCGCAACACAGTCGTGCGAGGCCCCACGCAGAGCAACGCCGTCGTCGACGCCCAGCTCCGGGTCGCGTCCGAGCGTGCCGGCTTCGCGATGCAGGTCGTCGAGGGCGCATCGGGGCTGCTCGACGGCGTGGTGATGCTCGACACGTGGGGCTTCGCCACATACGTGAATTCCGGCGGCGTGCTCGAGGCCAAACGATCGTACGTCGAGGGCGTGCGGCCGCTCCGCTCGAAAGACGGGCTCGGGTTCGGCGTCGGCCTCACGGTCAGCGGCGCCGGCAGCAACGCCAAGCTCGATCGGTTCACGGTCGTCGGCGGCACGCTCGCCGCGCTGAGCGCGGGCAACGACGGCGCCATCGAGGGCGACCACGTGCTCCTCCGAGACGTGGGCGAGGTCGCGGCGCTCGGTACGGGAGCGGGCTTGTCGGTGGGGTCGGGCGGCAAGGCCAAGCTCGATCGCAGCGCGATCATTCGGGCGGCCGGCGTGGGGGTCCTGGCCGTACGTGGCCGCGCGTCCAGCGTGTCGCTCGCGCGCAGCGTGATCCGCGGCACGCGCGTGGCGCAGCTCGGCTTCGGCCACGGCGTAGCGATCGGCGCCGAGACGAGCGCCCGCCTCGAGAGCTCGTTCGTCCTCGAGAGCGGCGCCACGGGCCTCGCCGTGGCCGGCGGATCCGCCTCCATCGCGCGCGTCACGTTCGGCTCCAACGCCGTCGGCGTGCACGTGCAAGACGGCTCGTTCCTCGTCGAGTCCAACGCCGACGGAGCGCTCGAGGCCGGCGAGGTGCGCGTGAGCCCCGACACCGCGTTCACCGGCAACGGCTCACGCGTCGGCACCGGCGTCGTCGCGCTGCCCCGCGCCGTCCTCGAGTAGACGTCNNCGTCGCGCCGTCGTCGAGTCGCGTCGCGCCGTCACGCGCGCGTGGGCGCCGGTCCGATCACTTGCAGGTGCGGTACTCCGAGCTCGGCACCAGGCCCGTGCAGGTGCCCGCCGCGCACACGCCGTCGCTGTGACAGACCTCGACGCCGTTGTTGCAGTCGCCCTGACAGCGGAGGAAGCCCGACGGGCCGTTGGTCACGGCGCAGCAGATCTGGCCGGGACAGTCCTCGCGGCCGTCGCAGTTGACGACGAGGGGGCTCGACTGGTTTGCCGGACACAGCGAGGAGACCGGGACACACTGACCGGGGAAGCCCGGCTCGATGCAGCAGTGCTGGTCGGGGAGCTTGCACTTGTCGGGAGTGCCGCCGACGTTGCGCGCGCCGTCGCACGCGACGAAGCCCGGCGTCCCGCCCGTGCCCCCGCCTCCGTCGATCGCCGCGTCTCCCGAGCCCGACTCGACGGCTCCGTCGGTGAGCGAGCCGCCGCCTTCGATCGAGGCGCCGTCGTCGGACGCGTCGACGCTCCCCGTCGCCGTCGATCGCGGCGGGTCGGCGGGCGCGAGACAACCCTCGGCCGAAGTGCACGACGCGGGATCGACCTGGGCCGACACGCACTGCCCCAGGTAGTTGCACGTGGTGTCGGCCTCGCACGGCACGCCGACGCAGCGCGAGTAGAGCACGATGGGGAGGCGTAGCGGCGTGCTCGGCACGTACCTCAGCCGCCGACGCGCGGTGATGCACGCGCGCGAGTCGACCGACGAGCACTCCCGCGGATCTCGCCCGATCGCCATCACGAGCTTGACCGCGAGCTCTGCGTCGTTGGCGCCACCGGGGATCACCACGAGCGTGCCGACGCGCCCGTCCAGTCCCCACGGCCCGCGCGACTCGGTGGTCGGGTCGGCCGCCTCGACGCGCCCCGGTGAACCGACCGTGAAGGTCGCCGCGACGCCCGCGCGGTAGGGCACGTCGGTGCGCGCGTCGACCGTCACCTGCGTCGGCTCCTTGCACGCGTGCGCAAGCGCGGCGCATGCCGTCGCGGCGAGGACGAGGCGGGCTACCCGACCCATCGCACCATCTTACGCGCGCTCACGGCGGCGCACCGCACGGACGGCGTGAGCGACGCCCCAGGTGAGAGCACCACCCACCGCGGCCGAGAGCGCCGCCATCGCGGCCGCGCCCACCGCGAGCTCTCGTGCCAGCGCTCCGGGCGTGAGCGCGCGCGCCGCCTCGACGGTCACGTGCATCCACGCCCCCGTGAGGATGCGCGAGCCCAGCTCGAGCTCGGCCATCGTGATGAACGGCGCGACGGGAGGGATCGACACGTTGGCGGCGAGGTACGCGACGGCGGTGTCGAGGCGGAGCGGCACGCACACCGCCAGCACGAGCGCCCAGTGCGTGCCCCAGAGCGGGAGCACGCCGATCGCCAGCCCGACCGCAACACTCGCGGCCGCGCGACGTGGCGAGAGCTCGCCGCCGCGAAGGCGCGCCCAACCAGTGGCCACGAGCCGCTTGGCCCGCGCGCGTCGATCCTCCTTCGCTCCGGCCCCAGGGGCGTCGTCGCTCACGTCTTGTTCGAGGGCGGCATCGACGCCCTCGTGCGCTCGAGCATCCGCAGGTACATCTTGGCCTGGGAGTTCTCGGGCTCGAGCTCGATCACCTTGCGCCACGCGTCCTCGGCGCCCTGCGTGTCGCCGAGCGCGAGCAGGGTCACCCCCAGCTGCACGCGCGCGGGCACATAGTTGGGCCGCGCCTGCAGGGCCGCCTCGTAGCGAGAGCGCGCGCCGGGCAGGTCGTTGCCTTCGCGGAGCAACATGCCGAGGCGCGTCTGCAGGTCGGCGAACTGCGGACAGAGCTGCGTCGCCTTCTCGTACTCGCGCACGGCGTCGCGCACGAGCCCGGCGTCTTGGTAGGCCTGCGCCAGGTCGGCGTGCATGTTCGCGATCTTCCCGCGCGCGAACGGGTCGAGTCCCGCGGCGGTCCCGCTCGGGCCCGTCTTGATGAGCGCGTACACCTCGCGCGCCTTCTCGTACTTGCCGCGGTCGTTGTACGTCACGGCCAGGTTGAGGGCCGCCTCGGTGTAGGCGGGGTTGATCTCGAGCGCGCGCTCGAAGTGCCGCTCCGCCACGAGAAAGTTCCCGCGCGAGTGTGCGATCACCCCGAGCATGTCGTGGACGTCCGCGAAGCGGTCCTCTTCTTCGAGGACCATGCGGAGCATCTGCTCCGCCTTCTCGTATTCGCGCTTGGCGTAGTGCTCGCGTCCCAAGAGGAGCAGCTGTTTCACTCGCTCGTTCATCGGCTCTGCCGAGCGTACGTCCAGAGCCCCCCGCGCTGCAATGCCGTGTTGCGCGCCCCGCGCGGCGGGGGTATGGGGCTAGGGTTTCGGGGTCCACGGCCGATGATCGACGAGCAGCATCCGTCCGAGCACGACGAGGCTCATCCCGAGCCCGACTCCTCCGAGGGTGACGAACGCCCGTCGGAGCGGCCTCTGCCGCCTTCAGCGCCGTCGTCGATGCGCGTGGGCCTCGTGGCGCTCGGCCTGGTGTCGGCCGGCATCGCGCTCATCGTGGCCTCGCGCGGCAAGCAGACCGCCACGACCGGCGCCCCCGCGCTCACCAGCGCCGCGATCGAGGCGCCGATCACGCTCGCGACGCCCCTGTCGGTCGCGTCTCCCGTCGACGTCGACGCGGGCGCCGCTCCCTTCGTGCCGGTGTGGCGCGTGTCGAACCTCTCGAGCGACACGACGGTCGAGATCTCCGAGGTCAAGGTCGGCAAGCACAAGAGCTTCATCGCGGCCGCGATGGCCGCCGGTGTGTCGCGCGCCGAGGCCCGCCGCGTGGCCAAGGCGTTCGAGGACGTGCACTCGCTCGGGCGCGTGCGGCCGGCCGAGACCCTGGTGTTCGCGCGGCAGCGATCGTCGGGCCGCGTCGTCGCGTTCGAGCTCCAGTCGTCGGCGTCTTCGGTGTGGCAGGCGCGCGAAGACGACGCACATCGTCTGACCGCGACGCAGCTCGCCTTTCACGTCGAGAGCCGCGACGTGCGCACGGCCCTCTCGATCGACACCGATCTCTCCGCGGCGTGTGGCGCCGTGGGACACGACGACACGCTCGTGCACGCCATCGACGACGCGCTGCACGGCCACGTCGCCGCGTCGGACATCCGCGCGGGCACGCGCCTCCGCGTCGTGGCGACCGAGGAGCGGGTCGAGGGCGCGCGCGCCGGCGTGCACGTCGACGCCATCGAGTACACGCCCGCCTCTGGCAGCGAGGCCAAGGCCCAGCGCGTCTACTTCTACGCGCGCGCGCCGGGCGGTACGCGCCGCGGCCCGTCGGGTTACTACAACGCGCTCGGGCAGCAGCCATACCAGGGCGCGTTCCGCTCGCCTGTGCCGCTCGCTCGCGTGACGTCACGCTTCAACCCCAAGCGGATGCACCCGGTGCTGCACGTGGTCATGCCGCACAACGGGGTCGACTTCGGCGGCGCGACGGGCACCCCGGTGTACGCGAGCGCCGCAGGTACCGTCGTCAGCGCGGGCAACGCGGGACCGTGCGGCAACATGGTCGAGCTCCGACACGCCGGCAATGTGACGACGGCGTACTGCCATCTCTCCAAGTTCGCGAGCGGGCTGCACGGCGGCCAGCACGTCGAGCAGCGGCAGCTCATCGGCTACGTCGGCCAGACCGGGCGCGTCACCGGCCCGCACCTGCACTTCATCGCGAAGCGCGGCGGCAAATACATCGACCCGCTCGCGCTCAAGCTCGACGGCGTGCGTGTGTTGCCCTCGCGCGACCGCGACGCGTTCCGCGAGCGCCGCGCCACGCTCGACGCCGCCCTCGACGCCATCAGCCTGCCGGCCGCCGGCGCGGCCCCGGCCGACGCGCCTACCGACGAAGACCACCTCGCGGGCGACTGACGGCGCAGGCCGCGCGCGTCACTTCGCCGGCTGTCCGTGGCCCGGACCGAGGATGGCGCTCATCTTCGCCTTCGCGTCGAACTCGTGCACGTGCGGTGGGTGGTGGCACGCCGCGCAGCTGTCGGGCGAGGGCTTGGGCACCGGCGGCTTGACCTTGTCGGGCGACTTGGCGTGCAGCGACGACGGGCCGTGGCACACCTCGCACTGGACGTTGGTGAGCTCGCCGACCTGCACCACGGTGCTGCCGCCCGGGCGGTCGTAGCCGGTGACGTGGCAGCTGACGCAGTCGAGGTTGAACTGCTTGTACTGGTCGGCCAGCGTCTTGTACGCCGACGCGTGCGCGGTCTTGTCCCAGACCTTGCGCGCGTCCTCGTGGCAGTTGGTGCACAGGTCGATGCCCGCGTATCCGGGCTCGCCCTTGGCCGGTGGGCGGGGCTTTCGGTCGGCGAACGCGGCGCGGTTGTCCTCGTTCACTTTCTTGTAGTATGCAAGCATCTGCGCCTTCACGGCCTCGTCCTCGCCGAGGTCACCGCGCACGTCGCGCATCGCGTACCTGTAAAAGTTGCCGTCCTTGGGGGGCGGCGTCTGGTCGAGCGCGTCGCGCTCGCGGGTGAGCTTGGCGAGGTCGGCCTTGCGCGCTTCGACGTCGGCCTTGGGGATCGTCCCGTCGCGCTCCCACACCGCGATCTTGACGCGGAGCTCGTCGATGCGCCTGCCGATCTCTTCGCGCTTGCGGATCGCGTCGACGCCCGTGCCGTCGGCGAACTTGGCGGCGGCCCCGGGCCTCGCAAAGAGGTCGAGCACGCCTACCGTCTGTAGGTGGTTGCCTGCTTGCACCACGAGCACGTCGCCCACGCGCTCGGCGGGCGCCGCCTGCGTGTTCGCGTCACCGCTCGACGTCGGCGAGCCCACGACCACGGCGAGCGCGTCGGGCATCGCGTCGGCGATCCGCTTGGCCTCACCCCGGCCGGTCGCCGCGAGCACCACGATCGCCTTCGCCCCCTGCTTGGTGGCCTCGGTGGCCGCGGCCTTCGCGGCGTCGATCGCGGCGTCGACCTTGGCGTCGGCGAGCGGGTCTGCGCCCGCGTCGGCCTCGGCGGTGGGAGATGCGTCGCCGAAGCTGCTCACGCCTACGACGCCGACCTTCACCTCGCCGGCGTCGATGAGCTTCCACTTGGCGAGCTCGACGCCCGCGCCCGTCACGTTGGCGGCGACGATCGCGGCGGTCGCGGCAGCCCCCAGCTTCGACAACGCCTCGGGACCCGCGGCCCAGTCGTTGCGTCCCGGGGTGATGGCGGCGGCGCCGAGGGCACCCAGGCTCTTGGCGATCGTCTCGGCCTTGGCGATCTCTTGCGCGCGCCGCTCACCCGTGAGCCGCGGGTCCATGAAGAACGTCGGCCCCACCGCGAGCGTCGCGTGCGCGCGCGCGGCGCCCTTGTCTTTGGCCACCAGCGCGCCCAGCTTGTCCATCCCTCCGAGCTGATCCTTGACGCAACCGCACGGCTCGAGCGCCCCGGCAAGATCAGTGACCAGGTAGAGGCGCAGCGCGGGCCTCTCGGCCGTCACCGGCGTGCCGCCACTCGTAGAACGTGTCGTTCCCTGGCTGCGGCAGGCGTCGCACGCAAAGAGCGAGAGCGCCAAGACGACCGCCGAGAGGACCATGCGAAAGGTCGAACGCACCACGCACCACCTATAGCTGACGCGCGATTCGGGTGACATAGCGGGGCGAGATCGCTACCCTTTCGATGGCTTCCTCTAGGATGAGCGCGACCCCGTTCGGATCATTCCTGCTCGACGAGCGCATCGCGGTTGGCGGCACGGCGGAGGTCTACCTCGCTCGTCCCGCTCGCCCAGGCACCGGTCTGCCCGATCGCCTCGTCATCAAGCGACTGCTCCCGCACTTCGTCTCCGACGTCGAGGGCCGATCGATGTTCCAGCGCGAGGCGCGCCTGCACGTCGCGGTGACGCACGAGAACGTCGTCGAGGTGTTCCACGCGGGCGAGGACGACAAGGGCGAGCCGTACCTGGCGATGGAGTACATCGACGGCGTCGACGGCTACCGGCTCTTGCGCCGTCTGCGTCAGTCGGGCGAGCGCTTGCCGGTCGGCGTCGCGGTGCACATCGCGCGCGAGGTCCTGCGCGCGCTCGACAGCGTGCACTCGGCCATGGACCCGACGCGTGGCAAGCCGCTCGGCATCGTGCACCGCGACGTGAGCCCGTCGAACATCTACCTGTCCGTCGACGGCGGCGTGAAGCTCGGCGACTTCGGCATCGCGCGATCCACCACACGCACCACGCTCCGCAGCGAGGCCGGCCAGATCCTCAAGGGAAAGTTCGCGTACCTGTCGCCGGAGCAGGTGGCGGGCGAGCTCAGCGATCATCGCGCCGACCTCTTCAGCTTGGCCGTGGTGCTCTCGGAGATGCTGCTCAACGAGCAGCTGTTCCCCGGCGCGGGTCAGCTCGCCATCTTGCTCGCCATCCGCGACTGCAACATCGACGCGCTCGCCGCGATCCGAGACCGCCTCCCCGACGGGCTCTACGAGGTGCTCGCGCGCGCGCTCGCCCGCGATCCCGAGGCGCGTTACCAGACCGCGGCGGCCCTGCACGCGGCCCTCGGACCCTTCTCGGCCGACGCGGAGACGGCGCGCACCGAGGTCGCCGCGCGCGTTCGTTGGGTGCGCTCGTCCACCTCCACCGACGGGTTCGTCGCGATCCGCGAGAGCGTCCGCGCCATGCGGGCGGCAGCGTCGAACACCGCGCCGCCTCCCACTCCCGAGGTGCCCGTCGAGGTCGACGACGGCTACGAGGGCGACGACTACGAGGGCAAGACGGAGGAGTACGCGATGCTCCCGTCGTTCGTCCTCACCGCCGACGGGACGCGCCACGGGCCCTGGACCTTTGCGCGCCTCATGGAGGCGCTCGCCACCGGGCAGATCAGCCGCGGCGACAAGGTCGACTACGTGGGCCGCGGCTTCGCGCCGGTCGAGGAGATCGACGAGTTCGCGCGCTTCTTGCCGGCGGCCACGGCCACCACGAGCTCGCTCACAGGTCCCGGCGCGCCCGACGTCGTCGACGGCGTGAGCCCCGAGGCGCTGCTCACGATCCTCACGCGCGTGCTGGCGCGGCGCGAGACGGGCGTGCTCTTCGCCGAGAAGGGCGGGGGAGCCGGGCCCGCCCAGGGCAAGAAGGAGCTCTACTTCGTCGACGGGCGGCTGCACCACGTCGCCTCCTCGAACGCGAGCGAGCTGCTCGGCGAGTACCTCGTGCGACGCAACAAGCTCGAGCGCGAAGAGCTCGACCTCGCGCTCGCCGTCCTGCCGAGATACGGCGGCCGCATGGGCGACACGCTCATCTCGATGGGCCTCGTCGGCGCGGTCGACGTCTTCCGGGCGATCCGCGAGCAGGGGCGCGACCGCGTCGCGGACCTCTTCGCCTGGAACGCCGGGACGCTCCAGTTCTACTCGGGGCAGACGGCGCCCCACGTCGAGTTCCCACTCGACCTCGAGCTTTCGGCGCTCATGCTCGCGGGGCTCGAGGCCGCGCGCCCCGGCGATCTTCCGCTCGAGAGTTACCGCGCGCGCCTCGATCGCGGGCTCGGGCCGGCCGCGGCGTCGGGCTCGCACGCGTCGCTCCAAGAATACGCGTGGCCTCCCATCGTCGCGCGCACGCGCGCGCTCGTCACGCAACCGCGACCCCTCCGCGAGGTGCTCAAGGCCGCGGCCCGCGCGGGCGGGCTCACCGTGGGAGACGTGCTGCGGGCGTGCGAGATCCTGCTCGCGGCCGGCGTCATCGCCTGGGAGTGACGCGCCCTCAGCGCCCGCCGCTGGTGAACCCGCTCGAGAACGGCAAGATCGTCTTGAGGTCGTCGTCGGTGAACCGCAGCTGCAGACCCAAGAAGTAGTCGCGCCGGTTGGGCAAGAACACGTGGTCGACGCCGCCGATGAGCCACAGGCGGTGGATGAACTCGTAGCCGACCCACAGGCGGTAGCGCGGGCGGATCTCTTCGCCGAAGCCGAAGAGGTCTTGCACGATCTCGAAGCGGTTGCTCAAGAGGTGCGTGTCGAGGCCCACGCCGCCCGTCGACTCCTTGATGCCGAAGCGCCCGGTGAACGGGCCGAGACGTCGCGCGAACTGGATCGTGAAGCGGAAGGCGTCCGTCGTCGTCGTGGTGACGGTGCGGTAGTGCGCCGGATCGTTCGGGTTGGTCGTGTCGACGTCGGTCTGCGTGAAGCTCGTCTTGCCGCGCGGGTCGTTGATGAGCTCGATGAGGTAGTACTTGTCCTCGCGCGGCTGCAGGCGCAGCTCGACGTAGCTCTTGATGGTGTTCGCGAGGAAGTTGTAGTCGCTGCGCAGGCCGACGACCGTCTGCAGGCGGCGCAGGCTGTCGACGTAGTCGTTGACGCCCTCGGCCACGCCCTGCACCTCGTTGATGAGCGCCTCGTCCTTGGACAGGCGTCCGATGGTGCCCTCGCCGCGGTCGATGCGCCCCGCGACGCTGTCGATGTGGCCCAGCGCGCTCTCGAGGCTCTTGGACGCGCGGTTGACGCGCTCGATCGTGCTGCGCAGCTCGCCGCTCTGTCCGTCCTTGCCCTGCGCGGCCATCATCGCGCGCACGTCCTCGGTGATGACGCGCACGTTCACCAGGATCTTCTCGAGCTCGGGCCCGCTGCGCGCCGTGATGCGGTCCACGTTCTTGAGCGTCTCGTTGATGAAGACGCGGTTCTCGCGCACCGTCTCGTTGATGGCCTCGGTGGCGTCGGCGAGGTTCTGGAGGATCGCCTCGATGTTCTTGCCGCCCTTGTCGCTGCCGATCGAGCGCGCGAGCTGCTGCGCGACCTTCTCGACCAGGTCGGCGATGCGGCCGATCTCCTCTTTGAGATCGTCGACCGAGCGCGCGCCCTTCATCGTCTCGATCTCGTCGCCGTCCTTCTTGAGCGGCTCGCCCGTGCCCTGCGTGAGCACGATGACGTTCTCTCCGAGCAGCGACGCGCTCTTCACGCCCAACGTCGCGCTCTGATAGAGCTTCACGTCGCGGTTGACGCGCACGTCGATGCGCGCGCGCCCCTTCTCGAGGCCGACCTTCTCGATCTGGCCCACCGGGATGCCGGCGATGGTCACACGCGAGTGGTTGGCGAGACCCGTGGCGTCGTCGATGTACGCGTGGACGACGTAGCCGCCGCCGCCGCCGACGCTCTTGTCGACCGTGCGATAGACGAGAAACGCCGCGCCCGCCGACGCGACGACGAAGAGGCCGAGCTTGGCCGCTTGCGAAACCTTCGCCATCTACCCGCCTGCACGTTAGTCCAGGCGGCCCGTCGCGTCACGCCTTCCTGGCGCGGCCCGCGGCGCCCGCGGCGTCAGTCCGCGCCGCCGTCGACGGGCGCCTCGGGCGCTTTCGCGACGCAGCCCGTGGCCGGATCGAACTCGGGAAGGCCCTCGCCCGGGAAGATGCGCTCGCGGGCGACGGCGTAGTCCTCGGGGGAGAGCCCGCCCGGGCCGCCGCAGCCCACGAACGCCGTCTCGGGCGAGATCACGATCGTCCGCTCGTCGCCGGGCTCGATCGCGATGACCGCGCGCGTGCGGGCGACCGTGATGCTCGGTGGCGCGTCCGGCGCGCGCGGATCGGAGAGCGAGAGGATCGCCCACGCGGGCTCGGCGCCGGTTCCGACGCGCAGCGACTCGGACGTCGCGCCCGGGGCGATGGGCTCGAGGTAGAGCGTGCTCCGGAACCACGTCTTGGTGAGGGTCGGGGCGTCGGGGCCCTCGGGGAAGCCGTTGGCGATCGCGACCTCGGTGTTCGACGTCTGGCATCCGAAGAGCGCGCCGGCCACGACGAGAGCGGAGATGTAGGGGTATGTGCGCTTCATGGTCGGTCAGTCCAGGTAGAACGTCGTCGTGATGCGCGCGGTGAACGGGTAGCCCGACGTGAAGTGGTTGTCCTCGCAGCCGCCGAAGTTGCCGCCATCGCCCGTGACGACGCGGCTGCCGTTGCCGCAGGTGCCCGCGGGCGCGGGCGCGTTCGTGGGCGGCTCGGTGCGGAGGCGGCTCGTCGACGCGAACTGCGCGGCCTTGTAGCGCGCGTTGAAGAGGTTCTCGACGTCGAGCCCCACGTCGAAGCGCCGCGTCTGGTAGCCGAGGTGCACGTCGGCGACCGTGAAGCCCTCGGCCACGATGAACTCGTCCTCGGTCGCCGGGCGATCGCCCACGCCATAGAAGCGAAAGCCGCCACGCACGCCGTTGGGGTGCCGGGCCGACAGACCCCCCGCCCACGTGCGGCGCGGGGCGAGCGCGACGGCGTCGCCGTTGCCGCGGTTGGCCACGAACGCCGACTTGGTGGCCGTGACGTCGAGGTCGGCGCTCAGCCACTTGGTGATCTCGAAGCGCGTCTCGAGCTCGATGCCGTATCGCTTGGTCGCGTCGCCGGCCTCGGTCGTGCCCTCGTCGCCGATCCACACCGTCTCGCTCTCGAGGTTGAGCCGCCACACCGCGGCGGCCAGATCCCAGCGGTCGAAGAAGCGCGCCCGCGCGCCGCCCTCGTAGCCGATCGCGCGCGTGAGGGGCGTGACCGCGTCGCGGGTGCGCACCACGCCGCGGGCGTCGTTCGAGTGGAAGCCGTGGCCGTAGTTGCCGTACACGTCGAGCTCGACGTTCTTCTGGCGGATCGGCGAGAGCACGAGCGCGCCCTTGGGGCTCAGCTGCGACGCCGCCTTGGTGCCGCTCACGCCGCCGCCCGCGGCCTCGGTCTGATCGTCGACCGTGAACGAGAACATGTCGGCGCGCGCGCCGCCCACGACGCGGAGCCACTTGGTGATCGTGACGTCCTCTTTGGCGAACGCGCCCACGGTCGTCTCGCCGATCCCGTTGCCGACGACGCGCGAGAGGAACTGCCGCTGTCGCGTGCGCTCGAGGCCGTTGTCGATCGCGTCGGTGCGAAAGTTCGCGCCGATCTGCGTGTCGAAGCCCAGACCTCCGACGTGCTCGATGGTGCGGTAGCTCACCTTGCCGCCGGCGAAGACGCGGCGATCGCGCTGGCGGATCTGGTCGCCGTTGTCGGGATCGACGAGGTTGATGGTGAAGTTCGAGAGCAGGTCGAGCCGGTACTGGGCCACGTAGCCCATCGCCGACAGCTCGCTCTTGGCGCTGGGGCGCAGCTTGTACGCGGCAAAGAGCTGGTGGCGCGAGCTCGAGCCGCCCTCGCTCGGATCGTGGGTCGAGAAACGATCGAGCATGCCCGCCTCGACCGCGCGCCGCGGGATCTGGCCCGAGCTGTACCAGTCGCCCGCGTAGCTCGACGCGCCGATCGAGACGGTGGAGCCCGGCGAGGGCGCGAACGACACCTTGCTGAACAGCTTGTAGCGGTCGAACTTCTCGGGGTTGTGGAACGGCCCGTTGGCGCGGCCGATCTCGGCGACGAAGAGCGGCTTGATCGACTCCATCTTGGGGCTCGCGACGAGCAGCCCGCGGTACATGGGGCCGCCGTTGCCGGGCGAGCCGCCGTAGCCGAAGCCGAGCGAGCTGTGCTCGAACGAGTCGCGCGTGACGAGGTTGACGGAGCCGGCCGTAGAGAAGTCTCCCTGCTCGGCGAAGTACGGGCCCTTGGTGATCTCGACGCGCTCGATGATCTCGGGGATGAGGAAGTTGCTGTCGGCGTAGCCCTGGCCGTGGGCGTGCGAGACCATGTTGATGGGGATCCCGTCGACGCTGAGCGCGATGTCGGTCCCGTGGTCGGCGTCGAAGCCGCGCAAGAAGTACTGGTTGGCCTTGCCGCCGCCCGCGTGCTGCACCACCAGCAGGCCGGGCGTGACGCGGAGGATGTCGGCGACGGACGCCACGGGTCGGAGACGGAACTCGCGATCGCGCACCGACATCGACGAGGCGGCGCTGATGGGCCGGCGCGCGAGCACGAGCGACGAGTCGCCCTCTTGCGTGATCTCGGCGGCGGGCTTGGGCGGTGCCGGCGGCGGCGGCGGGGGAGGGGGAGGCGGCGCGGCCTCGGGCGGCAGGTGGAACTCGTAGGTGAACTGCACCGTCGCGCGGATGGGCGCGCCGCCGCGCTTGGCCGGCACGAACGTGAAGCGCCGGGCCGCCGCGAGCGCCGCGGCGTCGAAGTCGGCGTAGCCCGAGGGCGTGCTGACGCGCGCGTCGACGACGCGGCCCTCTTCGTCGATCGAGAGCGACAGGCCCACGGCGCCCTCACGCCGCTCTTTGAGCGCGTCGGCCGGGTAGTCGGCGTCGACCTGCGTGGCGAGCGACGGCGGGGTCAGCTCCTCGGCGCTCGCGCCGGCCTCCGGGGCGCCGCCGTCGGCGTCGGTGGCGGGGCCTTGGGCGCGCGCGGGGCCCGCGCAGAGGGTGACGGCGCCGATCGCGGCGCCGACGAGCAGGCAGAGGCGGGGGGCGAGGGACGGGACGGGCAATCGAGGCTCTCGGGGCAGGGGAGGTTCGGTTGTGCGGAGTATCGTGACGAGGGCGACGCGAGTAACACGATTTTGAAAATCGTGCTACGCGACGGGCGGCGCGCGGGGGCAGCGTACACGCGGCGGCGACCAGGAGCGGCGCGCGGTCGTCTTACGCGCCACCGGCCAGACGGGATCGGCGATGCCCCAAAAATGCCGGGGATGGCGCCTTTTTGCCTGGCGCACGAAGCCGGTGACGCCGGCCGCGCGTAGGGCTACCGTGACTGCGGTGCAACTGCCCTGGCTCGGTTCCGTCGCCTTGTCGCGAGCGATCCCGCTCGTGGCGTCGGGCGTCTTGCACGG
>JAGQJA010000285.1:17636-24739 GCA_020430845.1 Myxococcales bacterium
GAGCCCGAGCCGCCGGCCGCGCCCGCGGCGGTGAGCGCGCCGTCGGTCGCGACGCACACGCACGACTACCCCGTCCCGGCATCTCACGTGGCCGTGCCGCACGATCCGTCGGTCGCGCACGATCACCCAGAGCCCGCGCCCGCGCCCGAGGCTCCCGCCGCGCCCGAGGCCCCTGCGCCCGTCGCGGCCGCAGCGTCCGACGCCCCGGCGCCCACGTTCACGCTACAAATGGCCCCGCGCGTGGCCCACGCGGCCTCGACGCACGCCTCGATCGGCACGTCGCACGCCCCCGGAGCGCCTCACGGTCACGGCGCGGCGTCTGCCGGCGCGCCCGCGGGCGTCATCGTGTCCGAGGCGGCCGTCACCGAGCGCGCACGCCTGGTGTCGTCGGTCACCGCGGCCTATCCGCCCGACGCGCGCACGGGCGAGCTCGAGGCCGACGTCCCGCTCGAGATCGTCGTCGACCCGTCGGGCGCCGTGACCGACGCGCGCGTCGTGCGGGCCGCGGGCTTCGGCTTCGACGCCTCGGCGCTCGCGGCCATCCGCCGTTACCGCTTCAGCCCCGCGCGTCTGGGCGGTCAGCCCGTGCGCGTGCGCATGCGCTGGTCGGTCCAATTCCGCTTGCGCTGAGGGCGCCGCGCCTGATGTGCGTCGAGCTGCGCACATGGGCGATAAAACGACGCATTTTCGCGCGCTTGTCACGGCGAGCGCGACCGTGACGCTGTAGAGTTCTCCTCGATGGTCACTCGCGCGACCAGTGGTCGGGAGCGCGACGCGATCCGAGAGGAGCGTCCGATGGCGTGGAAGCACTCGCGTTGGCTCGTGCTCATGGCCGCGACCGGCGCGGTCGCGTGCGCGGTGCACGTCACGGGTTGTGGCAACGAGGAGAACAGCGTCTTCGGCGGCTCGGACGGAGGCTCGGGCGACGACGGGAGCGTCACCAACCCGCCGCCGTTCACCAACGACGGCTCGGCGCAGAATCCCTACAAGGACTTCGTCATCGAGCCGAAGGATCCGGTCATCACGGTGGACCTCGGCGCGTCGAGCCCGGCGATCGACTTCACCGTCAAGGGCGTGCTCCCCGACGGCTCGCTCGTCCCGATCTCGGCCGGCGCGTGGGAGTTCGACCGCATCGACGTCGCCGCGTTCACCGGCGCCAAGCTCGTCCCCACGGGGTTCGTGGGCGGCGTCGGCGCCGTGAAGTACAAGTGGAACGGCGCGGTCGTCGCCACGACCTCCGCGACTGTGCGCCTGCGCATCACCGCGGGCACGCCCCCGTCGCAGGCGATCCAGGACGCGTTCAAGAACGCGACCGCCGCCGACGCGGCGATGACGCTTCTCTACCCGTACGACGGCACCGTGTTCCCGCGCGGGCTGCCCACGCCCGTCATCCAATGGAACGGCGGCGGCGCGGCCGACATCTACAAGATCGAGGCGAAGAGCGCGACGTTCGAGTTCCTCGCGTACCAGACGGTGCCCGCGCCCTCTCGCTTCCCGTTCCCGTCGGTGCCCGCCGACGTGTGGGCCAAGCTCACCGACTCGACCGTGGGCAACGTCGACGTGGCGATCCAGCGTTGGGACGGCGCGCAGGCCTACAAGGCCAAGACGCAGAAGTGGACCATCGCCCCCGCCAACCTCAACGGCACGATCTATTACACCCGCCTCATCCAGGGCGACTCGTTCGTGCGGCGCATCCAGCCCGGCAAGGTGGCCGAGTCGTTCCTCGACGGCACGGGCGTCACGTGCATCGCGTGCCACTCGGTGTCCAAGGACGGCAGTCGCATCGTCGCCAGCGTCAACGGCGGCGCGAGCCCGTGGGCCACGTTCGACACCGTGACCGGCGCCAAGCTCTATCAGAGCACCCAGTCGTCGGGCTTCCAGGCGATCAGCCCCACCGGCTCACACGTGCTCTGGCGTCACTGGAACGGCGGCGGCTTCGGCTCCGAAGGCGAGCTGCGCCTCAGCACGTACAACAACGACGCGGTGCTCGCCACGCTCAACCCCGGCGGCGGCGCGCCCGGTCACCCGGTGTGGTCGCCCGACGGCAAGCACATCGCGTTCAGCGTGCGGCCCACCGCGGGCGCGGGCGACGGCCTCAACTTCAACCAGTCGACGCTCTGGACGACCGACGTCGACCTCACGGCCAACCCGCCCACGTTCTCGAACACCAAGAAGATCGTCGACCCCAACGCGCAGTACGCCGTCGTCACGTACCCGAGCTTCACGCCCGACTCGAAGTGGATCGGCTTCATGCGCGGCAACCAGTCTCGCTCCGACGGCATCGGCGCGGCGGAGCTGTGGCTCGGGAGCGCGGACGGACAGACGCAGATCCGGCTCGATCGCGCCAACGGCGTGCCCGACGTCTCGGCCACGCCCAACACGTCGTGGGGGCCGAGCTTCCACCCCATCGCCGCGGGCGGGTACTTCTGGCTCGCGTTCTTCACCGAGCGCCCCTACGGCAACACGCTGAACACCACGCTGCGTCAGCTCTGGATCGCCGCGGTCGACGGCTCGCCCAAGGCGGGGCAGGACCCGAGCCACCCGGCCTTCTACATCACGGGCCAGGACACCAACAGCACCAACGAGCGCCCGCAGTTCACGGTCAACCCGTGCAAGCCCCTCGGGCAGTCGTGCGAGAACGGCTACGACTGCTGCGACGGCTACTGCCGCGCGACCGACGGCGGGCTCGTCTGCCAGAAGAAGGGCAACGAGTGCGCGCAGCAAGGCGACAAGTGCGAGACGAGCGCCGACTGCTGCAACGGCCTCACGTGCATCGGCGGCTTCTGCTCCGTGTCGCCGCCCAAGTAGCCGCGTCGGACTCTCTCTCCGTCGCGCGGACCACTGCGCCCACAAACGCGCCGCGCGACGCTATGATGGCCCGCGATGCGGTTGGCGCGGCTCGTCCTGCTGCTGATGACACTCGTCGTCACGACCCTCCGCCCCGCGTGGGCGGCGGACGGTGGCGTGTCCTCGCGCGCGCTCGCGGGCGACGCCGCCGTCGGACGCGCCGCTTCGGGTGAGGCCGGCGCCGCGGACGACGAGGGCGCGGGCGACGCGTCGGTCGACGGAGGCGCGGTGGACGACGACACCCCGCGCGGCCCCAGGCTCCGCGTCGGCGTGGCCGGTGATCCGCCGTTCGTCGTGGAGCGCGACGAGGACCTCACGGGCATCGCCGTCGAGCTCTTTCGCGAGGCCGCCAAGGAGAGCCACCTCGAGTTCGACATGGTCAAGGTCGAGACCGTGCCCGAGGGTCTGCTCGCGGTGCAGCACGGCGACATCGACGTGCTCGTGGGCGACGTGAGCATCACGGCGGCGCGCGTCGAGCGCATGCGCTTCAGTCAGCCGTACTTTCGCTCGTCGCTCGGCGTCGCGACGATGCGGTCGGAGACGGCGTCGTTCGCGTCCAAGCTGACGCCGTTCTTCAGCAAGTCGTTCTTCGCGGCCACGGCCGTGCTCCTCGCCGTGCTCTGCGGCGTGGGCACGCTCGTGTGGCTCGTCGAGCGCAAGAAGAACCCCGAGCAGTTCCCCGTCGCCCCGGCGCGCGGCATCGCCAACGGCGTGTGGTTCGCGCTCGTGACCATGACCACCGTGGGCTACGGCGACCGCGCGCCCGTCACGCCGCTCGGGCGCATCATCTCGGGCGTGTGGATGGTCATCGCGCTCATCACGGCGAGCTCCCTCACGGCCGGCATCGCCACCGCGCTCACGCTCGCCTCGCTCGCGCAGGGCGGCATCGAGAACATCGATCAGCTCGCGCGCGAGAAGGTCGCCGTCGTCTCGGGCACGCCCGCCGTCGACTTCGCCAAGCAGACGCGCGTGCGCGTCGTGCCGGTGGAGAACATGGAAGAGGGGATCGAGAAGCTCATGATCGGCGAGGTCAAGGGCGTGCTCTTCGACAAGCCCCAGCTCATCTTCTTTGCGCGCGAGCACCCCGACAAGGACATCGTCGTCTCACGCGCCAGCTACCAGCCGCAGGGCTACGGCTTCGCGTTGCCGCTCGAGACCCAACACCAGCACGCGCTCAACCTCGCGTTGCTGCGCCTCGCCGAGCAGGGCTTCACGCACAAGGTCGTCATCGGGTGGCTCGGGCCCGACGGCGAACAGATCCCCTGAGCCGAGACCGTCGCGTCGAGCTCGCGATTCGCGCCGCCCTTCGGCCGAGCAGGGCGAACCGCCGTCGGCTCACTCGGCGATCGAGAACGTGACCGAGCTCTCGGCGATCTTCTTGCCGCCCGCGTCGTAGCCCTGCGCCGTGACGGTGCGCTCGCCGAGGACGCCGAAGGTGTAGTGCACGGCGAAGCCGGCCGACGGATCGTCGGAGTCGCCGAGCGTGAAGTTGCCCGACACGTAGACCACCTTGACGACGCGGGGGTTCATCGCCCGCGCGCGCATCCAGATGCCGTTGGCGTACGTCACTCCCTCGCGCGGGGCATCGACCGCGACCGCGCCGTCGATGAGCGGATCGTCGACGACGACGGGATCCGGATCGCCCGTGGGCTGGTCGGGGATGAGGGGCGCGTCGTCGGTCGTGTCGCTCGTGCTCGACGTGTCGCCGCGGCCGCACGGGCCGCCCGGATCCTTGCCGCGGTACTCGTAGTGCCACGGCTCGCCGCTGACGGTGCGCACGAAGCCGAACTTGCCGGCGTTGCGCGCGAGCCACGCGCTGGTGCTCACGTCGACGGCGAGGCCGTTCTGGTGGTTCGAGTAGCCGGGGCGCGCGGCGAGCCGTCCGCCGTTGCAGCTCTTGTTGCGGTAGCAGTCGTAGAGGCGCTGCTGCTCGGCCATCGTCCGGAAGCCGCTCGTGAGCGACAGGCGCACGCCCGCGGCGTCGGCCGCCTTCTGCATCTTCAAGAAAGCGTGGCCGGTGGTCTTGGTGATGCGCTTTCCGCCCACGGTGATGACCTTGACCGTGCGGGCGGCGCCGCGGCTGTAGGCCTGCTCGGTCCTCTCGGCGCACGCGACGGCGCTCCGCAGCTCGTCGTTCGTCTGCTCGACCGGCTCGACCTCTTCGTCTTGATCTTCGTCGGCCTCGTCGAGGAGCGACTGCGAGCACGCGGGCAAGCCCAGCGCGGGGAGCGCGAGCAGGCCCACCGCGAGCATGCGGGCGAGTGGCGACATGGTCCCAGCTTTCGCAAGTTCTGCGCCTAAACGCCTACATGGGCTCACATGGTTCAAGTGCTCGGAATGACGGGGGTTCGCGGGTCTCCGCGTGGGGCGCGCGGTGTACAGTTGCACGGATCGGCGGTGCCCCAGCCGCGGCCTCGGGCCTCGCGCCGCGGGCCTCGCGCTGCGAGCTCGTGTACCGTCGAGGGGTGATCGCGCGCGTCCGCGAGCTGCGCGAGATTCGGCGTGAGGCGCTCGGCGCGGCCGCCGCGCTCGGCATGTCGATCCTCTTCATCACCCAAGAGCTGCGCCCGCACGTCATCGGGTCGATGTTGGGCTACGGCATCTTTGCGTTCTTGCTCGTGGCGTGGACCGCCGCGCCGCTCCTCTTGCGGTGGGCGCGGCCGGTGACGGGGCGCGTGGTGCTGGGCGATCGACGCGCGAACGTCTGCGGCGTGGCGCTCGACGCCGACGACGTGGTCGGCCTGAGCCTCGTGCCCGCGGTGCGCGGGGCGAGCCTCGCGCTCTCGACGGTGGACGGCCGCACGCGCTTCGTCGAGGTGGGCTCGATGGAGGACGGGCGGCGCATCGCCTCGGCCCTCGGGGCGCGCTCGCTGCCGCAGGGGCCGCTGTTCTTTCGTGTGGCGCGCGATCTGCGGGTGGTCGAGCGGGTGCTCATCGCGCTCGCCGCGGTGTGCGCGGTCTTCTACTGGGGCTCGGCCACCTACGTGATGCACATCGTGAGCGGGGGAAAGTCGTTCTTCGGTATGCCCTTGCTCGGCCTCGCGATCGTGCAGAGCGTGCTCTTGCTCGTGCGCGGACTGCTCGACCGCCGCTTCACGCGCAAGAGCGACGACCCTCCGCGTGACGATCTGCGCATGGGGTTGCCGCGCGGGGCCCTGTTCGATCACGTGCGGCTACACCTCGGCCCGCGCGACGCGGCGCCGTCGCCCGAAAAGCCGCGCGCGGCCAGGCTGGCCCCGGCGCAGGGCGAGGAGGGCGCCGCGTGGCTCGCGCGCGTCGACGCGCTGCAGGTCGACGCGGGCTACCGCGAGGACGCGACGACGGCCGAAGAGCTCTGGACGACGCTCGCCGATCCGTACGCCGACACGCTCGAGCGCGCCGCCGCCGCGCGCGTGCTGCGCCGGTGGAACGCCGCGCCCGCCCAGGAGATCCGCGCGCGCGTGGCCGAGCCCGAGGTGCGCGCGCGCGTCGACGTCGCGCTCGAGGGCGACGCAGAAGAGGTGGAGCAGGCGCTCGCGAAGATGGGTCCGCTGTTCCGCGCTTGAGCCTCGGTCAGGTCACGGGGCGTTCTGGAGACGCTTGATGTCCGGGCCCTCGAAGTGGAACCCCACGAGCTTGCCGTCGAGGCTCTTGATCGCGAGCGAGCACGATCCGTTCTCGAACTCCATGTCGTACTGACCCTCGGTCGGGGCGCCCTGGCGGACCGAGATCGACTTCATCGTCTTCGATTTGAGCGGCCCGAGGCGCTTGAGCACCATCGCCATCGACTCGAACTCGTCCTTCGAGACCTCGTTCACGAGCGCGGGGTGCGCGTCGGCTTTGAAGTGCTCGTAGTCCGACCGGGCGATCGCCACGAGCAGGTGGTCGACGTCGGCGTCGAGGGTCTTCTTGGATTTGCAGCCCGTGGACGACAGCGCGAAGAGCGTGACGAGGGCGGCGACGAGGGTGAGGAGGAGGGTACGGCGATGCATCGGACCACGATACGCGTTGCGCGGCGTTCTGTGGACCCCCGTGATCCCCGCTGCCAAGGTCGTCCCGAACGGTGGTACGACTCGGATCATGTTCCGAGCTGCCCTCCTCGCGGGACTCGCTCCCCTGGTGTGTGTCGTCGCGACCTCGGGGTGTCGCGTGAGCGCCGAAGCCAAGGCCTCGACGAGCGGTGAGGCGAACGCGTCGGCGAACGCAGAGACGACCGAGACGACGCCCGCGCCCGCGTCGACGACGGAGACGGCGCCAGAGCCCGCGCCCGCACCCGC
>JAGQJA010000286.1:0-21548 GCA_020430845.1 Myxococcales bacterium
GGCGAGCGAGAGGGCCGTGCGCGTCGTGCCGCACCCCGGACACGGCACGTGCGCGACGCGCGCGAGCACGCACTGGATGTGACCGGTGAACGCGAGCCACCCCACGCTCGCGAGCACAGCCGTGAGCAGCGACGCGCGACCCCAGTGCGGCGTCGCGTTTGGAATTGGCATGGGGCGCGCGAGGTGCAATGCTCTCCCCCGATGATGGCTCCCGGAACAAGCAGCGCAAGCGAAACCTCCCACGCGGCCGGAGGTTACGGCCCTCCCGGGGGCGGCTACCCTCCTCCCGGCGGCGGCGCTCCTCCCGGCGGCTACGGCGGCCCTCCTCCCGGCGGCGGCGCGCCTCCGGGCGGCTACGGCGGCCCTCCTCCCGGCGGCGGTGCTCCCCCCGGCGGCTACGGCGGTCCTCCCCCTGGCGGCGGCCCGCCCGGCTACGGCGGCCCTCCCGCGGGCGGCTTCGGCGCACCGCCCGGCTACGGACCGCAGGGCGGCTTCCCGCCTCCCGGCGGCCCGATGATGCCCGGCGCGGGCGGCGACGTGAACACGACGCTGCCGCTCATCCTCAACATCGTCGGCCTGCTGTTCTGCTCCGGCACGTGCATCGGGTTCATCACGTCGATCCTCGGCATCGTGTTCGCGGTGCAAGGCGGCAACGCGGTCAAGGCTGGCGACGTCGAGACGGGGCGCGGCAAGGCCAAGCTCTCGTGGATCATGTTCATCGTCAGCGCCGCGCTCGGCGTGATCCTCTACACCATCGGCTTCATCATGCAGCTGGCCAACTCCTGACGGAGCGGTCAGCGCGACAGGGTGCACTGCATCGGCTGACGGGTCTCGAGCCCCTCGCCGATGCCCACGCGCGCGAAAGACGGAGCGCCCGCCGACGCACGCGCCACGAGCCAGGTGTCGAGCTCGACCGTCTCGTCCTTGAGGCGAGGGTGCGCGCTCGCGACCCGCACCTCGAACGCCTCGACGCACACGCGCGTCGGTGACCACTTGACCCGCGCCATCATCGGCGTGGGCTCGACCCGGAGCTCCGGGCTCGTGACCTTGATCCAAGGCGCGGCGACCTGCACGGTGGCGCGGTAGCCCTGCGTGTCGGCGCGGCACGCCGCGTCGGCGGCCCACACGGCCGTGGACCACGGCGCGAGGCGCACGGCGGCCGCGGTGGGCGTGATGAGCAGCGCGGGGTCGAGCTCCGACGCCGGATCGGCGCCGCTCGACGTCCGCACGACGGCGAGGTCGCCCTTCGGACCGATCGCGAGCGCGTCGGGGTTGGCAGGGTAAAAGAGCGGATCGCTCATCTGCGGCGAGACGTCGAACAGATCGACGACGCCACCCGCGCCGACACGGAAGACGTGGCCCACGCCGGTCGAGGGCTCGACCTCGAGCACCGCGACCTCGTCCGGACCGATCGCGACCGCCGACGCGACGAGCGCCTCGTTGTTGCTCTTTCGCACGGCCACGCGCACGCGATCGTTGCCCCGGATGATCGCGACGAGGCCGGCCGCGTTGTGCAAGATGCCTTCGCCCGGCGCCGCGGGATCGACCGGCGTGACGGGCAGCAAACGCTCGAGCGTGAACATGTCGTCGGTGAGGATCTCGTCGAGCGGCACCCCCGCGACGCGCCCGGCGTTCGCCACGTCGGCCATCGCGAGCGTCGCCTTGCGCACCGGCGCGAGCGGGTCGAACGGCGCGACCCACGCGATCTGTCGACGGAGCGCGAGAGGGTTCTTGTTGGGGCCCTGCACCACGAGCGCGCCGCTGTCGAACGACGTCTGGTAGCCGGAGATGATCGCGCGCATCGCCGTGTCGCCGCCCGACGAGCTGAGATCGTGCACCGGGCTGAATATACCTACAGGTATAGTCTGCCGGTGATAGTCCACGGTGGTCGACCCCGCGGCGGTGGGCAGCCGCGCGTCGCCGAGGCCGAGATCGTCGGGGCTCGCGTCGGTGCGCTTGGTGGTGCGAACCGCCGCCGGCCCCGCGGGACGGCAGGCGAGCTGCAGCGCAGGGGTCGAGGCCATCTCGGGGGCGAGCTTGGCCTGCGGACGCTCGGGCTCGGGCTCGGGCGGAGAAGGGCTCCAGCCCACGCGGTACCAGCCCCCCAGATCGCAGCCTGCAGAGGTGCAGCCCTCCGCGGAGTAGGCGCGGCCCGGCGGCGCGGTGACCTCCGTCCACGTGCCTCCGTGATCGGTGGTCTGGTAGAGGCGGCCGTCGCTCGCGCGGCCGAGGGCGAACGCGCCGGCGGGCAGTACGTCGAAGTTGTAGGGCGATCGGCGAAGCCGCCCGTCGTCGGACACCTCGACCGATCCGCCCGTGGTGAGCCAGCCCCGGAGCACGCCCCCCGCCGAGAAAGACCACGTGCGGTCGACCTGCGAGCCCCCGCGGTACCGGTAGCTCGGCAGCGGTCGCTTGCGACGCACGCCGCCGCTCCCGAACACCTCGCCGCCGTCGATGCTGCGGAAGGCCCCGGTGCGCGCGTCGACGATGCCGGGCGTGCCCGTGGCCACGAGCCCGACCACCGAGCCGTCGGCGCGCGGGATCCACCGTGCGACCTCGACCGACGTCGCCCCCGCGTCGGTCGCGGCGCTCCCGACCTCGAGCTCCTGCCACGAGCCGCCGGGCTGCCTCACGCACACGACAGACGCGCCGCCCGCGGCGTTCGCGCTGCCGCACGGGCCGTCGGCCGCGAGCCCTCCGTCGTCGGACGCGTAGAACGTCGCGCCAGGCGGCAGTGTGTGCTCGATGATCGGCTCGCCCGCGGTGGTGCGCGACACGACGAACGGGCCCGAGCTCGACCCACGCGTGGAGCAGACGAAGAGCACGTCGTTCGAGGTCGCGACGGCCTCGCACGCGGCGTCGGGAGGAAGCCGGCCCGGGACGACGCTCGAGATCTCGCCCGTGCGCGTGTCGATGCGGAACAGGTCGCCCGCGTTGAGCACGAGCGCCGTCATGTCGTCGACGGCGGCGCCCACGCGGAACGCGAGGCGCAGCGGCGGCTCCGAGCCGTGCCAGCGCGGGTCTTTGGGCCGCAGCTCGGGGGGTTTCTGCGGGGGTGCCTTGTCGAACCACGAGAGCAGGCCTCCGGGCTCGAGGCGCATGCCGGCTCCCCCCGAGTCGACGACCCAGAGCTCGCCGTCGAACACGTGCACGCGCTCGGGGCTCGCGCGGAGCTGCGCCGTGACGTCGTTCCAATGCGCGCCGCCGTCGGTGCTCGCGAGCAGCTTGCCCTGATCGGTGAACGCGAGCGCCCGCCCGTCGTCGAGCGCCTCGACGTCGGCGACCCCGAGCGGCTCGACCGCCACACGCGCGCCGCTCGGCAACGACAAGGCCCACCGCTCGCCGCTGTGCGCGCGCACGATGAGCGATTTGGGCGCGAACGAGACCGCCGCGATGCGCTCGCGGACCTTCGCCATCGGGCGCAGCGCGCCCTCGAACGTGTCGGCGCGGTACACGATGTGGCTCGTGTAGAAGAGGAAGCCGCCGCCGAGCCGCTCGGGGATCTTGAGCGCCGCTTCGATGGGCTCTTCGCTCGTCTCGACCGCGACGGCGGCGACGTTGCGACGGACGACGACGCGCAGCTTGTCGACGGCCACACCCACGGCCGAGCCGTCGGCGCGCAGGCGGACCAAGCTCGTGCGCCCGCGCCACGGCGGGTCGCTCACGACGTACTGGAGCGGGCGCGGCGGCGCCGCGACGTCACCCTGCGGCTGAGGCTTGGCGCGCGTCGCGACCGAGCGCGGGCGCGCGCCCTCGTAGCCGCAGGCGACCACGCCGCCGACCAACAAGAGCGCCCCGATGGATCGCGTCGCGGTCGTCGTCCCCTGCCCGCTCACCCACGAAGTCATAGCGGATTCTTGGGGCCTGCCACACCCTCGTCGACGCCGAGCACTGCCAGGTACGCCGCGCGTACGTCGGCCGTGATGGCGCGGTACTGATCGAAGAGCGCGTCCACCGCGCTGCCGCGGGGTCCCGTCCAGAAGCCGAGCCCGCGCGCGAGCGACGCGAGGCCCGGCGCGCCCTCTTCGATGAGGTGCGCGCTCGTGCCGTGCACGACGCGGAGCCGCCGCTCGAGCCGCCGCAAGAACAGGTAGCCGTCACGCAGCACGTGAGCCATGTGCGGATCGAGATATCCGCGCGCCTCGAGCGCGGCGAGCGCCGTGTCGGTGTCGGTCGTGCGCACGCCCGGGTCGAGGCGGCCGTGCTTCATCTGGAGCCACTGCGCCGCGAACTCGACGTCGACCATGCCGCCGCGACCGAGCTTCACGTCGAAGCGCCCGGGACGCTCGCGCGCGAGCTCCTTCTCCATGCGCATGCGCAGCGCGTGCACGCCGGCCGGATCGGGCGGGGCGCGGTCGAACACGGCCTGCTCGACGATCTCCATCACCCGTCGCCCGACCTCGACGTCGCCCGCGCACGGTCGCGCGCGGACGAGGGCCTGCCGCTCCCAGTCGCGCGCCCGCGCGCGTGCCTCGTCCTCGGCGGTCTCCACCCCGTGGTAGCGCGCGAACGCGGCGAGGCTCACGACGAGGAGCCCTTGGGAGCCCGACGGGCGCAGGCGCGTGTCGAGCTCGTAGCCCGGCCCCTCACCGTGCGGCACGGTCAGCAGCCGAACGACCCGCTGCGCGGCGCGCAGGTAGCGCTCCGGCACGTCGCCGTCGTCTCGGGCGTCGTACACGAAACACACGTCGAGGTCGGAGCCGTAGCCGATGTCGCGGCCGCCGAGCTTGCCCATGGCGATCACGGCGAGCCCACCATCGAGCTCGCGTTCGGCGAGCGCGAAGCGCGCGGCCTGGTCGAGCGACGCGTCGGCCAGCTCGGAGAGCACGCGCGCGGCCTCGTGGCTCTCCATCTCGCCAGAGAGCTCCGCGAGCCCGACGCGCATCGTCATGCGCGTCTTGGCGCGACGGAGGGCTGTGACCAACGCGTCCTCGGGGTCGAGGTCGGCCGAGCGCATCATCGCCGACACCTCTTCGTCGACCGCAATACGCGCCGACGCCATCGTGGGCGTCACGGACGTGAACACCACGTTGTCGAAGAGCGCGGGGTGGTTGACGATCGCGTCCCCGAGGAAGGCGCTCGCGCCGAAGAGACGCGTGATCTTGAAGAGGGTCTTGTCGTCGTCCTGCATGACGCGCACGTAGACGCTCGGCGTCGTGATGCGCGCGAAGAAGGCGCTCAGCAGACGCGCGGCCTGCTCGGAGTCTGCCGCGTCGGCGAGGGCGAGCACGACGGCGCGCGCGAACGCAGGAGACTTGTCGCGGGTCGTCGCGCCGAGCGGGTCGTCGGGCCGCCGCGCGAGCGAGCGCACGTGACGCGCGAGATCGGGGTGCGGCGTCGGCTCGAAGCCCTCGACCCCGCCGAGGGCACGCGAGAGCAACTGCTCGTCGTGCAGCTCGAGCGCCGCGAGCACCGCGGCCAGCTCGGGGCGCTCCTCGACGCGCCCGGCCGGGGCGGTCGGCAAGAGCGACGCGAAGCGCTCGGCCACGCGCCCGCGCACGCCCGCCAGGTCGGCCGTGAGGGCCTCGGCGTCCGCGTAGCCGAGCGTGACGGCGATGCTCTCGAGCGCTGCGCCCACGGGCAGGAGGTGGGTCTGGATGCCGGTGGCGAACTGCACGCGGTGCTCGAGGCGGCGCAGGAGCACGTACCCCGCCTCGACCTCGTTGCCCTCGCGCTCCGTGACGAGCCCGCGCGCGCGCAGCCGGCGCAGCGCCTCGAGCGTGTTCGGGTGGCGGAGCGACGGCTCGCGGCCTCCCCAGATGAGCTGGAGCGCCTGCACGAAGAACTCGGCCTCTCGGATGCCGCCGGTCCCCAGCTTGAGCTCGCGCTCCAGATCGATCTGCTGCTCGGCGCGGGCGCGCGCGACGAGCGAGGCCATCTCGTGCGCGACGCGCGGGTTGACCTCCTTGCGCCAGACGAACGGTTCGAGCGCCCGGAGCACACGCTGCCCCAGCTTGCGGTCGCCCGCCACCGGCCGGGCGCGGACCAGCGCGGCGCGCTCCCACGTGCGGCCCCAGTTCTCGTAGTAGCGCTCGGCGGCGGCGAGGGAGTTCACGAGCGGGCCGCGGGAGCCCTCGGGCCGCAGGCGCAGGTCGACGCGCCACACGAACCCGTCCTCTGTCACGTCCTCGAGCGTCGACGTCATGCGCTGCGTGATGCGCGCGAAGTGCTCGTGCAGGTCCTGCTCGACCGGCCCGTCGACGCCGCGCACCTCGCCGTCGTCGGTCTCGTAGAGCACGAGCAGGTCGACGTCGCTGCCGGCGTTGAGCTCGTGGCCGCCGAGCTTGCCCATGCCGATGACGACGACGCCGCACTGGGCCCCCCCGGCCACGACCGGCTTTCCGAAGCGCCGCGTGGCCCACGCGCGCGCCTCGGTGAGCGCCACCTGGATGCACACGTCGGCCAGATCGCTCAGCTCGCCGGCGGTCACGTCGACGTCGACGTCGTGGACGATGAGCTCGCGCGCCGCCACGCGCATCCGCTCGCGCGACGCGAACCGGCGCAGGCCGCGGCGCACCGAGTCGAGATCGCTCATGTCCTCGATCGACGCCCGCGCGAGGCGCTCGTACGACGCCACGTTGCGCGGGAGCCTCAGGCGACCCCGCTTGATCGCCGCGACGTCCTCGGGGTGCGCGAGCGTCGCCTGGCGCAGCGCTGGGTAGGCGGCCGCGAGCACGGCGGCGAGCGTGGCGGTGTCGGCGTCGGGCGTGAGGCCGAGCTCGCGCGCACGCGTCAGCCACGCCGAGACCAGCTCACCGGCGCCTTCCCCCGCGAGCGCGTCGAGCAGATCTCGCATGGCTCAGAGGCTTGGTCCCCAGAACCGGAACATCATCACCGCCGCCCAGTCGAAGAGGATGTGCGAGAAGATGCCGGGCCACAGGCGCCCGAAGCGGCGCGCCATGCCTCCCCACACCAGACCACATCCCAGTGCGGCCAATGGAATCACGGGGTTGAGCCCGGCGTCGCCCACGCGCAGCGCCCAGGCCACCGGCAGGTGGGCGAGCGCGTACAAGCCCGCCGACACCATCCACGCGCGGCGCGAGCCCACGCGCTCTTCGACGAGCGACGGCACGAGCCCGCGCCAGAGGATCTCCTCGGAGAGCGCCGTCACGATGAAGACGGCCACGACCGACCCGACCCGCGCGCGGAGCATGCTCGGGGCGCCGAGCTGCAGGTAGAGGCGCGCGAGCCAGCTCTCTCGATCGGAGCCGACGGGCGCGAAGAACCGCGTGAAGCCCCACGCCGCGGCGAACACCACGGCCGTCGCGATGAAGCCTCGTGAGAAGTCGCCGCCGCGCACGCGGAGGAGGTCGCCGAGGACGCCGTCGCGGTGCGCGAAGTAGAGCCCCACGGCCGCGAACAGCACCGTAGGCGCCGCGACGACGAGCACGAACGTCGGAGAGCCCGCGTACTTCTCCTGGAAGCCCACGTACGAGCACGCGCCGACCGACAGGACGATGGCCACGAGGAGAGCGAGGTTCCGCACCGCGCTCGGGCTTCTAACACCCATCGGCGCGGCAGGGCCACCCCGACGACGTGACGGCGTCCCGGGGCGTGCTACACCCCGTTCGATGCGACTCGGCCGCGCGATCCTCGCCGTCAGCTCCGCGACCGTGCTCGCGTGCAGCTCGGCCGATCCGCCCGCGACGGGCGACCCCGCCGCGCCGCCGCCCGACGCCGTCACGTGCGCCGAGGGTTGGAGCGCCGACGCGAGCGGTCAGTGCGCGCCCGATCTCCCGTCGGGGCCGTGCGCGCCGGGCACGATGCCCGCCGTCGGCAAGACGGCGTGCGCGACCGTCGGCACCACGGCGTGTCAGCCCGGCTTCGCCCCGCACGCATCGGGTTGGGGCTGCGCCGCCGTGGCGCCGAGCGTGGCGTGCTCGGGTGCCACACGCGAGGCCCTCGGACAGACCGCGTGCGCCCCGGTCGGGGACTGCGCGGCGCCGTTCCCCCCGGCGGGCGCGACCCACTTCGTCGACGCGGCGTACGGCGCGGGTGACCTCGACGCGACGCACTTCCGCACCATCTCGGCGGCCCTGTCGGCGGCGCCGGCGGGCGCGGTCATCGCCGTCCACGACGGCACCTACGCCGAGTCGCTCACGATCAGCCGCGGCGTCCGCGTCGTCGGCCGGTGCGCGGCCAAGGTCACGCTCTCGGGCAACGGGCGATCGCCCGGCGTCGCCGTCCTCGCGCGCGGCGCGGGCGTGTCGGGCCTCACGCTCTCGGGCCACGCCACGGCCGTGGGCGTGCGCGCGGCCGACGCCGAGATCGCCGACGTGGTCATCGAAGGTGGCCTGGCGCCGGCGATCGACGTCGACGGCCGCGGCGCGTCGGCTACCGTCCGCGGGGCTGTCGTGCGCGGGGTCGCCCCTCGGACCAACGGGATCTCCGCCGGCCTGTTCGCTGGCGCCGGCGCCAAGGTGACGCTCACGTCGTCGACGATCTCGGGGGCCCCGTACGCCGGCGTCCTGGGCGTCGACGCGGGCACGCAGGTCGACGTCGAGGGCAGCGTGGTGCGCGACGGCACGCCCGACGACCAGCAGATGGGCGGCGCCGGCGTCTACGTCTTCGACGGCGCCGCGGTGACGGTGACGCGCTCGTGGCTGCACCACAACCGGCGCGCCGCGGTGATGGCGTTCGCCAAGTCGCGCGCGACGGTCAAGGACTCGCTCCTCGACGACACGCAGCCGCCCGCGCGCGCCGCCTCGACCGAAGCGTTCGGCCACGGGCTCGCGGCCTTCGACACGGGCGCGCTCGACGTCGAGAACACGACCGTGCGCGGCAACGTCGGCATCGGCCTGCGCTTGACGCAGAACGCGACGGGCAACGTGCGCACCTCCGTCGTCCACGCGCAGCAGAAAGAGGCGTCGGGCGATCTCGGCACGGGCGCGTACGTGCACGTCTCGAGCAAGCTCACGGTCTCGGGTACGGCGTTCGTCGAGAACCACCGCACCGCGATCGAAGCGTTCGACGACGGCACCGAGGTCGACGCCAAGGGGTGCCTCTTCGGCTTCACGCGCGCGTCGCTCGACGGCAAGCAGGGGCTGGGCTTCTACCTGCAGCACGCCGTGGCGCGCGTCGAGGGCAGCGCGTTCACCGGCAACCTCCACACCGGCATCTACCTCTGGGAGGCGCGCTCGTTCTCCATGTCGCGCAGCGTCGTGCAAGGCACGAAGCCGCAAGAGAGCCCCGCCATCCTCGGACACGGGCTGCTCGTCCAAGGCGTGCCCAGCGTGACCGTCGCGGGCTCGGTCTTCCGCGACAACGCCGGCGTGGGCCTCGTCTTCTCCGACGCGACGGCCAGCGTCGCGTCCTCGTTCGTGGCCCGCAACGCGGTGGGCATCCACGCCCAAGACGGCTCGATTCTCCAAGAGTTGCCAGAGGTTACAGGCTTGCCCGACGCGCACGCGGTGGCGGTCGATGCGCAGACCCGCTTCGACGGAAACGGCGCCAAGGTCGGCTCGGGCGTCGTGCCGCTGGCGAGCCCGCTCGAGGCGCGCTGAGCGGGACGAAACCGTCGTTTGACGTGGGGAGCGTCACGGGCTAGAGGTGCTTCACGGCCCTGGTCGGGCGTGCGGAGGGTTCCTCTCGCGCCCCGGCGTCCGCACGGTGCGGCGACCGCGGGGCCGGGCACAGACCGGGTGGGGCGCGGCGCAACGCCGAATCTCCCGGGTCGAGCCGCCACTCTCGCGATGGGGACGCCATGGGGCGCCGCCGCGAGGTGCGACAGGACAAGAGAGACCACACAGGTACGAACATGACGTTCACCGAAGCCGCAGCCGAAGTGCTGCGTATGGCGGGCAAGCCGCTCCACTACAAAGAGATCACCGAGCTTGCCATCGAGAAGAACCTCCTCTCGCACGTGGGCAAGAGCCCCGAGGTGACGATGGGCGCGCGGCTCGCGGCGCTCCTCAAGAAAGAGGACGAAGAGACCCAGATCGTGCGCGTGCGCCCCGGCGTCTTCGCGCTCCGCGACTGGAGCAAGAAGGGCAAGGCCAAGGCCGAAGAGGCGCCCGTGAGCATCGACGACGTCGAGGTCAACGCGCTCGAGGTCGAGGCGGCCACGCGCGCGAACGAGGACGACGCGCCCGACAGCGACGACGAGGACGCCGAAGAGGCGCCGGTCGCCAAGCCCGTGGTCATGCTCACCGGCGAGGACGCGCTCCGCGCCGATCTCGCGGCGAGCGGGGCCGACCTCTTCGACGACGAAGAGGACGACGACGAGCCCATCCTCGCGGCGCCGCAGAGCACGCGCGAGGCGGCCGACGGTGTCCCGTCCGAGGGCGGCCGCCGTCGACGCCGTCGACGCCGTCGCGGTCGCGGCGGACAAGGCGCGGACGGCGAGGCGCGGCCCTCGACGCCCGACGCCACCGCCGACGCCGAGGTCAACGGCGAGGCGCGCGATCCGCTCGCGCCCGCACCGCGTCCCATGATCCGCGAGCGCCATCAGATCATGGCCGGCGGCGCGCCCACGGGCATCGACGTCCCGCCGGGTGAGGCCGAAGAGCTGGCGGGCCGCGAGCTCGCCGACGCCACCGTGATGATCCTGAGCGGCTTCGACCGCAGTCAGGGACCCGTCCAGGCGCGCTCGCTCGTCGACGCGCTCCTCCGGCGCGGGCGTCTCAGCGGCGACGCGATGCTCGCGCAGGCGCAGCTGCTCGCGTGCCTCCGCGCCGACAACCTGCGCCGTCAGGCGCAGGGCCGCCGTCCGCGGTTCCGGTTCGGCCAAGGGCCGCGCGTCGCGCTCACCGACTGGTCGCTCAACCCCGACCTGGTGCGGCTCGAGCAAGAGGCCATCGCCGCGGTCGATCGTTACCGCGACGCCGCCCGCCGCACCATGATCCGCAAGCTCCAAGAGCTCCCGGGTCACGCCCTCATCGAGCTGGCGCTGCTCGGCCTCGAGGCCGCGGGCATGACGAACGTGCGCTCGATCAAGCGTCCGGGCGCTCCCGGCGGCGAGGCGCACTTCGCCGCCCTGCACCGCACGGGCTCCGACGAGATCCGCACCGCGATCGTCGTCCGCAAGGACGGACGCGAGATCGGCCGCGAGCGCGTGAGCGATCTGCGCGGCGCGCTGCACCACTACGGTCCGGCGTCGGCCGGCTGGCTGCTCACCACGGGCCAGGTCCTCAGCGGCGCGCGCGAAGAAGCGTGCGCCCAAGGCGCGGCGCCGATCGCGCTCTTCGACGGGACGGCGCTCTGCCGCCTCTTCGAGGATCACGACGTGGGCGTGGTGCGCACCCGCATCTCCACGGCGATGCCCGATCTCGAGCTCTACGAGACGCTCCGCGGAGGTTGACCCGATGTTGCGGCGCGTCGTCGTGCTCACCTCGGTGGGCCTCGTCGTCTCGGTCTCGCACGGCGTTCGCGCCGATGCTCCGGCCACGCCCGCGCCGCAGCTCCCCCCTGCCCCGATCGCGCTCTCGGTCTCACCGGCCGAGGGCGGATCGTGGAAGGTGCGCGTCGACAACTCGGGTGATGCGCCCGTGCGCCTCGCGGCCGACGTGGCGCTTCTCTCGCTCGACGTCGAGCCGCCCGCGGGTGACGCCAAGAAGGGGGCGCGCGCGCCGGCCCGCGTGCGGTGCGCGCTGCCCACGAGCTCGCGCCCCGACAACGACGACGACAGCGCGCTGGTCGTCCCGGGCAAACGTTCGTGGTCGGCCTCGTTCGATCCGCGCCTGCTCTGCTTCGGCGCCAAAGAGCGCGCGGCGCTCGTCGCCGGCGCCAAGATCACGGCCCACCTCGGCTTTCCGGCCGGCAAGGCCACGCGTCCACCAAGGCCCCCCACGTCGCCGTTCGCCGTCACGCCGGTCGGCGCGGGCCTTGGCAAGTGGAGCCCGACCAAAGAGCTGGTCGCCCCTCCCGTCACGCTCATGGAGTCGACCGTGCCGCCTGCGCCCACGCCCGCCAAGGCGTCGACCGACGAGCCCAAGCTCGAGCTGGCGATGACGCCCTTCGTGGACTCCGAGCGGGGGCGAGCGATCAGCGTCCACCTCACGCTCACGAGCCGCGCGTCGCGCACGACGACGCTCCTCTATCGCCCCTCGACGGTGACGTTCGACGTCGACGGGCCCAAGGGCCACGTCGAGTGTGATCGCCCGGCCAAGGGAGGCACGCCGATACGTGAGCTCTACACGCGTATCCCGCCGGGCGGCCGCGCCGCGCTCGACGTCCTGCTCGACGTGAAGTGCCCGACCGACACGTTCGTCGCGCCCGGCATCTACCGCGTGAAGCCGATGCTCGACACCCGCGAGGCCGACGGCTTCGAGGCGGGCCTCTCGACGTTCAACGGCGAGGTGACCGGCGGCGAGGCGATCTTGCGCGTGCGGGAGTGGCAGCGCGAGAGCGCGAGGGAGCGACCGTCGCTCGACTGACATGCACGGACTCCCCTTCACGCTCACGTCCGACTCGGAGCTGTCTCTCATCAGCGTCGACCTCGGCCTCGCGCGTGCGCTCTACGCGGGCGTGCCGGCGAGCCGCCTCCTGGCGCGCATGCGCCTCGCGCGAGACGAGCTCGACCTGGTGTCGCAGGCCGACCGCGCGACCGGCCTCGACCTCGCGACGTCGGGGTGGGACCGCCTGATGGCGCACCTGCTCGCGTCCGACCCCGAGGCGTTCGCGCGCATCAAGGCCGGCGTCGAGCGACACGCGCGCGCCGGCGCGCAGGAGGGTCCGCTCGAGGCCGACGACGAGCACGTCGCGGCCGTCGCGCTGTCGCTGCTCGCCGGCCCGGACCTCGACTCGTCGCTCGCCGAGAGCGCGATCCTGCCACTCATGAGCGGAGGAGCCGCGGAGCGGGCTCGGGCGGTCGACCCCCGCCTCGGCGCGCTCGGAGACCGGCGCGGCCCCGCCTTCGAGGCGTGCCTGCGCCTCGCCCGCGGCGCGCACCTCGGCCCGTGGTCTGTCACCGAGCTCGGTACGCTCACGCACGCCATCGAGGAGCTCACCGGCGTGCGGCCGCTCCTCAGCGCCGTGGCGGCAGACCCGTACCCGTGGGGAGACGCCGACGTCCCGGTGCAGTTCCGCCGCGTCTGCCTGCTCGAACGCGGCCCGCTCGAGCGCGTCGCCTACGACGGCAGCCCGCAGAGCTCGCCCTACGGCGCCGGCTCCGAGGCCGACCCGACGTACGTGTTCACGCGCGCGCTGCGCACGCTGTTGCGGCGCAACGAGACCGTGGGCGTCGCCGCACGCCCGCGCGTCACGCAGCAGCGACCGCAGGTGTCGGTGCCGCCCGCGTCGTGGCTCCCCACCGCGATCGACACCGACGACGGCGCGAAGCGCCTCGCCCAGGCGCTCGAGCGGGGCGCGACGACGTTGCCCGCCGTGCGCGCGCGCGTGCTCCGCGGCGGAGACCCCGCGCTCGAGGCCATCAGCCGCGAGATGCTCGAGGTCAGCGCGCACCCGTACGCGAGCTGCGTCTTCGCCGAGATCCTCGCGATCGCCGGGCGCGAGCGCGACGTCGTGCGCCTCATCTCTCACTTCGCGGTGTCTCCCGATCCGTCGGAGGCCGCGCACGCGCTCTCGCTCTGCGAGCGGCGCGAGGTGCCCGAGATGCTGCGCGCGTGGCTCGAGGAGTCCCTCGCGCGTCACGGGTCCGACCCTGCCGCGGCGGCGCGGCTGCGCGCGTGCATCGACGTGCTCGAGCCCTACCCGCACCTCTACGAAGCCGTGCGACCGCTCGTGCGCGCCAAGGGCGGCACGTTCCCGCCGACCACCCCGCGCTGAAGGCGGGGCGATCGCGGATGTCGCTCAGCCGGCGACGCGCGCCTGCACGAGCTCGCGCACGACCTTGGCGTTTGCCTTTCCGCCGGTGGCCTTCATCACCATGCCGACGAGCGCGCCGAGCACGTTGGCGTTACCCCCGCGCAATCGCGCGACGGCGTCGGCGTTGTCGGCGAGCACCCGATCGACGACCGGAGCGAGCGCGTCCTCACTCGCGATCTGACGCAGGCCCCGCGCCTCGACGATGGCGCGCGGTGCGCCCTCGCCCGCGAACATGTGCCCCAGGACGTCCTTGACCTGAGAGCGCGAGAGCGTGCCGTCGCCCGCGAGCACCACGAGCTCCGCGACCTCTGCGCCGCCGAAGGGCGGTGCGTCGGTGTCGCGCGAGCGCAGCTCGCCGAGGATCTCGTTGACGAGGAGCCCCGCGACCGCGCGCGCGTCGGCCGACGCGGCGAGCGCTTCGTCGAACACGCGCGCCAGCGCCTCGTGCGCCGCGAGCGTACGCGCGTCGTCCTCGGCGATCGCGTGTGTGTCGACCCAAGCCCGAGCGCGCGGCGCGAGCTCTTCGACGACGCGCGGCGCCTGCGCGGGCGTCTTCTGCGCCTTGGGCCGCGCCGCGGCGTCGACCTTGGGCGAGGCGCCGGCCGAAGAGGCCTGCGCGCGGGCCCACGCGTCCTTGAGCGCGACCGTGCGGTTGAGCACGATCCGGCCCTCGGTCGTGTCGGGGTCGACGACGAAGAACCCCGTCCGCTCGAGCTGGTAGTGCTCGCCGTGCCGCGCGTTGGCGAGGCTCGCCTCCCCGAGCGCCGAGACGCTGGTGAGCGCCGCGGGGTTGAGGTCCTCCATGAAGTCGCGGTCGCCCTCGCCGGGGCTCTCCGTCGTGAAGAGCCTGTCGTAGAGGCGCACCTCGAGCGGCGTCGCGTGCGTGGCGCTCACCCACTGGATGGTGCCGTCGATCTTGCGTCCGTCCGCGGGCGCCCCGCCACGCGACGAGGCGTCGTGCGTGCAGCGCAGCTCGACGATCTCACCCTGCGCGTCCTTGATCACCTGGGTGCACCGCACGACGTAGGCGTGACGCAGGCGCACCTCGCGACCCGGCGCGAGCCGCTTGAAGCCCTTGGGTGGCTCCTCGGCGAAGTCGTCGCGATCGATGAACAGCTCGCGCGTGAACGGGAGCGGCCGCGTGCCCTCCTTGGGCACGTCGTGCGGCCAGTACGGCGCGTCGAGGACGTCGACCTCGCCGTCGCGCCAGCTCTCGACGACCACCTTGAGCGGCCGCAGCACGGCGAGAACACGCGGCGCGCGCTCGTTGAGGTCGTCGCGCACTGTGTGCTCGAGCAGCGCCAGATCGACCGTCGAGAGGTTCTTGGCGACGCCGATGCGCTTGCAGAACGCGCGGATGGCCTCGGGCGTGTAGCCGCGACGACGCATGCCCGAGATGGTCGGCATGCGGGGATCGTCCCAGCCCGCGACCACACCGTCCTTCACCAGCTTGAGCAGCTTGCGCTTGCTCATGACGGTGTACGAGAGGTTGAGCCGCGCGAACTCCGTCTGGCGCGGCACGTGCGGAACCTCGGTCGCCGCCACGACCCAGTCGTAGAGCTCGCGCGCGCTCTCGAACTCCATCGTGCAGAGCGAGTGGGTGATGCCCTCGAACGAGTCCGAGAGGCAGTGCGCGAAGTCGTACAGGGGGTAGAGGCACCACGCGTCGCCGGTGCGGTAGTGGTGCGCGTGCTTGATGCGATAGAGCGGCGGGTCTCGCATCTTCATGTTGGGGGACGTCATGTCGATCCGCGCGCGCAGCACCTTGGCTCCGTCGGCGAACTCCCCCGCGCGCATGCGGCGGAACAGGTCGAGGTTCTCGTCCTTGGAGCGGGCCCGGTACGGGCTGTCCTTGCCGTGCTCGGTGATGGTGCCGCGATAGTCGTTCGCGAACTCGTCCTCGGTCAGATCGCACACGTACGCGCGCCCGAGCTCGATGAGCTTCTCGCCGAGCATGTACAGGCGCTCGTAGTAGTCCGAGGCGTAGTAGAGGTGCTCACCCCAGTCGAAGCCCAGCCAGCGCACGTCGCGCTGGATCGACTCGACGTACTCGATGTCCTCGGTCGACGGGTTGGTGTCGTCGAAGCGCAGGTGGCAGCGGCCTCCGTTCTCTTCGGCCGCGCCGAAGTTGAGGCAGATGCTCTTGGCGTGACCGATGTGCAGGTAGCCGTTCGGCTCTGGCGGAAACCGCGTGACGACGGCGCCGTCGTGCTTCTTGGACGCGACGTCGGCGCGGATCATCTCGCGGATGAAGTCGGAGGCGTTGGGAGAGGGCCCTTCGGACATGGCGGGGAGACGATAGGCGAGGCGGCTCGCCCTGAACACTGGAGCGTGCGCCGGACGCTCGGCGGTTCGGGGTGCGTGTAGTCCGTGCCCCTACCGGCCCGCGCTTTTCGGCCCCGAATCGAGCACAACCGTACGTCCGTCTGGCCTACGTTGTGAGGTGGGCGGTGTGGCACCCGCGTTGCGTGCTGCGCGCCCACGGAGGGTGGATATGAAGAACACGCGCTTGGTCTTCCTGAGTCTCTTCTCGATGTCGGTCGGTGTGAGCGCGTTCGTCGCTTGCAGCGGAGACTCCGGCGACGTGGCCCCGCCCACCCCCGACGCGGCGACCTCCGAGACGGGCGGTGATCCCCCGAAGCCGCCGCCGACATCCGACGGTGGCTCTGGCGCCGACGGCTCGTCCGACGCGGGCGTCGACGGCGACCTCATCGACGACGGCGGCTCGAACATCGACCCCGACGCGAGCGACGACGGCGGGCTCGACGACGCGGGCCCCGACGGCGGCGCATGCAACAAGACGACGAACGCCGCGGCGCCCGTCCAGTCGACGTGCTCGTCGCTCAAGCCTCGCTTCGGCGGAGGCGCGCTCGTCGCGGGCACCTACCACCTCACGGCCGTGGCCGCGCTCGGCGCGCCCGCGTTCTGTCAGAACCAGTTCAAGTCCGTCAAGATCCAGCAGACGCTCGAGGTGACGGTCAACGCGGGCATCGCCACGATCCAGAGCGTCGCCGTCGCCGGCGTGGCGCGCGAGCGTCACACCACGAGCATGCTCACGCCAGGCGCCAACAACACGTCTCCCGGCGCCATCGCCGCGACGTGCCCGCTCGCCGGCGCGTCGAGCCCCGTGCCGTACACGTCCAACGTGCGCGGCGCCACGCAGCAGCTCATCCTGCAGCTCCCGTACGGAAACGGCGACGGCTTGTACCGCTACGACAAGCAGTGAGCGCGCGCCGACTCCGCGCGCCGTCCCCTTGCGGCGCGCGGTCGGCCCTGCCCTCCTAGACCGGGATGACGCCGCGCTTGCGCGCGGGCCGCTCCATCTGCTTGTGGCGCGAGAGCTCGAGGCCCCACGCGATCGCCTTGCGCGTGTCGCGCGGGTCGATCACCTCGTCGACGAGCCCCCAGCCGGCGACCTTGTAGATGTCGATGTTCTTCTGGATCTGGTCGACGATGCCCTTCTTGACCTCGGGCGGAGGCTCGGCGTCGCCGAAGAGCTTGCGCGCGGCGATGCCCACCATGCCCTCGGCGCCCATCACGCTGATCTCTCCCGTGGGCCACGACACGATGAGGTCGGGCTCGTACGCGCGGCCGCACATGACGTAGTAGCCGGCGCCGTAGGCCTTGCGCAGCACGACGGTGATCTTGGGCACGGTCGCCGCGCTCATCACGTGCAGCATCTTGGCGCCGTGCCGGATGATGCCGGCGTGCTCGACCTTGGACCCGACCATGAAGCCGGGCACGTCCTGCAAGAAGACGAGCGGCACGTTGAACGCGTCGCAGATCTGGATGAACCGCGCCGCCTTGTCGGCCGAGTCGTTCTCGAGGATGCCGCCGAGGTAGTTCGGCTGGTTGGCGACGACGCCCACGCTCTTGCCGCCGATGCGCGCGAGGCACGTGATGATGCTCCGCGCGAAGCGGGGCTTGATGTCGAAGATCTCGCCGTGGTCCACCACGGCGCGGATCACCTTGTACATGTCGTACGGCTTGCGCGTGGACTCGGGCAGCACGTCGAGCAGGGACTCTTCGCGGCGCTCGATCGGATCGGTGACCGGCAGCTCGGGCGGGCTCTCGTCGCAGTTGGAGCCGAAGAACGAGAGGTACTTCTTGACCGCCGCGACGCACGCCTCGTCGGACTCGAACTCGCCGTCGCCCACGCCGCTCGTCTCGGAGTGGATCTTGGACCCGCCCAGGTCCTGCTCGGCGATGTCCTGCCCGGTGACGGCCTTGACGAGCGCCGGGCCGCCGAGGGCGAGCGAGCCCACGCCCTTGACCATGGGCACGTAGTCGGCGAGCCCGGGGATGTACGCGGTACCGGCGGCGCCCGGCCCGACCATCGCGGCGACCTGGGGCACGACGCCGCTCATGTGCACCTGCTCGCGGAAGAGGTGCCCCGACCCCGCGAAGAGCGAGATCATGTCGGGGTGGCTCGAGCCCGGGTCGATGCGCGCGCCACCCGAGTCGACGAGCCACACGATCGGCCAGCGACCGCGGAGCGCCATCTGGCGCAGGCGCGTCACCTTCTCTTCGCCGGTGTAACCGATGCTGCCGCCCTTGACGGTGAAGTCGTAGGCCGCGCAGCACACCATGCGCCCCTCGACCTTGCCGAACGCCGCGATGACGCCGTCCGCCGGCGGCTTGTCGGTGCCGTCGGGCCCCGCCGCGAGGCCCATCTGCGTGCCGTGCATGCCGACCTCGAAGTAGACGCCGTCGTCGTAGAGGCGCGCCAGGCGCTCGCGGGCCGTCAGCTTGCCGCGCTCGTGCTGCTTCTGCACCCGGGCGACGCCGCCCATCTCCCGCACCTTCGCGCGCCGCGCCTCGAGGTCCTCTACGAGCTCTCGCATGTTCGCCATCTGTCGCGTCTCCTTGGGTGAGCGCGAGATATTTCGCATGCGAAAGGTTTGGATGCAAGGGACACGCGCCGCGCGACTCGACCGCCGGTGCGGGAGCGTTCAGAATGTGGGGACCGGGAGGCTCCGCACGATGCGCACGATCCGCCACATGGTGACACTCGCGCTGGTCGGAGGAGCGTTCTACGCCGCCTCGGCCTGCAGCTCCGACCCAGGCGCGAGCCCCGGCGATCCGCCCGGCGGCGCCACGTGCGCCAACGGGGTCAAGGACGCCGACGAGCAGGGCGTCGACTGCGGCGGCAACTGCCAGAAGTGCGCAGGCGACCCGTGCGCCGACATCGGCGAGTGCCGCAGCGGGCAGTGCGTCGACGGAAAGTGCGCCGCGCCCGCCGGAAAGCCGTGCGGCGTGGGCACCGCCACCTCGTGCGCCGAGGGCCAGCCGTGCGAGCAGAACGGCGACTGCACCACCAAGACGTGCACGAACGCCAAGTGCGCGCCGCCCGCCCCGGGCGCCTCCAACGGCGTCAAGGACAACGGCGAGACCGACGTCGACTGCGGCGGCCCGAACGCGCCCGCCTGCGCGGCCGGCAAGACGTGCCTCGGCGACGACGACTGCGCCGACAAGTACTGCCCCGACGCGACGCCGCGCGTGTGCGTCACGCCGCGCAACGACGACGGCGTCAAGAACGGCAGCGAGACGGACGTCGACTGCGGCGGGCAGAGCGGCAAGAAGTGCGACGTGGGCAAGGCGTGCCTCGTCGACGGCGACTGCACGGCCGCGTGCAACTACGCCAAGAAGTGCGTCGAGGCGACGAGCTGCCGGCCGCAGTTCGGCGGCGACACGTGCGGCGAGGGCAACTACGAGGACGTGGGGCGTAAGCACGAGAGCTGCTGTCGGTCGCTGCCGGTCCCCGGCTACACGGCGCCCAACAAACCGGGCAAGCAGGTCTTCCTCGACAAGTACGAGGTCACGGCCGGACGTTTCCGCGCGTTCATCGAGGAGATGCAGGCCAAGAACGGCGGCAACATCAAGGCGTGGATCGCCGCGAACACGCCGCCCATCTGGGACCCGAGCTGGAACCTCTTCATGCCGACGGGCAACGGCGGCGACGCCATCGTCGTGCCGCGCCAGCCGAGCAACCCGCCCGAGGCGCTGCCGTGGAACCGCAACGCGGGCATCAACTACCAGTTCAACTCCCAGCTGTTCATCTACGTGCATGGCCACACCTGCGACAACGTGATCGTCAACGGGAAGGGCTCGTACGGCACGGGCACGTTCTGGTACCCGCCCAACGTCATGGCCCTCAACGGCGGGCTCACGCGCGGCGCGCCTCTCTCGGACGAGGCGCCCTTTCCGCCGCTCGCCGTGGGCGCCAAGGAGCAGCTCGACATGAAGTCGATGACCTGCGTGCCCGCGGCGATGCTCGCGGCGTTCTGTCACTGGGACGGCGGGCAGCTCGCCACCGACGAGGTGCTCGACTTCGTCACGAACGCCCCCGCGAACCTCGGGGCGGCGGCAGGGTGCGGCACGCGCTGCGCGCCCATCGGCAGCGTGCAGCAGTCGTCCGACTCCGGCACCGACACGGGCATCCTCTACCGCTACCCGTTCTACAACGAGACCTCCGAGGGCGTATTCCGCATCGCGCCGCCGGGCCGCGTCACGGGCGACGTGGTGCGCATCAACGCCGGCGACGAGCCGTGGATGGACCTGCACGGCAACCTGCAGGAGATCGTCTACGACATGACGGGCGCGACCTTCACCGGCAACTTCATGATCAAGTACCGCGGCATCGGCTACTCGAGCGCGCGCGCCGGCGGCAACGCGACGAACCCTGCGAAGTACACGCAACCCGAGTACAAAGCGGGCTACTCGGGCGGCCGCTGCATGCGCTTCAAGTAGGCGCGCCGACCCGGCTCGGCCGAGCGTCAGCGCCGGTGCGCGTGGGCTCGCCTCGTTCGATCGAAGGTCAGCGCCCCGTCCACGTGGGCGTGCGACGCTCGAGGAACGCCATGAGCCCCTCGCGCGCGTCGTCTGTGCCAAGGCACTCGGCCAGCCGATCGCGCAGCATCGGCAGCGCCGCGTCGAGGGCCAGATCGCACTGGTCGGCGTAGGCCTTGAGCCCGAGCGCCAACGTCTTGGGGCTCTTGGTGCCCACGGCGTCGGTGAGCTGCGCGACGGCCGCGTCGAGCTCGGCGGCGGGCACCACGCGGTTGAGCAGCCCCAGCTCCGCCGCGCGCTTCGCGTCGAGGCGCTGCCCGAGCAGCATCATCTCGAGCAGGTGGCGGCGTGGCACGACGCGCGCGAGCACGGCCATGATCATCATGGGGAACAGGCCCACATCGACCTCGGGCGTGCCGAGCTTGGCCTCTTCGGCCGCGACCGCGAACGTGCTCGCCGCCACGAGGCCGAGACCGCCGCCCATGGCCGCCCCGTTGACCCGCGCGATGACAGGCTTCTCGGAGCGGACGAGCGCGAGCAGCAGGTCGGCGTAGTCGCCCTTGTGCGGGAGCTTGGGTCCGTCGTCGGCGCCGCCCGTCATCTGCCCGAAGTCGCCCCCCGCGCAGAACGACTTGCCCTCGCCGGTGATCACGATGCTGCGGAGGTCGTCGTCGGCCTGCGCGTCCTCGAGCGCCCACAAGAGCTCGTTGACCATCTGCGGGCCGATCGCGTTGCGCCGCTCGGGCACGTGCAGCGTGATGCGGCACACGCCGTTGGGGCGCGCCGGCCCGCCGCTCGGCACCGACGGTACGTCGTCGTGGACACGGATCTTGGCGTAGAGCCGGGTGGGCGGCTTCGTCTTGGAGCTCATGGTGCCGTCCTCACGCCGTGGCGATGGGAGCCTGCGCGGCGACCTTGGGCGTCGGCTTGAACTGGTCGAGCCCCAGGATGTCCTTGGCCTGATCGACCGTGGCGACCTTGCGCCCGCAGTCGCG
>JAGQJA010000286.1:21652-24435 GCA_020430845.1 Myxococcales bacterium
AGGGCGAGGGCCGCGCCGATCATGCGCCAGCCCGACTTGCTGATCCCGATGACCTCCCACTCGCTGCCGGCGGGCATGATCTTGGTCTGGAGCTGCAGGCTCTCGACGAGCGGGGGGATGCCGCCGAGCACGTTGAGGATGAACGAGAACTGCAGCGGCTTCTTGAGCACGCCCATGTCGAGCAGCGGCCAGATGCCGTGCGTGTGGCCCGTGTCGAAGCACTCGAGCTCGGGCTTGACCCCGGCCTCGTTCATCGCCTCGAGCATCTTGATGATCTTCGCGTAGGTGTTGGGGAACACCATGTCGAAGACGAACTGCTTCCGCTTCTCGGAGTACTTCGAGTAGTTCATCGTGCCCATGTTGAGGGCGGCGATGTGCGGGCGGCTCTCCTTGATGTACGTGCACTGATCGGTCACGTCCTCGAGGATGGTGCCGGTCGAGAAGTTGAGGAGGATGGGGCAGCGCTGCTCGACCTCGGCGCGGATCGCCGCGAACACCTTGGGGTCGAACGTGGGCGTGCCGTCGTCCTGCCGCGCGTGGATGTGCACCACGGCGGCGCCCGCGTCGTACGCGCGCTTGCACTCCTCGCCGATCTCGGCGGGCGTGTACGGGATGCCCGGGCACTGCTTGCGGTTGGCGAGCACGCCCGTCACCGCGCAGGTGATGACGCAGAGGTCGGGATCGCGCTTGGTGGTCTGTTCGTCGCTCATGACTCCTCCGCTCTCTGCCGCGCACCGCGGCTCTCCGCCTTGCCCTCGCCCTTGCCGTCGGGCGGCTCTCCCACGTCTCTTCGCGCCATCGCGCGCACGCGCTTGGCGACCTTGGTCATGATGCGAAAGAGGTCTCGCATCTCCTGGGCCGTGAGCGTCTCGAGCGCCGAGCGGAGCATCTCCATCGGCTCGATCGGGATCTCACGCGCGATCTGGCGGCCCTTGGCCGTGAGCTTGATGTAGACGACGCGCCGGTCTTCTTTGCTGCGCTCGCGCGCCACGAGGCCCTCGCGCTCCATGCGGTCGATGATGCCCGTGACCGTGCTGTTCTGCGCGCGGATGCGCTCCGACAGCTCCGACAAGGAGAGATCGCCGATCTGCTCGAGGATCTTCACCACGGTGAGCTGCGGGCCGGTCAGGTCGGCGCGGCGCGCCAGCTCCTTCGTGAGCCGGCGGCTCTCGGTGTAGAGGTAGATGACGGCCTCGAGGACCTGGTCGACCTCGCTCTTGAGGTCTGGCGTGATGGGAGGCGGCGGGCTCACGGGGTTTTGGCCCTTCGGGCGTGGGACGCGCCAGCGGCGGATCCAAGTTTGTTTCGTGTACGAAATATCCGCGTCGGCGCGGGAGGTCAAGCGCCGCCGCGTGGCGTAAGATGAAGACATGGTGAAGGGGGTCATCATCACCCAGCGCCTGATCCTCGAGCCGATCACGCTCCAGGTGGTCGAGGCCGTGTTCGCGGGCGACCGCGCGGCGCTCGAGGACGTCGTGCGCGCCAAGGTGCCCGACTCGTGGCCCAGCCGCGCCCTCGTCGAGCGGGCCTTCAGCGCGTCGCTCGAGCGCATCCGCAGCGATCCCGACACGCGCCTCTGGGGCGATCGCCTGCTCGTCACGCGCGAGGGGGAGCGGCGCATCATCGGCAGCGTCGTCTTCCACGGGCAACCGAGCGACGGCGTGGTGGAGGTCGGCTACGGCGTCGAGGACAGCTGGCAGAGCAAGGGACTCGCGAGCGAGGCGACGCGCGCGCAGGTCGAGTGGGCCCTCATCCAGGACGGGGTCACCAAGGTCCGCGCGACGACGCCGCCGTGGCACACGGCCTCGATCCGCGTGCTCGAGCGCGCAGGGCTCGACCGCGTGGGAGAAGAAGACCACGAGGCGCTCGGACAGGTGATCGTGTTCGAGCGCTGCCGCTGAGGAGCGGCCGAGCGTGCGTGTCCTCTTCTTGTGCAGCCGCGCACGTCTGCGGAGCGTGACGGCCGCGCGCGTGTTCGCGGCGTGGCCCGACGTCGAGACGGACTACGCGGGGCTCTTGCCCGACGCCGACGTGCCGCTCGACCCCGAGCAGCTCGCGTGGGCGGACCTCGTGTGCGTCATGGAGAAGGCGCACCGCCGGAGGCTCGATCGCGGCTTTCGCCGGTGGCTCAAGGGCAAGCGCGTGGTGTGCCTCGACGTGCGCGACGAGTACGCGCTCATGCAGCCCGCCCTGGTGCACCTGCTCGAAGAGCGCGTCGCGCCGCTCTTGCGCTGACGCGCTCGCGCGACCTCAGCGCGCCGACGCGGACTTCCGAGGCCCGGGCGCCCGAGTGTTCATGCCCCCCCGTTCGACCGGGCGCGGGAGATGTTGCGAGCTTTCTGCGTCTCGTTCGCCTCCGAAGGGGTAGCGGCGCCCGTCAGCGGCCGGCGCAGTCTCTTCGTGCGAGCGCCTTCACGACGCCCGCGCACGACGTCGCCTGCTCGACGGCCTTGGCGCAGGGGACCGAGAGGCGCGTGCGCATGGGGTGGTCGCACCCGATGCAGCACCCCTCGTCGCTGACGCCGCGGCACATCTCGGCGCGATCGCACGCGCCGCTCGGCAGAGGGATGGGGGGCGTAGGGCACGCCACAGGCCGCCAGTTGGTGCCGGGCGCGACGTCGACGTAGCACTGCCCCTGGACCATGAAGAGACAAGGCGTATTCGTCCGCGCCACGTCACACACCGCAGACACAACCGCCCCCCCGTCCGCCCCCACCCCCGCATCCGCCCCCGCGCTCGCACCCGCACTCGCGCTCGCACGCGCACCCGCCCCCGCATCTGCA
>JAGQJA010000287.1:0-1569 GCA_020430845.1 Myxococcales bacterium
ACGTAGGCGTTGCCGGCGTAGACCGGGCGCGAGAACGAGAGCTTGTCGCCCGCGACGGTGACGCCGCGGATGTCGGGCGCGTAGCCCGCCCCGAGCTTGGCCGCGACGCGCGGGGCCACGTCCTTGCCGAACGAGCTCGCCGTCACCGCGATGACGTCGAAGCCGCCGGCCTTGGCCGTCTCGGCGATCGTGGGGGCGAAGCGCTCGCAGATGGGGCCCACGAGGTACGCGTCGTCGCACACGAGGACCTTGGCGGCGCCGTAGCCGGTGACCTCGGCCGCCGCGGCCTTGGCGCCGGCCCCGAGCACGAGGATCGAGAAGCTGCCTCCGCCCGCCGTGACCTGGCGCGCGAACGTGATGGCGCTGTGGGTGCTCTTGCGGACCTTGCCGTCCTGCATTTCGGCGACGACGAGAACGTTGCTCATGATCATTCCTTGGGGCGGGGAGAAGAGAGAGACAGGGGAGGGCGGCGCGCGTCGGGGCGCGGCCTACGGCCTCAGAGGGCCTTCGCCTCGGTCTTGAGCTTGGTGACCAGCTCGGCCACGTTGGCGACCTTGATGCCGGCCTTGCGCGCGGGCGGCAGCTCGAACGCGCCGTAGGTGATCTTGAGCGCGGCGTCGCTCGCGAGATCGGCGAGCTTGACCTCGGTGAGCGGCTTCTTCTTGGCCGCCATGATCGCCATGAGCGCCGCGAAGCGCACGCCGTCGGCGTACGTGTGCGTGTCGGCCGTGTGGATCGACTTGACGCTCTTGGGCGACACGATGCGGAGGTCGACCGAGACGACCGCCGGAAGGGTCACCTTGATCTTGAGCGTGCCGCCGTCGACCTCGCGGCCGATGACGAGGGCCTTGTCGCCCTCGCTCACGATCGTGCCGGCGAACGTCGCCTGCGGCCAGCCGAGGTACTCGGCGAGGAGCTGGGGCGTCTGGTTCGAGTCGCCGTCGACCGCCTGCTTGCCCATGAGGATCAGGTCGGGCTTCTCCTTCTCGACGAGCGCCTTGAGCGCGCGGGCGACGAGATCGCCGTCGAGCTGGTTGTCGTCGGCGTCGACGCGGATGGCCTTGTCGGCGCCGGTCGCGAGCGCCGCACGGAGCGTCGTCTCGGTCTCCTTGGGGCCGAACGTGACCACGACGACCTCGCCCTGGCGCGCCTTGGGCGACGCGCCGTTCTCGGTGAGCCGCAGCGCCGTCTCGACGGCGTACTCGTCGAACGGGTTGGGCTTCCACTCGAGGCCCGTCGTCTCGAGCTTGCCGGCGTTGACCTTCACTTTGTTCGCGTTGTCGGGATCGGCGACGCGCTTGAGGGGGACGAGGATCTTCATGTGCGTTCCTGAATGGTGATTCAGTGAGGGCTATTGAATTAGGGGCGATGATGCGCCTTGTCAACGAGTCTCCGCCCCGTCGGCGAGCGGCGCGACGCGGTCTCGCTTGCCCGCCGTGGAGCCCGCCTGTAAAGCGCGGGGATGCGGGTCACGTGCGACTTCCTCGTCATCGGCAGCGGGATCGCCGGGCTGACGCTCGCGCTCGACGCGGCGGAGCACGGCGAGGTCATCGTCGTCACCAAGCGCGC
>JAGQJA010000287.1:1620-2356 GCA_020430845.1 Myxococcales bacterium
CCCGAGGACAGCTTCGCGTCCCACGTCGAGGACACGCTCGTCGCGGGCGCGGGGCTCAACCACCCGAGGGCCGTCGAGGTGTGCGTCACCGAGGGCCCCGCGCAGATCCGCGCGCTCCAGACCCGCGGCGCGCGCTTCGACCAGGCGCCCTCCGACGCGCACGCCGACGAGTCTGCGCCCGACCTCACGCGCGCCGCCGACGCGCCGGGCCTCGACCTGCACCTCGAAGGCGGCCACGCCGCGCGTCGCATCGTGCACGCGGGCGACATGACCGGGCGGGAGGTCGAGCGCGCCCTCGTCGAGTCGGTGCGCGCCAACCCGCGCATCCAGGTGCTCGAGCACCACATGGCGATCGACCTCATCACCCTGTCGAAGTTCGGCGGGCCCGAGGTGTGCGCGGGCGCCTACGCGCTCGACGTCGAGGCGGGAAAGGTGCGCACCATCCTGGCCCGGGCGACGGTGCTCGCCACGGGCGGCGCAGGCAAGGTCTACCTCTACACGTCGAACCCCGACGTCGCGACCGGCGACGGCGTCGCCATGGCGTACCGCGCGGGCGCCGAGATGGCGAACCTGGAGTTCTACCAGTTCCACCCGACGTGCCTCTTCCACCCGCAAGCCAAGAGCTTCCTCATCACCGAGGCGCTGCGGGGCGAGGGCGCCGTGCTGCGCCGCCTCGACGGAACGCCCTTCATGAAGGAGCACGACGAGCGGGCCGAGCTCGCGCCGCGCGACATCG
>JAGQJA010000288.1 GCA_020430845.1 Myxococcales bacterium
GTACGCGTCCGGTGAGCGCATGGTCCCCGAGCGTTGATCCGCTCCTCAGGCCGGCGATGATCGACTCCAACCAAGGAGTCATTCATGTCCCGCGACAAAGCCATGCGCGAGCTGTTCGCTCGCTGGCGCTCATCCGATCAGAGCTTGATGGCCTTCGGCAGGCAAGAAGGCGTTGCCTACAAGAAGCTCTTGTACTGGAAGAAGAAGTTCGCGAGCGAGCGGCGGGCGCGCAGCTCGAGCGCGCAAGTTTGCGAGTGCAGCGAACTCGTTCCGATCACCGTCGTGCCTGAGGCGGCAGCGCGGCCAAGCACTTCGACGAACGCCTTCGACGTCCACTTGACGAGCGGTGTCCGCATCGCGGTCGTTCCCGGCTTCGACGAAGTCGAACTGCGTCGGCTCGTGCAGGTGTTGCAAACATGCTGAGCTTGCCGCCCTCGGTGCGTTTGTTCGTCGCGCGCGGCGCAACCGACATGCGCAAGTCGTTCGACACCCTTGCTGCCGTCGTGATGGAAGTCGTGGACGAGGACCCGCAGTCCGGTCACTTGTTCCTGTTCGTCAACCGACGACGCGACCGGTTGAAGGTCTTGTGGTGGGACGGCTCGGGTTACTGCTTGCTCGCGAAGCGGCTGGAGCACGGACAGTTTCGCGTGTTCGATCGCGCGAAGGGTAAGGCCGGCGCGTTCGAGCTTTCGGCGAGCGAGCTCGCGCTCGTGCTCGAGGGCATCGACCTCCGAGGAGCGAGACGGCGAGTGTCGCACGACCAACTTTCACTGCAGACCTGAGCCGCATCGCGCGCGGATTGCCGATAGTACTTGCATGTCCGTCGCGCAGATTTCCGCGGAGCAACTCGAAGCGCTGCTTGCGCACGTCGAGGAACTGCAGGCGAAGCTCGATGCACTGACGCGCGAGGTCAAAATCCTGCGCGAGGAGAACGCGCTGCTCAAGCGCGGCTTGTTCGGTCGACGCTCCGAACGACTGGGCGCCGGGCAACTCGGCCTGTTCGCGACCGACGACACCCCCGCGCCTGAACTCGAGTGCGAAGCGCACACCTCGCCGCGTACCGCGAAGTCGGGCGCAGGCCACGGCCGCGCGCCCTTGCCCGAACACCTGCCGCGCGAAGTCATCGAACTCGACCTCGACGAAGCGCACCGCGACTGCACGACCTGCGGCAAGGCCCTGCGCCGCATCGGCGAAGAGGTCACTGAGCGCGCCGGCATCGTCCCGGCCAAGCTGTTCGTGAAGCGCTACGTGCGACCGAAGTACGCCTGCCCCGACGGTCACTGCGTTCGCGCGGCAGAGCTTCCCGACAGCGTGATTGACGGCGGCAAGTACGAGGCGTCGGTCTACGCGCACGTCGCGACGGCGAAGTACTCCGACCACCTTCCGCTGCACCGCTTGCAGGGAATCTTCAAGCGTTACGGCATCGCCATCGCGAAGCAGTCCATGTGGGACATGCTGGTGCGCGTGGACGAACTCGTCGCGCAGCCGGTGTTGGCGCAAATGCGTCAAGAGCTGCTCAACGAACACGTGTTGCACGCGGACGAAACACCGGTGACCATGCGGCTCGAAGACGGCAAAGGAACGAAGAACGGCTACGCCTGGGGCTGGCGCAACCTGCGTCGACCGGGCGCGCCGTCGCGAGCCTTGATCGAGTTTCGCACGAGTCGCGGACGCGACGGTCCGAAGCGTTTTCTCGAAGGGTGGAGCGGGACGCTGATCGCCGACGGATACACCGGCTACGACGAGGTCGTTCGCGAGAACGGCATCGTGCGAGCGGGGTGCTGGGCGCATGCACGGCGCAAGCTGAAGGAAGCGTTGGACGCCGGCTCGGAAGCGGTGGCGCCGCTGCTCGGCATGGTGCAAGAACTGTTCGCGGTCGAGCGACCGCTGAACGAGCGCGTGCGCGCCGGCGAGCTCGAGTGGGACGCACTGCTCGAAGAACGTCGCTGCGTGCGTGCCGACAAGTCGCAGCCGCTGGTCGAAGCGATTCACGCCGAAGCGCTACGCCTCGAAGGACTGCGTGCAACATTGCCGAAGAGCAAGCTCGGCAAGGCGGTCTGTTACCTGCGCAATCAACGCGCTGCGCTCGCGGCTTTCCTCGAAGACCCACGCTTGCCGATTCACAACAACGACGCCGAACGCGACCTGCGGCACCTGGCCGTCGGCCGCAAGAACTGGCTGGTCTTCGGCAGCCAGCGCGGCGGCGAGGTCGCCTGCCGGCTTTACTCGCTCGTGCTCTCGTGCAAGCAGTGCGGCGCGGACCCCGAGGCGTACATCGAAGACGTGCTCATGCGCGTCGCAACGACGCCCGCGTCGGAGATTGCGAGCCTCACGCCGTGGGCGTGGCAGGCCGCGCGGGCGTAGTCATCGTCGAGGGACGCCGGTCGACGCGCCGGTCGGACATGGCGTCACCGGACGCGTACGACCATCGCGGGCGAACCGACCTCGGATCGCCACGACGCCCGCAGGTCAGAGACCTGTCGCCCTCCACCGCCGAGGACCACGCCCGCGATCCAGTCCCGCCCACCACTCACGGAGCATCGTGACACACCGCCTCGATGTTGTGACCGTCGGGATCGAGCACGTACGCGCCGTAGTAGTCGGCGTGATACTGCGGCCGCAGGCCGGGCGCACCGTTGTCCGTGCCGCCGGCTGCGATGGCCGCCGCGTAGAAGGCGTCGACCGCCGCCCGCGAGGGAACGCGGAACGCGATGTGCAACCGCGGCTGCGTCGCAGCGCCTTGCCGGATCCACAAGTCCGAACCGTCGTCATGACAGAAGCCGGCGGTCGGAGCGTCACCGCCCGGCGTCTCGGGCAGCTCCACCAACTTCGCGTGGCCGGTCGGCGCCAGTGCCTGCGCGTAGAAGGCCTTGCTCCTCGCGAAGTCGCTGACGATGACGCTGACATGATCGAACATCGGATTCTCGCTCGGTTGCGGAGTGAGTCGTGAGTGCGGAGCGAGCGACGCGCGCTCGCTCCGCCGATCCACCTTAGCGCAGGCTCGGTGAGCGGCACAAAGCCCGCGGCTGTATCGCGGACGAGGAGCCGATGACGTCGCGCGCGACAGGACTGGAGTGCAGGACGAGCCGACGGCCGAGCAACGCGCACTTCGACTCCAACACGGCAGCCGTCTTCGCCAGGAGCACGCGCTCCGAGAACGATCGAACCTCGGCTGAGCTCGAGTCCCGCCGCCGGTCTAGCGCTCCAGCCGCTGCCAGCGCACGGTGACGCTCTGGCCGGGCTGATAGCCGACGACGTGCAACTTCGCGAGCAACTCGTACTCCTCGTCGTGCCGGTCCACGATGCGCACCAAGTAGACGTGGTCGAGTCGGATCGGCGCGTGATTCCCGCGCGGCTCCTCCGCGAAGACCGCCAGCGCTTCCGCGCACTTCTGCCCGGGGACACTTCCCGCGCCCGCGCGAATGCGAATCGCGCCGTCCGCGAAGTGGATCGACGCAAAGCCCTGCCCGCCTCCGACGGTCTCCTCGAACGAGTAGCGCTCGGACAGCTCCGACTCCGCACCCAAGTCCACGATGCGCCCCGACTCGCCCCCCTGGATGCCGACCGTGAACTCGCCCGGGTAGTATCCACCGAAGTCGAGCTGCCCGTCGCGATTGCGCAGCTCGTGCTGCCGCACGACGCTCGCCGGCTCACCGGTGTTCAAGCTGATCGAGTCGGTCACCCCGTCCAGCAACCACATGGTCACCAAACCGCCGTCGGGCGCGCCGTCGTCGATCGCCGGGGAAGCTGCCGGAGCTCGCGAGCCCGCTTGGCTGAAGGGAAGAGCGGTGATGCCGAGGAGCGACAGCGCGATGAGTGCTTTCATGAGAGCCTTGGGGTTCGTGACGGGAGCGGATGGCAGCTAGCGGGTGAGGTGACGAGGAACGAGCTGGGACTCTGCGCCGCGATCGAGACCGAGGATGGGGCCAACGACCGCGCTCGAATGAGAGCGAAGCCGACGGTCAGGGGCGTGCTCTACGAATGCAACTGGGTAAACGTTTTCGTGAGGGACACAACTGAGGCGAGGTCCGGTCACCTGGGCCCAAGCTCCGAACCAACAGCGCAGCACCTGCCCTTTGGAAACCGGCCGCAACCCAGAACGTGAGAACTGCGGCCGACTGGGGCGACTGGGGTCTTGGCGATGGAGCGCTTGGGTGGCGTTCCAAGCACCTACAGGCGTTCGGCTAAGCGGTGGGACACTTCACCATCTACGGGGTTGGACGACGTTACCCCACAAACTCCCAGGAGTGGTCGTCCAGGACCATGATCGAGTGATACTCGCGGTCGCCACCGTCTGAGAGGAGGACGTACTCAAACCACGGGTAGCCATACTCATCGATTCGATCGATCGTGACGACAGGGTCCTGCGCCAGGATCCGCTCAATCGTGTCGGCGGTCCAACCAGCATCCTCTAGGCCGTTGCGCTTCTCTCGAACTCGCTGGTCGAGGTCCGTTTGCGGAACCGCGAGAAGCCGGATGCGATCGCCTGGCCTCAGTTGTCGGTAATCCGGCATTAGTTAGTCCAAGAGGACGAGAGCGAGCACCCCCACCCCGACGAGCGCGGAGAGCGGGTGTGTGCTTCTCAGGAAATGACTTCCGCGCATTGAGCTCGCCGAGCCCACCCTCGATCATACCTCTGTCCCTAGCGCATGATCACCGGCTCATCGCGGCATCGTAGCAGCCCAGGTCGAGGTCTACTCGGCCTCGCGACGCGGGGAGCTCAAAAGGCCGCGCATGCCACCGCTCTAGCTCCGGGGCTCGGCGTGTGGAGCTCGAGCAGCGTCCAGCTCCGCGCCGAGGACAGTCGCGCCGGCACCGTCGAGGCGCAGAGTGGAGCGGGCGAAGGGGCTCGAACCCTCGACATTCAGCTTGG
>JAGQJA010000289.1 GCA_020430845.1 Myxococcales bacterium
CCGCGCTCGAGGCGCTCGCCGCCACACCCTGAGCCGCGCGACGCGACGCGAGCGGGTGGTCAGCTCGCGACGAGCGAGCGGTAGAGCGCGAGGTACCGGTCGGCCATACGGTCGACGGTGAACCGCGCCTCGACCGCCGCGCGGCAGGCGGCGCGGTCGATCTCGCCGACGCGCCCGATCGCCTCCACGGCGCCTTCGAGGCTGTCGACGAGAAAGCCCGTGACGCCGTCTTCGATGAGCTCGCGCATCGAGCCGCGGTCCGTCGCGATCACGGGCGTGCCGCAGGCCATCGCCTCGATCACGGACAGGCCGAACGGCTCGTCGAAGTTGATGAGGTGAAGGAGCGCGCGGGCCGAGCCGAGCATCCGCGTCCGCGTCACGCCGCCGACGGGGCCGTCATAGACGACGCGTCCGCCGTCGAGCGCGGGGGCCACGTGGCGTTCGTGGTAGTCGTGGTCTTGCACGATGCCCGCCATGACGAGGCGGCGATCGACGCGCCGGGCGACCTCGATCGCCTCGGCCGCGCCCTTGTCGGGGTGGATGCGACCGAAGAAGAGCAGGTCTTCGCTGCCGACGGGATCGAACGGAAACTCGTCGATGGCGACGCCGTGGTGGATGGTCGCGGCGTACCGGAGATCGGCGTGGCGATCGGCGTCGCTGATGGCGACGTACGAGACGCGATCGTCGTAGCGCTTGAACACGGGCACGATCCGCTCCGAAGAGAACCCGTGGATGGTCGTGACCATCGGCGTCTCGACGAGGTTCGAGAAGGCGAGCGGAACGAAGTCGGCCTGGTTGTGGATGAGATCGAACTCTGCCGCGCGCTCGAAGACGTGCGCGACGTGGAGCAGCTCCCAGACCTTGGCGTCGATGGTCGGATCCTCGGAGTACGGGCGCGGACAGACGCCCGCGAGCGTGCCGGCCGTCGACGAGTCGAGCGTGGCGAACAGGGTGACGTCGACGCCGCGCGCGACGAGGGCTTCGGTGAGCAAGCTCGTCACGAGCTCCCAGGGGCCGTAGTGGCGCGGCGGCGTGCGCCACGAGATGGGCGCGAGCATGGCGATGCGCATCGGAGCCTCCTTCATGTGGCGGGGGCCCCTGGGGCGAGGACGCGACCCTCGTCGGGGCGCAGGACGAGGCGCGCGCCGGCGGGCTCCGCGTCGCCTTCGAGCGTGGAGAGCAGGGGTCGCGCGTGGTGTGCCCACGCAGGCAACGTGAGCTCGGCGGGCGCGTCGCCGAGGTTGAGCGCGACGAGCAGTCGGTCTGTGCCGCTCCGCCGCTCGTAGGCGAGGATGTCGCCGCTCGCGTCGACGATCGCGATGTCGCCCACGGCCAGCGCGGGGTGCGCGCGACGGAGGGCGAGCAGGCTCCGATGCAGGGACAGCGGCGAGCCAGCCGCCGAGCGCTGCAAGGCCACGTTGCGCTCGCGCCAGTCGTCGTGGAGCGGAAGCCACGGCGCGCCCGTCGTGAACGCCGCGTGAGGTGTCGCGTCCCACGCCATCGGCGTGCGGACGGGATCGCGGCCGAGACCGAGGCCGGGCTCGCGATGCTCGCGCGGATCGCGCACGCGCTCGGGCGGGATCTCGACGCGGCCGATGGCGAGCTCGTCACCGTAGTAGAGGGTCGGCGTGCCGCGCAGCGTGAGCAACATCATCGCCGCGACGCGCGCCTGCGCCTCACCGACGCGCTCGGCGACGCGGGGACGGTCGTGGTTCCCGAGCACCCAGTTGGGCCACGCGCCGGGCGGCAACGCGGCCTCGTACTCCCGGATGATCGCCTCGATGGTGCGCGCGTTCCATGGCGCCTCGAGCAGCTGGAAGTTGAAGGGCAGATGAACGCCCGAGAGTCCCGGCCCGTAGTAGGTCATGAGCCGGTCGAGCGGCAGGTACAGCTCTCCGATCAACACGCGCTCCCCGTACGTGTCGGCGATGCGACGCATCTCGGCGGCGATGACGTGGACCTCCGGCTGATCGGTCGATTGTGTCTGCAACACGCGGGACATCTCGCCCATCGAGGGGCGGTAGTCCGGGTTGGGCGGGTTGTCCGGGAGGCCCTCGGCCTTGAGGATGTGCCAGAGCACGTCGATACGAAAGCCGTCGACGCCGCGCGCGAGCCAGAACCGGAGCACGTCGTACATCGCCCGCCGCACGTCGGGGTTACGCCAGTCGAGGTCGGGCTGCTCCTTCAAGAAGGCGTGCAGGTAGTACTGACCGGTCGGCGCGTCCCACTCCCACGCCGAGCCGCCGAAGTCGCTGATCCAGTTGTTCGGCGGCCCGCCGCCGGGCGCCGCGTCGCGCCAGATGTACCAGTCGCGCTTGGGGCTCGTCCGTGAGCTCTTGCTCTCGACGAACCAAGCGTGCCGGTCCGAGGTGTGATTCGGGACGAAGTCGAGGACGACGCGGAGGCCTTTGCCGTGGGCGGCCGCGAGCAGCCTGTCGAAATCGGCGAGGGTGCCGCAGCACGGGTCGACGTCGCAGTGGTCGGCGACGTCGTAGCCGAAGTCGACCATGGGCGACGGATAGATGGGCGAGAGCCACAGCGCGTCGACGCCCAGATCGACGAGGTGATCGAGGCGCGCCTCGACGCCCGCGAGATCGCCGACGCCGTCGCCGTCGGTGTCCTGGAACGAGCGCGGATAGACCTGATAAAAGACGCCCTCTTGCCACCACGCGGCGCTCACGCGAAGCGCGCCTTGGGGACGAGCGTGATGCGGCACGCGAGGTCGGCCTCGCCCGAGGCGACGACGTAGTGGTCGCCCGCGTCCGCGATGCCCGTCGTGAAGACGACCGGGCTCGGAAGATACATCTGATGCTCGATCGCCCGGGTGAGCGCGGCGTCGGCCTCGAGCAGCGGCGCGTCGTCCTCGAGACGCACGATGCGGGTCGGATCGTCGAGATCGAGCAGCGCCCAGAAGCTCCGATAGACGCCGACGGCGTCGCGTCGCTCCACCCCGTGATAGACGACGAGCCAGCCTCGCTCCGTCCGGATCGGCGGGCTGCCTCCGCCCACCTTCATGCTCGACGACGAGCCCTTGCGCGCGCGGATGCCCGGCCGATCGAGCGGCTTCCAGTGGAGCGCGTCCGGCGAGGCCGCGAGGTGGATCGAAGGGCCCCCGGCGTAGGCGCTCGCTTCGGGGTAGGCGAAGTAGACCTCACCGAGCGGACGCGTGAGCGCCACGAAGCGCCCGCCGACCTTGCCCTCGAAGAGGACCATGTCCTTGTTCTGGTGATCGAGCACGATGCCTTCGAGGCTGTAGTCGAGCCCGTTGTCGGACACGTGCAGCGTGCTGCAGTGGCGCTCGGCGCTGACCGAGCAGGTCGTCATGTACCAGCGTCCGTCGACCCTGCTGATGCGCGCGTCCTCTACGCCGTACGCCTGGTACGACGCCGCGGGCTCGATCGCGCGATCGTAGTGCACGGCGGCGATCTCGCGTCCGTCGGGCGTGAGCTCTACGGGGAGCAGCCACGAGATCGAGGTGAGCGCGAGCAGCGCGCGCCCGCCGTGACGAACCGTGAACTGTCGTGGGTCGGTCATGTCGACCGACGCGAGCGGGTAGCGGTCGAGCACGTAGCCCTCCGGCGTCCACCGGATCGCGCGGACGTGGCCGTCGACGACAGGCTCGCTCAGCGCCTCGGCCACGCGTACCATGAGCAGCAGGTTGCCGCTCGCGAGCCGCGTGAGCCCCGGGTTGAACGCGCCGAGCACGCAGGTGGGAGCGTCGAGCGAGCGACGCAGCGGAGAGCGCCCGAGGTCGACGTCGGCAGGGCAGAAGATCAGCCGGTCGTCGTCCCCCTTCGTCATGTCGGCATGGGTATGGCACCGAACCGCGGCGGCCGACAGTCGGGCGTGCGCACCGACGCTCGGCGCGCGAGATGAATCATGCGCACGACACCGCGCCGTACGAATCGTGGAGCGACCGTGGGCGGCGGGCGTCGGCGATGGGCTATAAGGGCCCATGAACATCACGCGCCTCCCGCTGCGCCTCCCCGCGGACTCGAAGCGCGTCATCACGCTACCGTTCACCCCTGGCGGAGCGCCTCGGGTGCGCGCGATCGTCGAACGCGTGGGCGAGCTGCCCGACGCCACGGTCTCTTCGATGTTGGCGGCGCTCGTGGCCGACTACGAGCGGCGTCACCGGGACATCCGCAAGGTCTTCCTGCAGAGCTACGCCACGGCGGTCGCACTGAGCGGGGAGCGCCCCGACGTGAGCGACGAGCGGCGCTTGTTGCTCGGCGCGTACTTCACGAGCGAGTACTCGCTCGAGTCGGTCGCCCTCTTCAACCCCTCGATGGTCGAGCACCCCGACCAGACCGATCTCCCCCAGGGCGCCACGCGCTTCGTCATGAGCCTGCGCGCCTGCGGCGAGGGCCACATCTCGTCGATCGAGTTCCGCACCGGCATCGTCGACGCCGAGCAACGCGTTCGGGTCGACGCGCCGACGGGCTTCGCGACCACGGCGAGGCCCGTAGACGACGCGCTCTACGACAAGGCGAGCTACTGCCTCAAGCTCGGCGAGATGAACGCGCACAACCGCCACGCCGTGCCCATCCTGGCGCTGCTCCCCGACAACTTCACGACGCGCGACCTCGTGAACGCCATCGAAGCGTGTCGCCCGGCCGAGAGCATCACCCACTTCACCGAGCAGGCCGACAACATGCTCTGGCTCGCCCACTCCAACTATCAGCTCGAGTTCCCGCCCGACGTGCCCATCTCGGAGCGGGTCGTCTTTCCCGTGAGCGAGAGCGAGAGCCGCGGCATCGAGGACGCGCGCTTCGTGCGCTTCACCGACCCCGACGGTCGCACCGCGTATTACGCGACGTACACGGCGTACAACGGGTTTCGCGCGCTGCCGCAGCTCATCGAGACGACCGACTTCCGCCGGTTCAAGATCGCCACGCTCAACGGCCGCTGCGTCGAGAACAAGGGGATGGCGCTCTTTCCGCGCAAGGTCGGCGGCGCCTTCATGATGGCGGCGCGGTTCGACGGAGAGAACATCTACCTGCTCACCTCCGACAACATCCACTTCTGGAACGAGTCGAAGCTGATCTACGCGCCCAAGCACCCCTGGGAGCTCGTGCAAGTGGGCAACTGCGGCTCGCCCATCGAGACCGACGAGGGCTGGATCCTGCTGACCCACGGCGTCGGCCCCATGCGGCAGTACTGGATGGGGGCGCTCTTGCTCGACCTCGACGACCCGTCGCGCGTCATCGGCGAGCTGAGTGAGCCGATGCTGGTGCCCAACGAGGACGAGCGCGACGGCTACGTCCCGAACGTCGTCTACTCGTGCGGCGCGCTCCGGCACGGCGACCACCTCGTCATCCCGTACGCGGTGTCCGACAGTCAGACGAGCTTCGCCCGCGTGCCGGTCGCCGATCTCCTCGCCGAGCTGCGCCGATGAGCGGCAGGGCCCCCGCGAGGCGCTCCGAATAGTAGATGTATGATGCACGTGTTGCGCTCGGCGCGGGCCGGGCGCATGGTGGGTGCCAGCTCGTGATGCCCCCGCCGATCCCGGCGCGCGCGCGCGGGCGGACTTCGGCGCCCTGATCCGCGGTCATCCTTTGGGGGGTCCATGGGCGAAACGCACGCCACCGGCAGCTCTATCCGCACGATCGCGATGCTCGGCAATCATCTGCCGAGGCAGTGCGGCATCGCCACCTTCACCACCGACCTGAGCGACGCGATCGCGCGCGAGGTGCCCGACGTCGAGTGCATCGTCGTAGCGATGAACGACGTCGGCGCCGAGCACGCCTACCCGCCGCGCGTGCGCTTCGAGGTCCCCGAGGGGGTCGTCGAGGCGTACCGGCGCGCGGCAGACTTTCTCAACGTCAACGCCGTCGACGTGGTGTCGGTCCAGCACGAATACGGCATCTTCGGTGGCAGGGCGGGCGCGCACGTCCTCGAGCTGTTGCGCAACCTGCACATGCCGATCGTCACGACGCTGCACACGATCCTCGCGATGCCGGACCCGGTGCAGCGCGCGGTGATGGACGGGCTGATCTCCGTCTCGTCGCGGCTGGTCGTCATGAGCAGCGACGGCGCCGCGCTCCTCCGCGACGTGCACGGCGTCGACCCGGCGAGCGTCGACGTGATCCCGCACGGCATCCCAGTCGCCCCCGACCGTAGCAGCAAGGACAAGCTCGGCGTCGAGGGCCGCTCGGTCATCCTCACGTTCGGTCTCCTCGCTCCCGACAAGGGCGTCGAGCACGTGATCGACGCGATGCCGGCGATCCTCGCCAAGCACCCGAACACCGTCTACATCGTGCTGGGCGCGACGCATCCGCACGTCAAGCAGCGGCACGGCGAGTCGTATCGGCTCATGCTCCAGAGCCGCGCGGAGCGGCTCGGCGTCGCCGCGAACGTCATCTTCCACAATCGCTTCGTCAGCCACGAAGAGCTCGTCGAGTTCCTCGGCGCCGCCGACATCTACGTGACGCCGTACCTCAAAGAGGAGCAGAGCACGTCGGGCACGCTCGCATACGCTGTGGGCTGCGGAAAGGCCGTGATCTCGACACCCTACCGCTACGCACGCGAGCTGCTCGCGGACGGGCGGGGCGTGCTCGTCCCCTGGCGCGACGCGGGCGCGATCGGTCGCGAGGTCATCGGCCTGCTCGACGACCCGGCGCGCCGGGTGGCGCTCCAGCAGCGCGCGGCGGCGTTCGGGCGGTCGATGGCCTGGCCGGTCGTCGCGCGTCGCTACGTCGAGTCCTTCGAGCAAGCGCGCGTGACGCACGAGCAACGTCGCCGCACGGGCGCCGCCTCGAGGCTCCCGTCCAAGCGTCGCCCCGAGCTGCCCGAGATCGATCTCGCCCACGTGCGCCTGATGACCGACGACACCGGGATGCTCCAGCACGCGACGTACGACATCCCGCGCTACAGCGACGGGTACTGCATCGACGACAACGCCCGCGCGCTCCTATTGATGACGCACATCGAGGAGGCGGGCACCGAGGCGCGGGAGGTGGTCCGCGCGCTCGCGACGCGCTACCTCGCGTTCGTCAATCACGGGTTCGACGAGACCACCGGCAGGTTCCAGAACTTCCTCACCTACGCGCGGAGCTGGCACGAGGGGCCGGGCTCGGACGACAGCCACGGCCGCGCGCTCTGGTCCGTGGGCGCGGTCGTGGGGCGGTCGGCCGATCCCGGACGACGCGGGGTCGCCGCGCGTCTCTTCCACGGCGCGCTCCCGGCGACGAAGACCCTCACGAGCCCCCGCGCTTGGGCCTACTCGCTGCTCGGCATCGACGAGTACCTCCGCGCGTTCGAGGGCGACAGCAACGTCGAGGCGGTCAGGGCGGAGCTCGCGGCCGAGCTCATGGAGTGCTTCCGTCGCTCTGCGAGCGCGGCCTGGCCCTGGTTCGAAGATCGCCTGACGTACTGCAACGCGCGCATCCCTCAGGCGTTGCTCGTGTCGGCGGCGCGCATGGGCGACGCAGAGATGGCCGAGGTCGCCGAGCGTTCGCTCGCCTGGCTCGTGAACGAGCACGTCGCCGCAGACGGCACCTTCGCGCCGGTGGGGTCGAACGGGTTCTACGTGCGCGGCGAGGCGCGGGCGTCGTTCGATCAACAGCCCGTCGAGGCGTGCGCCATGGTGTCCGCTTGTCTCGACGCGCACCGCGTGACCGGCCGCGCGGAGTGGCTCGAGCACGCGCGTCGGGCGTTCCAGTGGTTTCTCGGTCAGAACGCGCAGCAGGCGCAGGTGTACGATGCGCGGACCGGCGGCTGCCGCGACGGGGTGCACGCCGACCGGATGAACGAGAACCAGGGCGCGGAGTCGACGCTGTCGTTTCTCATCGCTCTGGCTGAGATGCGCGCGGCCGATCGGTTGATCGCTCGCCTCGTGCCCGACGCGCCCGCCGTGAAGCCGCGCGTGCTCGGCGCGGTCGCGGCGTTGCAGCCCGACGCCGAGGGGTCGGCCGCGACCTAGGAGCTGGACAACGCCGGTCGGCCGAGCACGTCCACGTGCGCGGCGAGTGTGACGGCGTTGCCCTCGAGGGACAGCTCCGCGAGCGCGCTCGAGAGGACGAAGTCGCGCGCCGGTCCGAGCCAGGCGGGTACGGGAGCGCGCCGCTCGAGCAGCGCAGCGAAGCGAAAGGTGGGCACGGCCGCCTCTGCCCTGAGCGCCTCGTTGATCCGCGTCGCGAGGAGTCCTTCGATGACGCCAGGTACGTGACGGAGATCCGCGCGCTCGATCTCGAAGCGGAAATGGAGCTCTCCGCCGGTGACCTCGAGGTGGATCATGACCGCGAGGTCGTCGACGTGGGCCGGGACGGTCACGCCGAGCACCGTCCACTCGATCTCGGACGCGCCGATCACGCGGACCCCGACGAGGGGAACGATCTCCACACGCGTGAAGCGGTGCACGCGAATGATCCGTCGACCGTCGCGCTCGTTGGACAGATCCACCTCGAGCGGCACGAACGAACGCGCGAGCTCGTCGAGCTCCGCGTGGCTGGCGACGACGGCGGCCTTCATCGGACGCCTCGTCGCGAGCGCAGGTCGGCGATCGAGAGGTGTGGGGTCGGTTCTGTCATGCCGTTCACAAGAGCAAGGAGCGCGCCGTCAGCGGGCGGCGAGCCGGAGGGACACCATCTCGGCGGAGAGCCACGCGTCGCTTCGAAACGGCGCGAGCGTGAGATCGCCTGCGCGTATGCGGATCCCCACGTTGATGCCGACGGCTTCGAGCAAGAACGCGCCGTCGATCCCCGCGCCGCGTGTCACGAGGCCGCCACGGACGACCACGTTGCCGGCCGCGGCCCTGCCGACGCGCAACTGTGCCGCGCCACGCGAGGCGCGGAGCGATCCGCTCGCGGAGAACGGCGACTCGCCGACGAGCCCCGCGGTGGCGACGCTCGCGATCACTCCGCGCTCGAATGGCGCCGTCAGCAGCGCTGCATTCGTTCCGCGCACCGTGAACTGTGCCGTGACGTCGTCCGCTTCGCGACCCGTCCAGGAGAGCGCGCGAATGTGGGCTTCGAAGGTGGAGGACCGCGCCGGCCGCCCCTTCACGGCGACCGACAGGCGAGGGACACGGACGTCGAGGCGAGAGACCGTCGCGCTCGAGAGTCGTGGTCCGATCTCGAACGCGCCGTCCGCCGTCCCGCTGCCCGTCAGGCGCGCCGTGGATGTCCGTACGTCGATGCCGGACGCGCTCGCGCTCAGCGTGCCCGCGGCGGCGAACGACGCGTCTACCGTCGCCTGGAGCGCCACGTGGAGCTTGCCGGCCTGCGGCGCGGCGCTGCCGAGGAGCGGAGCCAGGACAGACGCGTTCGGCGCGTCGACGGCGTCCACGCGCAGCTCCGCGCCTCGGAGGTGGGCTGCCATGAGCGTCGGCGCCGCGAGGACCGCGCGAACGGACAGAGCCGTCACCGAGATGGGCGCGTTGCCGGGGCCGTCGGCGAGCGTCACCTGCCCCGACGGAACGTCGAGCGCGAGGTCGACGCGGCCGGCGGCGCTTGCCGTGCCGCTCAAGAACGTGTGACCCTGAGCTCGTAGCGCGGTCGACCGATAGTCCCCGTCGACGTCGAGCGCCGCGCGACTTCCCGTGGAGAGCACGCCGTCGGACAAGGTCCCGGCGACCTCGAGGCTTCCGCTGCCGACGGCCACCGGCTGGTCCGTGTAGAGCTGGGCGGGGATTCGATCGAGGTCGGCGCGCAGGTCGACCGTCATCGACATCGACCGTAAGAAGGCTGCCAGGTCGACGTCCGACACGTCGAGCTCCCCCACCGTGGCGAGCAGCTTCGCGTGGACGCTTCGAGCGACGGAGTCGTCGCCGCTCGAGAGCGCGCCGCCGTCGAGCTCGACGCGGGTCGGCCAGAGCCAGAGTGTCCGCGCCGGTTCGAGACGGAAGGATCCCCGGACGGAGCCCGCGCCCCGGTAGCGGATCTCTTCCATCCAGAGATCATCGAGCGTGCCTTCGGTGTCGCGCAGCTCGACGCTCCATAGGCGCGCCGTCTCTTCCGGCGTCCGAGGCGGCGAAGGCTGCAGGAAGGCGATGTCGCCGCGTCCCGGTATCCGCGGGAAGCGCGCTGCGCGTGCCGCGCGCTTCGCGTCGTCGAGGTCGGCCACCTTGCTTCGGAACCAGAACGTGACGTGCTCGGCGCGGACACGGCGGAGACGAATCGTGCGCCCGAGCAACGGGAGCACGTCGATGTCGACCGCCGTTCTGCCCGTGGTTACATAGGTTTGCATGTGGCTGTCCTCGAGCCATACGCGCGCGGCGCGGACGTGCACGCGCCCCGGCAGTAGAGTCCAGGCGCCGTCCAATTCGAGCGCGAGGTCCGGCGTGGCGGCGCTGACCCACGAGGCGAGCGCTCCGGACGAGAGCAGCGCGTTCAGGGCGACGGCGTAGAACGTATACGCGGCGAGCAGCACGCCGAGCGCTACGCGCGCGACGCGTCGAGCGCGCTCGAGGACGGGAGGGGGCACCTCGCGCGGGGCCCACATCTAGGTCGAGAGCGCCTTCTTCATCCGCACCATCTCGAGCGTGTAGCTCTCGGCGAGCTCGCGCTTCGTGGCCTCGCTGAGGATGCGCCCTGCGACCTTGAAGAACTTCTGCTCTTCTTCTCCGAGGTGATGGCGCACCTCGCGGTCGAGCTCCTTGGCGAGACGCACCCACGCCGCGCCCTGCTTCTGGCGCACGCTGAGGTCCTCGAGCAGCTCCTCGATCTCGTGGTGCTCTGCGAGCGCGTGGCGCGCGCTCGAGAGTCCCGCGTCGTCCATCAGGATCGGCACGTACAGGTAGCGCTCCTCCGCGGCCGCGTGGGCCTCGAGCTCGATCTTGAGCCGAAAGAAGACGTCGGCCCGGTCGGCGATGGACGTGCTGCTCGACAGGAGCGCGCTGCAAAGCGCCCGTTGTGCGTCGTGGCTCGTCCGGAGCGCGTCGAAGAGATCGGGCGCGCGCGACGCGCGCTGGGCTGCGGAGGTGGTCATGGCGAGCGGAGGAGCACGGCGGATGCCAATCGCACGACGGCCAGCCCTTCGCTCGCGATCTCCGCCGCGCCCGCTGCGTCACGGCCGGCGCGGCACAGTCGGCGCCCGGCCTCGACGGCAAGGACGCCACATCGGTGCAAGAGTGCCACGGCGTTTGTGCGGCGCGAAGGGCGCCCGCGACGCGACGAGCCTGCGCCGCCGCGTCGCGAGCGCGGCCACCTCTCATGAGCCCCGTGGCGCGGCCCTTGCTCATACGTTCGGCGAGGCAACGCCGAAAGGACCCACATGCAGGCCACGTCACTTCACATCGCTGCTGCGACCGACGTCGGATTGGTGCGTACGCGCAACGAGGACGCGTTCGTCGTCGCCGACCTCGGCACGGGATCTCAGGTCATCGAAGAGTGGTACTCGGTGCGCCTCGCGCCGAGCCCGGACGGCGTCTTGATCGCGGTGTCCGACGGCATGGGCGGCGCGTCGGCGGGTGATCTGGCGAGTCGACTCGTGGTCGAGTCGCTCGCCCAGGGCTTCCTCGGTGCGCGAGATCAAGAGACGATCGATCGCGTCGAGGCGGCCGTCGAGCACGCGCACCGGGCGGTGCACGACACGGCCTGCGTGCAGGGCATCAAGATGGGGGCGACGCTCACGGCGCTGTTCGTGCGGGGGGGGCACGCCTACGTCGCGGAGGTAGGTGACTCGCGCGCGTACCTCCTTCGCCGCGGCGAGCTCACCCAGCTCACCAAGGACCAGAGCTACGCGCAGACGCTCGTCGACCAGGGAGTGCTCGCGCCGGCCGAGGCCCGCGACGCGCCGTTCCGCAATGTCATCCTCCAGGCGATGGGGCAGCAGCCGAGCCTGCGCGCCGTCGTCGGCCGGCTCGAGCTGCGCGCCGGAGACTGCATCATGCTCTGCTCGGACGGCGTGCACGGGCCGCTCACAGACGAGGAGATCAAGCAGCTGCTCCTCACCTCGTCGACGCTCGAAGCGGCTTGCGAGGCGATCATCCAAGCCGCTCTCGACGCGGGCGCCCCAGACAACGCGACCCTCGCGCTCGTGCGCGTGGGGGGAGACATCGCGAGCGCCGGCGTGGGGGAGACGGTCGACGAGACCTACCGCGTCGTGGTCGACGCGCAGGCCGCGCCGTAGAGCCTCTCTGCGACGGGCTAGGCGCAAATCGGATGCGCCGCGGACCGACGGGACGGCGTGAGCTCGATAGACGCGCATCGCCGTCGGATTGTCGCGCGGCGTGGCCGAGCGCGCGCACGCTCGTCGACCGGTGGTACGGTCGGATCGTGCGTCCACGCCACGCCCAGAGCGCAGAGACGGTGCGCCGGCGCCTCGAGCAGGGGACGAGGGACCCCGCGCAGTTTCGTTCGGCGCTCGTCGAGGTGCCCGCGCGTGAGCGCGACGACTGGGTCGATCGCGTGCTCGGGCTCGGAGAGCTGCCCGATGACGATCCCCAGCTCCCCGCCGGGTGCGTCCCCTACCTGCCGTGTCCGGTCGACGCGATCCTCGCGGTGGTGGAGCACGGCGAAGTCGGCCCCTCAGACGTCTTCGTCGACGTGGGGTCCGGCGCAGGACGGACGGCCGCGTTGGTGCACCTGCTCACCGGCGCGGGGGTCATCGGTCTCGAGATCCAGCCGCGGCTCGTCGTCGCGGCGCGGGACCTCGCCGCGCGGCTGTCGCTCTCGCGCGTGGCGCACGTCGAGGGCGACGCGACCGTGCTCGCTCGTTACATGACCATCGGCTCGATCTTCTTTCTCTACTGCCCCTTCAGCGGCGAGCGTCTGGCCAAGGTCGTCGCCGATCTCGCAGACGTCGCGCGGACACGGACGATCCGGGTGTGTACGGTGGACACGCCCGTTCCGCCGTGCCTCTGGCTCGAGCCCGAGCCCGCGGCCGCGCTCAACGTCGCCGTCTACCGGAGCACGCTCTGCGAGCACCCGTACGCGCGCGCCCAGCTCTAGGTTGCGCCGGCTCGGTGCCCTCGAGAATCTCGTCCGGGCTCGGTGCCTTCGTGAATCGGCTGGCTCGGAATCGGCGCGTGGATGGGGTGCTGCTTCCGATGTGGCGTCGGCGTATGGGGCGGGGGGTGCTTCGGGTCTGGCCCGCGGGGCGCGCGCGGCGGGCCGTCGGGTAGCGTGGGCTTGTTCGGCGTGATCATGCGCAGCGCTGGTGCACGGCGAGTGCCAAACGCCGAGGCGCGACTCGGTGGCCTGGACGCGCCAGGCGGATGCCCCGCGACATCGGCGCGCGCAGAGCGCAAGAACGCCTCAGTCGTGCAAGCTTGCCACACGCGTTCCTGCGCGACGCGCGGCGCTCGCGGCTCCTCGTCGTCGGGCACCGATCGCCTCGGAACGTGCCGAGGCCGTGTGAGCGCGTCGCTGGCGCGAGGCTTGCTGCGCTTCGTCGGGACAACCCGAAAGGACCAACCCATGCACGCTACGTCACTCCACATCGCCGCCGCCACCCACGTCGGCCTCGTGCGCGAGCGAAACGAGGACGCGTTCGTCGTCGCCGATCTCAGCACGGGCTCTCACGTGATCGCCGAGCGCTATGCGGCGCGGCTCGCGCCGAGCCAAGACGGCGCTCTGGTCGCCGTGTCCGACGGGATGGGCGGCGCGTCGGCCGGAGACCTGGCGAGTCGGCTCGTGGTCGAGTCGCTCGCGCAGGGCTTCATCCACGCGCGGGACCGGCGCCACAGCATCGAGCGTGTGGAGGCCGCGGTCGACCATGCCCACCGCGCCGTCCTCGACGAGGCCTGCGTACGAGGGATCAAGATGGGGGCGACGCTCAC
>JAGQJA010000290.1:0-284 GCA_020430845.1 Myxococcales bacterium
CCCTTCGCGTCGCTCTTCTTGTCGTAGCTGTCGAGCGACTGGCCACCCTTCGCGCCGCCGTCCGCCTCGCCGGAGTAGAGCTTCGCGAGGTCGTGCTGCGGGAGCGCCTGGAAGGCCTTCTGCTGCTCGACCGAGAGCTGGTGCTCCGGGAGGATCGAGTACGTGGTCTTCGGGTCCTTCGCGGCGCCGTGGCGCTGGATCTCGAAGGCCCACTTCTCGAGGCCGTACTTCTCGCGGACGCGGACGAGGTCCTTGAAGAACATCACGCCCTGCTCGAGGACCTT
>JAGQJA010000290.1:418-551 GCA_020430845.1 Myxococcales bacterium
ACGACGACGGCCTTGTCGCCATCGCCCGCGAGCTTGAGCCAGAGCGAGCCGCCCTGGTCGTGCTTCTTCGCCATCTCTTCGGTCTGCTGCCACATGCTGTTCGTCATTGGTCACTGCTCCTTCTTGTTGGGGT
>JAGQJA010000290.1:602-2096 GCA_020430845.1 Myxococcales bacterium
GCGATGAGCTGCGTGCCGTCGGCGGCCTCGCCGGCGTCTTCGAGGTGGAAGTCCGCGCCGAGCTCGATGACGTCGTTCAGCTCCCAGCGTCGGAAGAGGCCCGGCAGGCGGATGAAGTCCTCGTCGCCGGGCAGGTCGTGGATGGGGATCGGTTCGTGGGTCATGCGGTCGGCTCCTCCGGGCGGTTCATCCGGTTCGTGGGGAGGCAAACGCGGCCCGCGAGGTCGGAGTGGGACAGCGAGCTCGCGAGGTGCTCGCGGAGTCGGCCGAGCGCGCGCTGGAAGCGCTTGCGAGCGGCGTCGTGCGAGAGCCCGAGGCGCTGGGCGGCCTCGCGCTGGTTCTCGTCCAGCACCAGCACCGCGAGCAGCAGCTCGGCGTCGGCGCCGATGATCTCGGTGAGCCACACGCGCAGCTCGGCGACGTCGTCCTCGAACGACAGCCCCTGCGTCAGCCCGAGCGGGGCTTCCGCCTGCGACGCCTCCCACTCGGCGCGCGCAAGGCGGTCGAGGTGGCTCGCGACGATGATGCGGTCGTCCTGGTCACGTACCGGCTCGAAGGTGTCCCGGTAGACGATCCGGTCAGCGTCGGCCCACACGCGGCGGCGGCGATCGATGAGGTCGCGCGCGGTGCTGCGCACGAGCGTCGCGGCCACGCGGTGGACCACCTCGAGGTCGAGCCGCTCGATGATGCCCGTGAAGACGTCGGCCAGCTCGGCGATCAGCTCCTCGGGCTGTCCCCGGAAGTTGCGCTGCCGCCGCCGGTAGACGGCGTCGAGGCCGGGCCAGAGCCCGAGCCACAGGAGCCCGCTCACGAGCTCGTGGTGCTCGCGGCGCTGCACGAGGGTCACGAGCACGCCGAGGAGGCGATCCTTCTCGTCGAGGTCGCCGCCCTTGCTCGCGAGGTACTCGACCACCTCGAAGGGCTGGTCGAAGCGCGCGAGCGCGGGGTGCTGCCTTGCCTGTTGAAACGCCTGCTCTGCCTGAAGAGAACGAACGGAACGGTCGAGGGCTGCATGCAGCGCCTCCCAACGTGCGCGCATGACGCGCCGCCTTTCCGGCGGGCGTCAGGCGCTCCTTGGGGCCGTGGTTAGGGCGTCATGCGCTCGGTGGACTTGAGGTGAAGGAGGGCGCCGCGAGCTACGCGGCGCTCGCCCTCGGGAGCGCGGGCACGGGCGTCGGCGGCATCGGCGTGCGCGACGCGAGGACGTTCAACGTGCGGCAGCGGTCGCGGTAGCAGGTGACGGCGACCGTGCTGTCGCCGCTGACGACGACCTGCATGTCGCCGCGCCGGATGGTGAGGCCGTCGCGATCGCGCTTCGCCAAGAGGGCGCCGCAGGCCTTGCAGCGGCAGTCGGTGGCGGTGGTGGACTGGGTCTTCATGGGCTGTCTCCTCGCGACCCACCGGTCATCGGCGGGTACGAGGGCAGCCTCGTTGGAGAGGGGAAGGTGGAAGCCAGGGCAGGATCGGGCGCCGGTTCCGGGGTCCCTCTCTCCC
>JAGQJA010000291.1:0-123 GCA_020430845.1 Myxococcales bacterium
CCTTCCTCAACGAGCCGCACCTGCTCGCGAGCCTGCTGCGCTACCTGCAGAACCACCCGTCGCTCTCGTACCTGTACTCGGGGCTCTTCCTCGGGCCCACGTCGCAGGCGCCGCGCGTCGACG
>JAGQJA010000291.1:319-678 GCA_020430845.1 Myxococcales bacterium
GCGTTCGAGATGCCGCAGAACGAGCGTATGGCCGTGGTGCAGATGCTCCTCGTGCGTGCGCTCGTCGCCCGCTTCGCGCGGGAGCCGTACACCGCGCCGCTCGTGCGGTGGGGCACCGACCTCCACGACCGGTTCATGCTGCCGCACTTCTTGTGGAAGGACGCGCGCGACGTGTGCGACGACCTCGCGCGCGTCGGCATCCGCGTCGACGAGGAGTGGATCCGGCCCTTCGTCGAGTGCCGCTTCCCGATCTTCGGGACGGTGGAGCTCGACGGCGTGCTGCTCGAGATCCGGAGCGCGGCCGAGCCGTGGCCCACCCTGGGAGAAGAGTCCGTGGGGTCGGTGGTGGCCCGCTACGT
>JAGQJA010000291.1:835-3335 GCA_020430845.1 Myxococcales bacterium
CACTGCCTCCAGCCGAACATCCCGGTGCACCACCCGCTGCGCTTCGACGTGGTCGACACGTGGGGCAAGCGCTCGCTCGGCTCGTGCACGTACCACGTGTGGCACCCCGAGGGCCGCGCCTACGACGAGCCGCCGCTCACCGCCTTCGAGGCCTCGGCGCGGCGCGCGCAGCGGTTCACCCGCGAGGGCCACGCGCCCTGGCCCGTAGAGCTCGTCAAGGCAGAGCCGCACCCGCGCCACCCGCTCACGCTCGACCTGAGGTACGTCACCGTGCGAGCCGGCGCTTGATCCCGCGCGACATCGAAGACGACCTCCACCGACACGACGAAGCGCTCACCGCGCTCGGCCTGCGCGTCTGGGTCGGCGGCGAGCCCACCTTCACCGATCGTTTCGACGCGAGCCCCGAGTGGCGCGTGGGGGCGCTCGGCGGAGACAAGGAGGAGCGCGCGGAGTTGTTCCTGGCGCGGATGGCGACGCGCATGGTCGGCGGCGCGGTGCTGCGCACCGAGGGTCGGCGTTACCCCGGAGAGGACGAGCCCCGCTGGAGCAAGGGCGTCTACGCGCGGCGCGACGCGACGCCGATCTGGCACGGCCCGCCGGACCCGTGCGCGGGCGGCTCGGCGTGCACCGCCGAGGGCATCGCCGCCTTGCGCGCCGCGCTGGTGCGGCACCTCGCCGAACGCGGCATCGATCACGTGGTCCTCGGCGACGACGACACCGACGACGCGCACGACACAGAGCCCGAGGCCGGGGCGCGCGAGGTGCGCGCGTTCGTCGTGGGGGCGCACGGGGATACGGGCGTCGCGCGCGTATCGCTGCCCGCGTTCGACGACGTCACCGGGTTCCTCGACGCGCTGTCGGTCGTCGCCGAGGCGGCCAACCGCGCCGAGCTCCCGGGTCTCGTGCTCGCGGGCGCGAGCCCCCCGTGCGACAGCTCCGTCTGGTGGACGACCGTGACGCCCGACCCGGGCGTCATCGAGGTGAACCTGGCCCCCGCATCGAGCGCGCTCGACTTCGCGCGCGATCTCGACGTGGTGTATGGCGACGCCGCCGAGGCGCGCACCGCGGCCTACTGCCTGCGCTTCAACGGAGACGTCGCCGACTCGGGCGGCGGAGGCCACATCACGCTCGGCGGCCCGAGCCTCGAAGAGAGCCCGTTCGCGCTGTACCCGCAGCTGTTGCCGCGCCTCATCGCGTACTTCGTGCGTCACCCGTCGCTCTCGTACCTGTTCTCCGATCACGCGGGCAGCTCGAGCCAGGCACCTCGCGTCGACGAGACCTCGCGCGAGTCGCTCGAAGAGCTCGCGCTCGCGTTGCACGTGCTCGAGCGCACGCCAGACCGATCGCTCGAGACGACGTGGCGCAGCCTCGCGCCCTTTCTCACCGATCGTTTCGGCAACACGCACCGATGCGAGATCAACGTCGAGAAGCTGTGCAACCCGTACCTGCCCGGGCGCGGACGGCTCGGTGTGGTCGAGCTACGCGCGCTGCGCATGCCCGAGGACCCGTGCCGCTGGGCGGCCCTCGCGGCCCTGTTTCGCGCCATCGTGGCGCGCCTCGCCGTCGCCGACGCCTCGATCGACGTCGCGCGGTGGTCGGCGCGAGAGCTCCACGACAAGCTCGCGCTTCCGTTCTTCCAACGCGCAGACCTGCGCGAGATCCTCGCGGAGCTCGACGCGCACGGTGTCGGCCTCGGCCCGTCGCTCGTCGACAACCTGCTGCGCGATCCGCACCGCGTCATGGCCGAGGTCTCGCTCCCCGGCGGTACGCTCGAGATCCGGCGGGCCACCGAGTTCTGGCCGCTCGTCGGCGATCTCGCGTCGCAGGACGGGACGTCGCGGCTCGTCGACCCGAGCTGCCGCCGCATCGAGGTTCTCCTCCGCACCGAGGGCCGCGCCGACGAGTGGGCGATGGCGATCGAGGGCCGACGCGTGAAGGCCGCGCGCGCCGCCGACGCGCGGAGCGAGGTGCTCGTGCTCGGCGTCCGCTCTCGCGAGTTCGTGCCCAACATCGCGCTCCACCCGCTCATCCCTGCGCGCGAGACGCTCGAGCTCCTGCTCGGCCACCCACGACACGGCGCGCGGCGCGTCACGCTCCACGCGTGGCGCCCGGGCGGCGGCGCGTACGACGGCCTGCCCGCCTCGCACCAAGACGCCGACGAACGCCGCCGTGAGCGCGTCGTCGTGGCCGACGCAGACCTCGACGAGCTGACTGCGCTCCCGAGCGCCTCGCCCTCCGCGGTGAGCCCCTACTCGGTCGACGTGCGGTGGCTCCCCGTGCGCGGCGCTTCGCCCGACCCCGCGTGAGGGTGGAGCGAGGTCGCGCGGTGACGACGAGCCGTGCGCTCAGGCCGGCGACGCGGCGCGGTGCTTCGTCGATTCGCGCGTGATCATCCCCTCCCAGTCCTGCGCAAAGAAGTCGCTCTCGAGCACGGAGCACGTGCTGGTGAGGCCGTCGATGAAGCGCGTGAGCATGGCGTGCACGGCGTCGTCCTCTTGTG
>JAGQJA010000292.1 GCA_020430845.1 Myxococcales bacterium
CGCCCGCCCCCGCGCCCGATCCCGACGCGGACCCCGACGCCCCCGAGGACGGCACATGAGCCGCGCCCTCACGCTCGCCCCCGCCCCCGTCCTCGCGGCCCTGCTCGCGGTGGGCTGCGGTCACTCCGAGACGCACGTGGCCGCGCTGCGCAAGCCAGGCCCGCCCGTGCAGCACCCGGTCGAGCTCTACCTCGCCGAGCAGCTGCCCCCGCAGCGGCCCATGCTCGACATCGCGCTCGTCCAGGCCGTCGGCTTCGGTAGCGAGTCCAACGCAGAGGACGTCGTCGCGTCCCTCACGCGGCGCGCCGCGGGGCTTGGCTGCGACGCGGTCGTGCGCGTGTACGTCGATGTCGGATACTCGCGCGCCCACGCGGCCGGCGTGTGCGTGCGGTACATCGGCGACGCGACCGACACGACACCCGCGAGCGCGCCGCTCTTGCCGCCCAACAAGCCTGCCAACCCGCCGCCGCCGCCGATGCGCCCCGCGCCCGCGCCGCGCCTCGAGCCGTTCCCGTCGTCGCCCGCCAAGCAGGGCAACCAGTAGCCCGCGGCCGATCCCGAGCGCGTCGCGGGTGTTATGCTCGCGCCATGGGAAGCGAGCTCGATCGGACCGCCGAATCCCCCGCGCTGTCGACCGGTCGCCCGAGCCTCCCCGCCCGCGTCGAGCTCGTCGATCCGACGGGCGCCATCTCGCTGGCGGAGACGATGGCGGGCAGCCAGCTGCTGGGCACGCCGGGCGCGCCTCCGGACTCACGCGACGCGGCCGCGCGCCGCGGCGCGGTCGAGCTGCTCCGCGAGCTCGAACGTCGGGCGCAGCGGGGCGAACGGGCCGCGGTCATCGCCGGCGTGCGCGAGATCATGTCGGCGCGCGCGGAGCTGCGCGCGCTCGCCCGCGGACAGTACGGCGTCGTGGTGCACGCGATCGCCTCCCACGGCGCCGAGGACCTCGCCGCCGCGCTCGACGTCGGGTGGGCCGTGCTCTGCGCGTCGGGGCCCGAGGACTCGTTCGACCTCACGCTCGCGGCGCGACGCGCGGCCGAGGACTCGGGCGTGCCGTTCCTCATCGTGCACGCGCTCGCCGACCGCGAGGCCGCGACGGGGCACGGCGTGACGATGGTGACGCTGCCCGACGATCGCGCGTGCCAGCTCTACCTCGCGCGACCCGTCGAGGTGGGCGACGCCGGCGTGTCGAAGTCCACGCCGCCGCCGGCGCCGGGCGGCGTGGAGCGCGTGCCCTTCGCGCTCTCGAGCGCGTTGCGTGAGCTCGGCGCGCTCACAGGGCGTCGTCACGACATGTTCGATCGTGCGCCCATGGGTGAGCCCCACCTCGTGCTGGTGGGCGTGGGCGCCGTCGGCGACGCGCTCGTGCAGGCCATCCCCGAGCTGCGCATGCGCGGCTACGACGTCGGCGCGCTGCACGTATGGTCGATGCGACCGTTCCCCGGTCCGCGCCTCGTCAAGGCCCTGTCTCGCGCGCTCGCGGTCGCCGTGCTCGAGGCCGACGCCGAGCCCCTGTCCGACGGCGGCGCGCTCACGCGCGCGGTCAAGGTCGCCTTCGCCGACGCGCTCACGTGGGCGCCCGGCTACCCTGGCATCGGCCGCATCCCCAAGCTGTTCACCGGCACGGTGGGGGCCTCGTTCGACCTCGGCCACCTCGCATCCATCTGCGACAACATGTTGGCCGACGGGCCTCGCGCGTTCTCGCCGACGGATCCCGACAGCTCGCTGCCCCGCGCGGCGTCGGCGCCCGGCCGGGCCTGGTCGGTGCGCGCGCTCTTCGCCGACGAGCCCACCGCCGACGCGAGCGTCGACGCCGTGGCGCGCGCGCTCCTCACGAGCGCAGGGCTCAAGAGCCACGCCCTCGTCACGCGCCGCGGGGCCGACGTCGTGGCCGACGTCGTCGCTTCGCGAGAGCCGGCGCGTGGCACCGCGCTGCGTCGTCCCGCGCGGCTCATCGTCGCGCAGGACGCGACGCTCTTGAGCGCCTCCACGCTCTCCGGGCTCGAGCTCGGCGGCGTCGTCGCGGTGGCCGTCGAGGTGGGCGGCGCCTCACCGCTCGACGCGCTCAGCGAGGGCGCCCGCGCCATGCTCCGCGAGCGCCGCGGCCGAATCGTCGCGCTCGGCGCGGCGTCGGGAGATCGCGCGGCCGTCGCCGCGGCCTACGCTGGCGCGACGCTCGCGGTCGCGGCGCACGCGTCTCGGTTGTCGGTCACCGCGGCCGACGTCGACGCCGCCGGGCCCGCCGCGCGCGTGGCCTTCGAAGCCGCGCAGGAGGCGGTGACCGTCGCCTCACGCGTCCGCGACGCGGCGCAGGTGCCGCTCGCGTGATCTCTCGGGGCGCGCGCGTGGCCCGCGCCGCAACGACCGCGCTCGCCCTCGCGACGGTGCTCGCCGTTTTCGTCTCGTCGCGACGCGCGCGCGCCGACGGCGACGACGACGATCACGGCGCGCCCCCGCCCGCGTCGCC
>JAGQJA010000293.1:0-4052 GCA_020430845.1 Myxococcales bacterium
GGGTGCGGGTGCGAACGCGGGGGCGGACGCGGGAGCGGGGGCGAGCGCGGCGGCCGGCGGGGGTGGGGCGCAGTGGGCGAGGGCGAGGGCGACGAGGCAGGGCAGGCGGCGCATACCGCAGCGTGTCGGCGTGTGGCTCGAGAGTGTGACGCGCCGCCGTGACGGATGCTTGTGGCCGCTGCGTGGGCCTGGCATCGTGCGCCGCGCGCGCCGCCGAGGTCCTCTCGGTGCGGGCGCGCTCGACCTCTCGACCCCCCGGCGGCCCCCTTGTCCGAAGCACCTCGCCACGTCATCGAAGTCTCGAAGGACTTCTGGAACATCCGCGGCTCGTACAAGATCGGCGGCGTCGTCGACATCGGGACGCACGCGTCCGTGCTGCGCCGCGCGAACGGAAAGCTCGTGATGCTCGACGCGTGCGGGCTCGACGACGCCGCGCGCGCGTGGCTCATGAGCCTGACCCGTGACGGCGAGGACCTCGAAGCCGTCCTCCACCTGCACCCGTTCCACACGGTGCACGTGCGCGCGGCGCACGAGCTGTTCCCCTCGGCCAAGCTCTACGGGACCGCGCGCCACGCCGACAAGCTCGGCGATCTCCCGTGGGAGCCGCTCCACACGGAGGACGCGGAGCTGCACAGCGCGTTCGCCGAGGATCTCGCGTTCTCGGTGCCGCGCGGGGTCGACTTCGTGTCGAGCGATCCGAACCTCCACTTCTCGTCGGTGCTCGCCTTGCACCGGGCGTCGAAGACCCTGCACGTCGACGACACGCTCATCTACATGCGCGTCCCGCTGCTGTTCCGGCTCTTCGGGCTCGACGTCACCAGGCTGCACCCGACGCTCGCCAAGGTGCTCGAGCCGCGGCCGAACGCCGTGAGCGAGTTCCGCGCTTGGACGCGCGAGCTCCAGGACCTCGTCGCGGACGCCGACAACCTCTGCGCCGCGCACTCGGCCGTGGTGCTCGCGCGGAACAACAAGGGCCCGACGGTGCCGGCGCGCGTCGCCGCGGCCCTGGGCAGGGCCGAGGGCATCTTGGCCGCCCACGAGCGCAAGCACCGCGGCTGACGGGGCGCGCGCGGCGCAGTTGTGGCGCCGGTGGCCCGCCGTTTGGCTACGATGGAGGGGCGATGCTCGACTACCCGGATCCGACGATCTACGCCACGCCGGTCTTCGTCGTGACGGTCATCCTCGAGGCCGTGGTGCTCCGTCGGTGGAAGGCCGCCGGTCGCGATGTGGTGGGGCACACGAACAAGGACACGTGGGCGAGCCTCGCGATGGGCGTCGGCTCTCTCGTGACGGTCACCGCGATCAACGCCGGCGTCTTCGCGCTCGCGACGTGGCTCTGGAAGCACCGCCTCGTCGACCTGGGGACCGGCGCGCTGGGGTGGACGGTCGCGCTCGTGGGGTGGGACTTCGCCTACTACTGGCATCACCGCATCGAGCACGAAAATCGCCTCTTCTGGGCGAGTCACGTCAACCACCACTCGAGCCAGCACTTCAACCTGTCGACGGCGCTGCGTCAGCCGTGGACGCCGTTCACGTCGCTCGTGTTCTTTCCGCCGCTCGCCTTGCTGGGCGTCGCGCCGTGGATGATCATGGTCTCGGGGGGCATCAACCTGCTCTACCAGTACTGGGTGCACACGGAGCTCGTCGGCAAGCTGCCCGCGTGGTTCGAGGCGGTCTTCAACACGCCGTCGCATCACCGCGTGCACCACGGCGCCAACCCCGAGTACCTCGACAAGAACTACGCGGGCGTCCTCATCGTCTGGGATCGTCTCTTCAAGACGTTCGAGGTCGAGCGCGCGCGCGTCGTGTACGGGCTCACCAAGAACATCACGAGCTACAACCCGTTCGTCATCGCGTTCCACGAGTACGCGGCGATCGGCCGCGATCTCCGCGCGGCGCGGCGGTGGCGCGACCGGCTTGGGATCCTGTGGCACGGGCCGGCGTGGCGGCCCGGGGGCGAGCCTCCGCCCGCCGTCAGCGCCCCAGTTCGATGACCATGGTCACCGAAAGCCGGGCGATGAGCTCGCGCTCGTGGCTCGTCACGACGAGCCCTCCCGGCCACGCGGCGAGCGCCTCGGTCATGGCGCGCTGCCCTACGAGGTCGAGCCCGTAGGTCGGCTCGTCGAGGACGAGCAGCTCCACCGCCGGCTCGCGTCGATAGAGCGCGATGAGGGCCGCGCGCGCGCGCTCGCCGGGGCTGAGCGTGCGCAGGGGGCGATCGCCGAGCGCGAGCGGGAACTTGTGGGCGACGAGGATGCGCGCGATGTCGTCGGGGGATCGCGACGGAGCGCCCAGCTCGAGCAGCTCGGCGAGACTCTCGTCGCGCATCCAGTCGGAGCCGCCTTGGGCGACCGCGCCGATGCGCGAGAGCTCGCGCCGCGCGGTCCCCGCGTCCGGGGCCCGTCGCCCGAGCATCACGTCGAGCAGCGTCGTCTTGCCCGCGCCGTTGGGCCCGAGCACGGCCACACGTTCGCGTGAGAGCGTGACGTCGAGCCCCTCGAAGAGCCACCGGCCCCCATCGGGCGCGCGCGCCGACGCGCCCGCCAGCGTGAGCGCGGGCGTGTGCGTCTCGCTCGGGAGAACCGGGAGTGGGAGCTCGAGCGACATGCGCACGCCGAGGGCGCGTCGCGTCGACTTGCTCCACGCGCGCATCGACGCGAGCTTGGCCTCTCGCACCTTGGCGATGCGGCCGTGGCTCACCTGCGCGTCGTGTCGCTTCTTGTTGAGCTGCACGCGGGGCGTGGCGCGGTCGAGCTCGCTGCAGCGTCCGTAGCGCTTCTTGCGCGCCTTGCGGCGCGCGACGTACAGCGTGTGCTCTTCGAGCGCCACCAGCCGGTGGAGGTTGTGAGCGTAACGTCGCTCGCCATCGTCGCGCTCCCGCTCGAGCTCGGCGTCGAGCTCGGCGAGCGTGCCCGCGAAGTACCGGCATCCGCTCTCGCTCGCGACGAAGAAGTGACGGAAGTCGGCCAGCAAGCGGCGGTCGTGGGACGCGACCACGAGGCAGCCCTGCCACGCCGCGAGCCAGGAGCGCAGCCACGCGACGCCCGCCTCGTCGAGGTCCTCGGTGGGCTCGTCGAGCAAGAGAACGTCGGCGCCCGAGTGCTTGGCCTCGCGGAGCAAGCGCCGGCGCTCTTCGCCAGAGCTGCGCGCCGCGCGAGGGAGCTCCTGCGGCACGAAGCACGGCTTGGAGCGCGCGACGACGCGCCCGCCGTCGGCCTCGGCCTCGCCCGCGAGGACCGCGAGGAGCGTCGACTTGCCCACGCCGTTGCGGCCGACGAGCGCCACGTGCTCACGCGAGAGCGCAAGGTCGAGGCCTTCGAACAGCACGCGGCCGCCCGGCGCGTCGATGCGCGCCGCCGATACTTGGATGAGCGCAGTCATTGCGTGGCCTCCTCGAGTCGCACGCGGACCTGTTCGAGCACCGCGGGGGCCGCTTGCACGCGGAGGCGCAGCCCCTCGTCGGTGGCGTCGCTCCCGACGACGCGACACCGGGCGTAGACGAGCGCGAGGGCTCGCGCGGCCCCGTACGGCACGACGATTTCGACGTCCTCCTCTCCGGCCCGCGCCGCCCGCAGGATCGCGTGCTCGAGGGCGGCCGTCGCGGCGGGATCGCGGCTGCTGACGAGCACCCACGGGTCTCCTCCGGCGAGGCGGTCGAGCTCGCGTGTCGACGGCGGCACGACGAGCCGGTCGGCCTTGTTGAACACGAACAGTCGCGGGACGTCTCCGGCGCCCATCCGATCGACGAGCGCGCGGGTCTCGTCGACGTGCAGGGCACGCTCGTGGTCACCGACGTCGACGACGAAGACGAGCAGCGTCGCGTCGTGGATCTCGGTGAGCGTGGACTCGAAGCTCGCGAGCAGGCGCGGGGGCAAGCGGCGGATGACGCCGACGGTGTCGCTCAAGAGGACGTCCCCGCCGTGGCGCGTGAGACACCGAGACGTCGTGTCGAGCGTCTCGAACGGCACGTCGCGCGCCGAGAGCCCCGCCGCGGTGAGCGCGTTCATCAGCGAGGTCTTGCCGGCGTTGGTGTAGCCGACCAAGACCGCGCG
>JAGQJA010000293.1:4187-4808 GCA_020430845.1 Myxococcales bacterium
GACATGCCGCCCGTCTGCTGGTCCATGTCGAGCCCCACGCCGCGGATGCGCGGACGCAGGTATTCGAGCTGTGCGATCTCGACCTGGATGCGCGCGCGCCGCGTGCGCGCGTGACGGAGGAAGACGTTGAGGATGACGGCCTCGCGGTCGCAGATGGGGATGCCTGCGACGTCCTCGAGGTTGCGCGTCTGCGATGGGGAGAGCTCCGCGTCGAGGACGAGCATCGTCGCGCCGGCCGCGCGCGCGCGTGCGGCGATCTCTTCGGCCGCACCTCGGCCGAGCAACGTGCGCGGGTTGGGCGCGGCCAGGTGGCAGATCTCGCGACCCACCACGCGATCTCCCTGACTCTCGACGAGGCTGACGATCTCCGCGAGCTGCGCGTCGCGCGCCCGCGTGTCACGCTCCGCTCCCACGGACGCGACGTAGCAAGGCTTCGCCGTCGCGTCGGCGTCGAGCGCGGCGGCGGCGCCCCTCGTGCTCCAGTGCGCGACGATCTCTTCGAGGCGCCCCTCGTCGGCGAGAGGGACTTCGGCGTGCTCGGCCACGGGCTTCGAGCTGAACTTCAACATAGATCCTTCCGTTCTCTCCGCGGCCTTCAAGACCGCACCGAAAACGGGCACA
>JAGQJA010000294.1:0-8841 GCA_020430845.1 Myxococcales bacterium
GCTCGAGGCGGCCGCGGTTGGGCAGATACGCGCGCAGCTCGACGACGGACGGGTCGGCCGTGGTGGGGACGAGCCCCTCGAGCCACTTGCCCGCCTGCGGCACGAGCAGCGCGAGGTCCCACGACGCGTCTTTGTGCGCGAGCTTGGCGCGAACCACCGTGCCGTCGGCGTAGCGCACGTCGGCCTGCTCGGCGGTGCCGAGGGCGCTGAGCGCGGTGACGATGCGTCCGTCTTTGTCGAGCACGATGCCCACGGCCATGGGTCTGCCCTGCTGCTCGACCTGCACGATCCCCGTGCGCGCCTGCTGCACGGGGCTGAGCGCCGGAGGCTCGGCCGGAGGCGTGCTCGGCGGGTCGCCAGGGGCGGCGTGGAGCGCCGGAGCCGCGAACAAGGCCGCGGCGGCGAAGGCGAGGGCGAGAGAGCGCATCACCCCTCCATCCTAGCATTCGCCGTGCCGTAGGCCGCCGCCGTGCCGCACCCTTGACGCGCACCACGTCATGTAGTGAAACGGTGCACCCATTATGAGCGACTCGGACTCCCACCACGGCCCCGCGGCACCCCCCGAGCCGAAGACGCCGATGTGGCTTCCGGCCCTGGGCGCAGTGCTTTTCTTGCTCGTGGGCCTCGCGTGGGCGCTGAGCCCCGCCTCCCCGCCGCCCACCACAGACGCGGCCCCGGCCGCGAGCGGCGCGGCCGCAGGCGACGGCGGGCTGTGAATCGCGGGTGACACCCGGTGTGTCACGCGTTGCAGACGAGCCGAGCTCGCGTGGTGTACGTTTGCCCACGATGAGTCGGGCCGTGGGGGTCTCTGGGATCGTCGCCGTGCTCGCGCTCGCGGCCGCTTGCGGGCAGGCCTCGAGCCGCGCGTCGAACAACTCTGCCGTGTCGCCGTACCAACCGCCGCTGCGCTGCAACGCGCGCGGGCCGGACTACATCGTTCCGCTGCCGGGACCCGTGCAACCCGCCACAGGGCCCGCGGCCGTGGCGCCTGCGCGGCCGCCCGACGCCGCCGCGCGCGCGGGGGCGATCGGCGACGCGTGGAACCGGTACACCGACCAAGACAAAGAGCTGATGAAGAGCGGCTGGATCCGCGCGGGGCTCGACGAGCTCGGCGTGTACGTCGCGCGCGGGCGACCGGAGCTGCACTTCGGCACCAACTTCGACGGCAAGGCGTGCCACGCGCTCCTCTACGGGGTGAGGCCCGAGACGCAAGGCATCGACCTCATCGTGTACACGTGCGACGGCGTCGTGCAGCGCGCCGACGACGTGCAGCCGCCGCTCCCGTGCGATCGGGCGAGCGACGTGGGGCCGAGGCTCGTCGAGCGCGCGCCGCAGTTCGCGCAGCTCACGCCCGACCGCCAGTGGCTCACGCTGCGCGGCCAGGTGCAGAAGGACATGACGCCGTTCGAGCTCGAGACGGCCTGGGGCCCGCCGGCGCGTCGCGGCGAGGAGGGGCGCCCCGACGGCTCGCGCGCGGTGCTGCTCTACTGGAACAACGTCGCCGGTCAGAGCATGCTCGTCACGTTCGTCAACGATCGTGTCGCGTCGTGGAAGACGCCCGCCGAGGGTGCGGCCGGCCCCGCCACCGAGAAGCGCGTGACGCTCGGTGCATGTACATACACGGATTCTCCCACGGGCGCCCTCGGCACCCCGTGCCAGGCGAGCGCGCCGTGCATCGCCGGGTACGTGTGCAAGGCCACCGCGGGCGCCACGGGCATCTGCGTCCCGGCGTCCCAAGACCAGACCTGCGCGCCGCGCTGAGCCGTCAGCGCTTTGGGCTGCCGCGCCGCACGAGGTCGCGCACGCTGCCGCTGCTCTGGGCCGCGGGGGGCGGGGGCGTCGACGCGGGGCGCTGGAGCTTACCGGGGTGGCGGATGTCCTTGCCGCGCACCATGAAGACGACCATCTCGGCGAGGTTGGTCGCGTGGTCGGCGATGCGCTCGACGTACTTGGCGATCGACTGGATGCGGGTCGCCCGGTAGATCGTGCGCGGGTCTTCCATCATGTACGTGAGCAGCTCGCGGAAGATGCTCGCGTAATACGCGTCGACCTTGGAGTCGCGATCGATGATGGTGCTGGCCCGCTCTGCGTCGGACGCGACGAACGCGTCGAGCGCCTCGCGGAGCATCTCTTGCGCCGTGTCGGCCATCGCCACGAGATCGACGTAGGGCTTGAGCGGCGGCTCGTCGTTGAGCTCGAGCACGCGCTCGCACACGTTGACCGCGAGGTCGCCCATGCGCTCGAGGTCGGTCACGGCCTTGAGCGCCATCGTCAAGAAGCGCAGATCGCTCGCGACCGGCTGGCGGCGCGCGAGGATGCGCAGACACTGGTCGTCGACCTCCATCTCGAAGCGGTTGATCTGGCGGTCGATGAGCAGCGTGCGGCGCGCCAGCTCGCTGTCGCGCTCGACGAGCGCCCGCATCGAGCTCGCGAGCATCTCCTCGACCTTGGCGCCCATCATGACGAGCGTCTCCCGCACCCGCCGGAGCTCGTCTTCGTATCCGCGGTGGGAGTGTTGTCGTGCCATGGGGAGAGCCTGGGTCGCAGCGCTGATGCTAGCGGGTAGAGGAGAAAGCGTCATGGTCGACCTCAGCCGAAGCGACCGGTGATGTAGTCCTCGGTCCTCGAGTCTGCGGGCTTGGTGAAGATGACGTCGGCGTCGTCGTACTCCACGAGCTCGCCCAGGTAGAAGAACGCGGTGTAATCGGACACGCGCGCGGCCTGCTGCATGCTGTGGGTGACGATGACGATCGTGTAGCGGTCGCGCAGCCCGTGGATGATCTCCTCGATGCGGGAGGTGGCGATGGGGTCGAGCAGGGCGCACGGCTCGTCCATCACCACGACCTCGGGCTGCAACGCGAGGCAGCGCGCGATGCAGAGGCGCTGCTGCTGCTCGACCGAGAGGCGCTCGACCGGGGCGTCGAGGCGTTCCTTCAGCTCGACCCAGAGGCTCACCTGTCGCAGCGCGTCCTCGGCGACGGAGTCCACGTCGCGCACGTCGGCGCCGCTCAGTCGGAGCCCGGCCACCACGTTCTCGCGCACGGTCATCGCGGGGAACGGGTTGGGGCGCTGGAAGATCATGCCGACGCGCTGCCGCACCGACACGGGGTCGACGTCGGCGCGGAAGATGCTGCGGTTGTCGAGCAGCACGTCGCCCGACGTGCGCGCGCCGTCGGTGACCTCGTGCATGCGGTTGAGGCAGCGGACGAACGTGGACTTGCCACAGCCCGAGGGGCCGATCACGGCGGTCACCTTGTTCTCGATGACGGGGAGCGTGATGTCCTTGAGCGCGTGCAGCTCGCCGAACCACGCGTTGAGGCAGTCGGCCCGCATCTTCTCGGTCTCGTCGGGAGGGTCGGAGCGCGTCATGTGTGTCCTCGCGGTGTGGCCGCGCGTCGTGCGAAGTAGCTCATCACGCCGGCGACGGTGACGAGCACCAAGGCGGCGGCCCACGCGCCCGCGCGTGCGTCAGGGCGGCTCGCCGCGTCGAAGACCTGGAGCGGCAGCGCGTCGTCGCCCGAGGTGAGCTGTCGCGGCCAATCGCGCGCCTCGGTCATGAAGAGCAGCGGCGCCGTGGCCCCCGCGGCGCGCGCGGCCGTGATCCACGCGGCGCGGGCGACGCGCGCGTGCACGACCCGCGAGACGACGAAGAGGGTGGTGCGCCATCGCGACGCGCCCAGCGCGATCGCCGCTTCGCGCACGCTCTCGGGCACGCTGCGCGCGGCGTCGGCGGTGGTGTGGGCCATCGTCGGCGCGATCATCAGCGCGAGCGCGGCGGCGCCCCACAAGAACGAGAAGCGGCCCACGGCGGCGACGAGCAGCGCGTGCACGGCGAGGCCGATGACGACGGCCGGCACCTCGGACAGCGCGCCGGCGGCCCACCGCCCCGCGCGGGCGAGCGTCCCCCCGCGGTACTCGTTGATGTAGAGGCCGCCGCCCACGCCCAGCGGGATGGCCACGGCGCTGGCGATGCCGGCGAGCATGAGCGTGCCGGCGCACGCGCGCACGACCGACCAGCCGCCCGCGCCGACGATGCCGCGCGCCCCCTCGGTTACGAGCGCCGTGAGCGCGATCGCGGTCGGCGCGAGCAAGAGCACGACGCATGCGGCAGCGGCTCCACGCGCCACGGCGTCGACGGTCCTGCGTCGCCGGATGAGCGCGCTCGTCACGTGCCCGGCCTCCGCGCGTTGCGCACGCGATCGACCAGCGCCCGCCCGATCATGTTGCTCGCGAGCGTCATCACGAAGAGGCCGAGGCCGAGCGCCCCGAGCGAGCGCCAGTCTCCCGACGCCCGGGCCGTCTCGAGGCCGTTCACCATCGCGCCGGCGGCGGTGAGCGGCGCGCGCGCGTCTTGCCCCACGCACCCCGTCGCGAGCGCGACGGCGACGCCCTCACCCATGGCGCGTCCGAGCCCGAGCGCGACGGCCCCGAGCAGCCCCCAGCGCGTCCTCGGCAGGATCACGTGCAAGAAGATGTCCCACCGCGTGCCTCCGAGGCCCGTCGCGGCCTCGCGCGCGCCCGGGGGTGCGGCGCGGAGCACCTGCGCGGCTTGGCTCGCGACGGTGGGCGCGATCATCAGCGTGAGCATCACGGCGGCCGACACGAGCCCCGCGACGCGCGCGCGCTCCGCGTCCGACCATGCCGAGAGCCACGAGGCGCACGCCGCGTCGACGCGCGGCGAGATCGCGACGGCGCCCCAGAGCCCGTACACGACCGGCGGGACCACGGTCATGAGCTCGACGATCGCCGCGACGGGGCGACGACCGCGCGAGGGCCCGAGGTCGACGACGTAGAGCGCGACGCCCAGCGCGATGGGCGCGGCCGCGACGGTGGCCATGCCTGCCGCGATGAGCGTTCCGCCGAAGAGCGCGAGCTCGTGAGGGGTGGGCCCGCGCGCGTGGTTGACGAGCGCCGCCGCGACGGCCACGAACGCGACGGCGAGCGCGCCTGCGAGCGCGCCGCCCACGGCGCGGAACGCTCGGTCACGGTTGGAAGGCGGGGCGGGCCACTCGCGCGGCCCGGCGAGCGGCGTCACGACGCCTCCGTCTGCACGCTCGTGGGCGGCAGCGAGTCTGCGCCGATCGAGGGCGGAGGCGGATCGGGGATGCGGAGCTCGAACTTGGTGCCCTTGCCGACCTTGCTCTCGACGCCGATGTCTCCGCCGAGCGCCTCGACGATGTGCTTCACGATGGAGAGGCCGAGGCCCGTGCCACCCATCTCGCGCGAGCGGCCTGCGTCGACGCGATAGAAGCGCTCGAAGAGGCGCGGCAGGTGCGCCTCGTCGATGCCGCCGCCGTTGTCTGCGACCCACAGCACGGTCTCGTCGTCGTCGCGCCGCGCGCCCACAGTCACGACGCTCCCTTCGGGGCAGTACTTGACGGCGTTGTCGACCAGGTTCGTGAGCACCTGCTCGAGCGCGCGACGGTCTGTCTCGAGCTCCACGTGGGGCTCGATGTCGAGCGTGAGCGAGATGTTCTTCTCTTCTGCGCGCGGCCTGAAGAGGCCCACGATGTGCTCGGCGAAGGGCTCGACGGCCAGCAGCTCGGGGCGGAGCTTGAGCTCACGCGACTCGATGCGCGAGAGGTCGAGCAGGTCCTCGATGAGGCGCTGGAGGCGCGACGCGTTGCGCGTGATGATCGTCAAGAAGCGTTTGGCCGCCGCCGGGTCCTTGCCCAGCGTCAGCTCGAGCGTCTCGGCCGCGCTGAGCACCGCCGTGACGGGCGTGCGCAGCTCGTGCGAGACGTTCGCCACGAAGTCGCGGCGCAACGACTCGAGGCGCCTCACGTCCGTCACGTCGAAGAAGACCGCGAGCAGACCGCCCGCCTCGGGAAAGGCCGTGCCGCGCACGAGCAGGCGCCGCGGGCGCAGGCCTCCCAGCTCGACCTCGCCCGAGCACGTGGTGCCCGTCGTGCGCGCGTGATCGAGCAGCTCCTTGAGCTCGGCGTGGCGCACCACATAGAGGAGCGGTTGTCCGACCGAGTCCGCCCGGAGCAGCAGCATGTCGCGGAGCGCCGGGTTCATGAGGGCCACGCGACCCTCGGAGTCGAGCAGCAGCACGCCCTCTTGCATGCCGTTGAGGATGCGGCTCACCAGGTCGCGCTCGGACCGCAGCTCGGTCATCGTGCGCGAGAAGCGGCTCGCCAGCTTGTCGAACGCGGCGCCCAGCTCACCCACGTCCTGGTCGCGCGGCACGCGCGCGCGCACGCTGAGGTCCCCCTCGTGCATCTGCTCGGCCACCGCGGTGACCGGGTTCACGGCGTCGGCGAACCAGCGCATCGTCAGGTGCGACACCACCCACGCGGACGCCGCGCCGAGCGCCACCGAGACGAAGAGCGACGAGCTCTCGGGCGCCCCGCCGCGCGCCCACGCCGCCGCGACGAGGCACGTGACCGAGACGGTGACCCATGTAGAGACGAGGAGCTTGCCGCGCAGCCCGCGTGTCACACACCGGCCTCTTCGGGAGAGTCCGCGAAGCGGTAGCCCACGCCCCGCACGGTCTCGACGTACGCGCCCGCGGCCCCGAGCTTCTCGCGGAGGCGCTTGACGTGCGTGTCGACGGTGCGCGTCGTGATGTCGGAGTCGATGCCCCAGACGTCGCTCAAGAGCGAGGCGCGCGACTGGACGCGGTTGCGTCGGTCGTAGAGCGTGACGAGCAGCTTGAACTCGAGCGCGGTCAGCTCGAGCTCTTCTTCGTCGACCCACACGCGGTGCGCCTCGCGGTCGACACGGAGCCGGCCGAAGGTGATGTGCGCGGACGTCTCGGTGGGGCCGGTGGGCCGTCGCAGCACGGCTTGCACGCGGAGCATGAGCTCGCGCACGCTGAACGGCTTGATGACGTAGTCGTCGGCGCCGAGCTCGAAGCCCACCACCCGGTCGATCTCCTCGCCCTTGGCGGTGAGCATCATCACGCGGATGCCGCTCGTGGCCGCGTCGCCCTTGAGGCGGCGGCAGACCTCGGTGCCCGGCACGTCGGGCAGCATGAGGTCGAGGAGCACCAGGTCCGGCTTCTTCTCGCGGGCCAGGCGCAGGCCCTCCTCGCCCGAGGCCGTGATGAATACCTTGTGCCCCTGCTCGCGCAGGTTGTAGTCGAGGATCTGTTGGATGTCGGTCTCATCCTCGACGACGACGATTTTGGCCATGATTCGCGAGTACCTTAGCCCTGTGACACGCGAGTGTCATGCCGGCGTTTTGCGCGTGTCTGAGCATTTTTTGTTCCAGCGGGGCCGGGACCGGGAGGCGTCGGCATGATCGACGGCGTGTGTGTGTGGGTGGTCGTGCCAGCGTTCCAGGAGGCGGCCCTCGTCGGGGGGGTGCTCCGCACGATGCCGGCGTTCGTCGATCACGTGGTCGTCGTCGACGACGCCAGCACCGACGCCACGTCCGCCGCCGCGAGCGACGCGGGAGACGAACGGGTCCGGGTGCTCCGCCATGGATCCAACCGCGGCGTGGGGGCGGCCATCGTCACGGGGTACCGCGAGGCGCTGCGCGCCGGTGGGGCCGAGCGCGACGTCATCGCGGTCATGGCCGGCGATGCGCAGATGCACCCCGACGACCTCTTTGGCGTCGCGTCGCCCGTGGCCCGCGGCGACGCCGATTACGTGAAGGGTACACGCTTTGGGCACCCCGCGCTGTGGCGAGAGATGGGCGTGTCGCGCTACGCAGGGGGCAAGGTGCTGTCGTGGCTCACGGCGCGCGCCACGGGCCTCGAGATCACCGACAGCCAGTGCGGTTACACCGCGATCTCTCGCGCGGCCCTCGGCGCGCTCGATCTCGACGGGCTATGGGCCGGCTTCGGGTATCCCAACGACCTGCTCTCTCAGCTGGCCGTGCGCCGACGTGTCGTACATGAGGTGCCGGTGCGCCCAGTGTACGCCGCGGAGCGCAGCAAGCTGCGAGCTCGCCACGTACCGCGGATCTTCGCCCTCGTGGGGCGCGCGGCCGTGCGTCGTGTCGTGTCACCCATTTGGGTGACAAGCGGTGGTGCAGCACGCGGTGACCGGGAGCCGTATCCCTGTAGGAGGGCCGAAATTGCGAACACCGATCATGGGCACGCTGCAGCAGCAAGCAAAGCGGACGACGCCGGCGGGGTCGGGGACCCTGCCGGGCAACGGCTGGCTCCGCGAGGCTCCGCTGAACCGACTCCCGGAGGCGTGGCAGCACCTGGAGCGTCGCGGTCGGTCGGCGATGAGAAACTGCATGTTCCTGCCGGCGCTCGGCCCTGACGACGTCGCGCGTCTGCGTCAGATGCGCCGGACGCCCCGACCCATCCCCGCGCAAGCGCCCCGCGCGCCGCGCCCCATCACCCCACGTCGCGAGCGCCCGGCCGTGGCCGGTGGCCTCTTGCCGGGGGCTGCCGTGGCGGGCGGTCTGCTGCCGGCGTCTGCGGCGCAACACGCTTTGCTCGCGCCCGCGCCTGCCCCGTCTGCCGCGCCGACATCGTGGTGGGAGGAGCCGCTCGCCCTCGGATCGCTGCTCGTCTTGATCCCGCCCGTGGGCCTCGCCGTCCTCTGGAGCTCTCGCCGCTACTCTCGCGAGGCGCGGTGGGCGCTCACGGGCATCACGGCGCTCACGATGTGCCTCGTCGCGCTCGTCGCGGTCGTGGCGATGCTGGGCTGACCCGCTCGCCCGATCGCGCGGGCGCATCGGAGGTCAGTCAACCGGTCTCTAGCTCGGGCCGAGCGCGCGCTCGAGGATCGCCGGCACGTGGCGGAGCGCGTGGTCCAGGTCGAAGAGCTCTGCGATCTTCGGCGCGCCCAGCTTGCCCGCGACGTCGGCGTCGGCCTCGAGGTTCGCGCGGAACGTCCCGTCGCCGCTCCATGCCCGCATGGCGTTGCGCTGCAC
>JAGQJA010000294.1:8900-9061 GCA_020430845.1 Myxococcales bacterium
AGCTCGCCCGCCGCGTCGAGGTTGCGCTTGAGGCGCTCGGGGTACACCACGAGCCCGTCGGCCACCTGACGCGCGCGGTCGAGCATGAAGCCCAGCGTCGCCGTAGCGTCGGGCGCCATCATCCGCTCGGCCGACGAGTGCGAGATGTCGCGCTCGTGCCA
>JAGQJA010000295.1:0-229 GCA_020430845.1 Myxococcales bacterium
GCAAGCGCCCGCGATCGCGCCCGCGCCCGCCGTCGCGCAAGCCCCCGCACGCGCCCCGCGCGTCGCGCCGCGCAAGGGCCCCGCGTCTCGCCCGCGCGCCTCGGCGCTCGGCTCTCGCAGCGAGACGGACCTCGCGACGTCGCTGCGGGAGCGGCGCTGACATGAAGCGCTCGCTGCTCATCGCGGCCACGTTCGGCGCGATGGTGATCGTGTCGCCGCGCGCGCACGC
>JAGQJA010000295.1:376-25270 GCA_020430845.1 Myxococcales bacterium
CGCGAGGGCGCCGACGACGCCGCGCTCGAAGAGCTCCAACGTGTCCTCGAGAGCACGCAGACGAGCGGGCGCGAGGACCGGCGGCGGGTCGCGCGTGCCGCGATCGATCGCCTCCACCAGAAGACGGCGCGCAAGGCGGCGGCCGAGGATCACGCCCCCACCGAGGCCGTCGCGTCGTCGCGCGACGACGACACGCAGCAGGACGCCGAGGCGCCCAAGCGGACGAAGAAGCCCGCGGCCTCGACGCCTTGGCTGCCGATCGGGCTCGGCGGCGCGGGTGCCGTCGCGTTGCTGGCGGGCGGCGCGTTCGGGCTCCGCGCGTTCTCGCAGACGTCGGAGGCCGACTCTCGATGTCCGCGCACCGAGTGCTCCGATCCCGCCGGGCTCGCGGCCAACGAAGCCGCGAAGAGCGCGGCGACCACCGCGAACGTGCTGGTGGGCGCGGGCGTGGTGCTCGGCGTCGCCGCCGCGGTGCTCTTCTTCACGGGGGGACCGACCAAGAAGACCGGCTCGCGCGGTAGCCGCGTGACCCTCGAGCTCGGAGGCCACGGTGTCGTCGGCACGTTCTGAGCTCATCGCGCTGCTCGCGATCGCGGCGCTCTGCTCCGCGTGCGAGAGCATCGTCGGCATCCGCGACATGCGGCCTGGCAGCGACGACGCCGGAGCGCGCGAGCAGCAGGCGCCCGCCTCGTCGACGACCGCGCCGGCGCCGGCGCCCCTGCCTACGACGACCAGCACGCCCCCCGACGCGGGTAGCCCGCCGCCGCCGCCCGTCGACGCGGGTGCGCCGGGGCCGCAGTGCACGCCCCAGACGGCCCCGCAGTGCGAGCTCGGCGACTCCGAGCGGCTGCCGTTCGGCAAGGGCGAGTGGTGCGACTTCGAGTGCGACTGCGCCGTCGGCCACTTCTGCGCGCCCATCGGCGTCGGCTCCGACACGTGCTGCCGGGCGCAGCCGTGTGGGTCTCCTTGCTCGGATGCGTGCGATTGCCTCTCGCTCCAATGTCAGGGGGGCAAGTGTCTCTGAAAGCTCTCTCTCTCTCGCTCTCTTCGGCGCGCGGACGCCGAACGGTCGCTTGGCGTGCTCGGACGGTCGAATGTTCCCCGAGGCTCGCGCGTCTCCCGGTGGAGGCGCGTCGTTGCTCGCGGACTGCTGGCGTGGTACCGAGCCAGTGCTCGGTGGTGCGTCGGCTGCTCCGTCACACTCCATCCCGTTCCCCCCGCGTGTCGCCATGACCCTCATCGAAGCCAGGAACCTCCCCGCCCACGTGGGCATCATCATGGACGGCAATGGCCGTTGGGCTCAGCTGCGCGGCTCGCCGCGCTGCGAGGGCCACCGCGAAGGCTCCGCGTCCGTGCGTCGCGTCGTGCGCGCCGCCCGTCGCATCGGCCTCCGCGCCCTTACCCTCTACGCGTTCAGCGAGCAGAACTGGGCCCGACCCGAAGAGGAGGTCGACGCGCTCATGGAGCTCCTGCGGGAGTTCTTGCTCTCCGAGCGTGACGAGCTGCTCGACAACCGCATCCGGCTCAACGCCGTGGGCAACCTCGGTCGTCTCCCCGCGGTCGTACGCGCCGTGCTCGACCCGCTCCGCGACGAGAGCGGTACGGCGCCCGAGATGACCCTCACGCTCGCGCTGAGCTACGGCGGTCGCGAAGAGATCGCCGACGCCGCCAAGGAGCTCGCCCGCGAGGTCGCCAGCGGCCGCATGCGCGCCGACGAGGTCACGCCCGAGGCGCTGCGCAAGCACATGCCGAGCCTCGAGGTGGGCGATCCCGATCTCGTCATCCGCACGGGCGGCGAGCGACGCATCTCCAACTTCTTGCTCTTCGGCCTCGCCTACGCCGAGCTGCACTTCTCGGACACGCTCTGGCCCGACTTCGAGGCCGAGGATCTCTACAAGGCGATCGCGAGCTACCAAGCCCGCGAGCGCCGCTTCGGCCTCATCAGCGCGCAGGTCGCGCCGCCGATCACGGGCATCCGCCTCGCGGGCTGACCGTGGCGCGCGCGGGGTATCTAGGGCGTGCCGTGAGCGCGTGCCTCGCCGCGCTCGTCTGCTCTTGTGGTGCCGCTCCCCCTCCGCCGCCGCCGGTCCCCGCGGCGCGCGCCGCCGAGCTCGCGCGCGCGCACGACGTGGGACCGCCGAGCACGCCGCGTCGCGGGGAGCGCACGCTCTCCATCTCGCTCCGTCACGAGCGAGGTGAGCTGCACGTCGAGGTCGACGCGTCGGCGCCGCCGGGGGAGCTCCGCGAGTGGAGCGCGCCTCCGTCCGGCGCGCGCGACGTGGAGCGCAAGATCGATGCAGGACCGTGGCAGCCCGTCTCGGGCGCGTCCGTCGAGGCCTCGGCCACCCACGTCGCGGTCCGATTCGTGGCCGCGCCGGCGCGCGAGCTCGCGTCGCGGGTCGACGGCGCGGCGGTGGACGCTCGTGGCTTTCGCGTTGTCGGTGCGCACGCGCTCGTGTTGCCGCGCGCCTTCGAGCCCGTCGCGTTCGACGCGACGATCTCCATCGCGACGGACGTGGGCGACGTCGCTGTGGTCGGGTCGACGTACGGCGTGGGCGCGCACAAAGAAGTCAGGACGACCGGCGCCGCGCTGCGGCGGGCCGTGTTCGTGTCGGGCCCCGGAGGGCGCGCCGAGCTCCACGCGCCCGAAGGGCACGACGAGGCGCTGTGGTTCGGCTACACCGCGTTCGACCCTCGCGCGGTCGTCGCCGAGGTCGCCGGCTTTCGAACGACGCTGCACGAGTACTTCCACGGCACCGAGCCCGAGCCGGCCACCCTCGTGCTCGCCACGGACGCTCGGCCCGCCGGTCGCTTCCACGTGGCGCGCGTCACCCGCGGCGTGGTCGGTCTGGTGAGCGGGCTCGATCGGTGGGACGGCGCGCTGCGGCTCGCGGTCGCCACCGAGCTGGTGCACGCGTGGATCGGCGATCGCCTCTGGCTCGGTCCGGCCGACGGGGGCGCCGATCGTGTGTGGTTCCACGACGGCGTGGCGCGCGCCATCGCGCGCGACGAGCTCTTTCGCGTGGGGCTGCTGACGCCCGACGAGTACCTCGAGGAGGTGTCGATGGCGAACGCGACCGTCGTGGCCTCTCCGATGCGCGGTGAGTCGAACGAGACCCTGGCCAAGAAGATCGACGCGCCGCTCGTGCGCGGGCTCTTGGTCGCGCGCGGCGCGCTCTACGGCGCCACCGTGCGCGCGCGCATCGCGAAGGCGACGAACGGGCAGCGGTCGCTCCGCGACGTGCTCAAGGCGCTCTACGCCGAAGCGGCGCTCCGGCGCGGACCGCTCGACGCGTCCCGCTGGTTGGCCGTCGTCGCCTCGCTCACGAACGCCGAAGAGGCGCGCCGTGACTTCACCAAGGCCATCGTCGAAGGAGCCGCCGACGCGCTGCCCGCGGACGCGCTGGGCCCGTGCTTCGAGCCCACGCGCGCGCGGTTCCAGACGAGGGAGCTCGGCTTCGACCAGGCGCTCTCGCGCGCCGCGGGCGAGATCCGCGGTGTGGAGAAGGACGGACCGGCGGCGAAAGCCGGGCTCGCCGAGGGCGAAGGTCTTTTAGATGTAAAGTTTCTCCCCAAGGGCGCCGTGACCGTGCGCGTCGTCCGAGGCGGGGCGCCCGTCGACGTCGCCGTCACGCCGCGCGTGCAGCGCGGCGAGGGCCAGGGCTTTCGACGTCGCGCGGGCGTGAAGGACGAGGCCTGCCGCTGAGCCGGCGCGCCGCGGTCTGCGCCGTCAGCGCTTGACGACGAACCACAGCGTGTAGAGGAACGTCGCGGTGCTCGTGAAGAGCAGCGCGTCGACGCGGTCGAGGATGCCGCCGTGGCCGGGCACGATGGCGCCCGAGTCCTTGACACCCGTGGAGCGCTTGAGCACCGACTCGCCGAGGTCTCCCGCCTGCCCGAGCGCGCCCGCCACGATCGCCAGCACGATCCCGTCGACGAGCGGCAGGCTCGGCAAGAACCAGAAGTGCCCGAGCAGCGCGCCGACGGCCGCACCCGCCAGTCCGCCGATCGACCCCTCGATCGTCTTCTTGGGGCTCACGGCCTCGTACAGCTTGTGCTTGCCGAGGAAACGGCCGGCGAAGTATCCGCCCGTGTCGCTGAACCACGCGAACATGATGGCCAGCACCACGTAGCTCGGCCCGTCGCCCGGGATGTCGCGGCGGATGACCGCCAGCAACGTGAGCGGGACCCCCACGAACAGCGGTCCGAAACTCATCGCTGAGGCGCGAAAGCCGGCGGTCTTCATGTCGCCCAGGCGCACGAGGGTGACGAGCGGGCCGAGCATCGGCATGACCACCAGGACCGTGGCGAGGGCGCGCGCGTCGCCCATGCTGAAGTACACGCCCAGCGACGTGGCCGCGGCGAGGAGCGTGCCGATGACCTGTGAGGCCCGGTCTCCCGGGTGGGTCATGTTGAACAGCTCCCACGAGCCGATCGCGACCGCAGGCAGCGCCAGCAAGAAAAAGCCCCACGGCGGGCCCTTGTAGAGCAGGGCGAGGATGAGCGGGGCGCCGACGGCGGCCGTCGCGATGCGCACCGCGAGGTTCGCGTTGGCGCTCGGAGCATCCTTGCGCTTGGGCGCGGCTTGCGGCTGAGCTTCGCCGCCTTGAGCGGGCATCGTCTCGTCGATATCACGCCTCTGGGGGCGACGCACCGCGTAACCCTTTTTGCGCCGATTTCGCACCCGAAAATGGTTTTCGCCGGCCGCAGTTGGGCTAAGAACTGCCTCGATGAAACTCAACGAGCCGCCGTCGGATCCGTCCAGCCCTGCGCCCTCGAGCACGAGCCGAGTGCCCGTCCCCGCACCGTCGTCGCGGGCCGCCTTCAAGGAGTACGACTTCTTCAAGGTCATCCAGGATTACCTCGACCGCGCGGCCGACGTGATCTCGCTCGAGCCGTTCGTGCGCACGATCCTGAGCCAGCCGAAGAACGAGCTCATCATCAACTTCCCCGTCAAGATGGATGACGGCGAGGTGCGGGTCTTCAAGGGCTACCGCGTCCAGCACAACAACCTGCTGGGCCCGTTCAAGGGCGGCATGCGCTTCCACCCGAGCGTCACGCTCGACGACGTGAAGGCGCTCGCCACGATGATGACGTGGAAGTCGGCGCTCATGCGGCTGCCGTACGGCGGCGCCAAGGGCGGCATCAAGTTCGACCCGCACTCCGTGTCGCGCGCAGAGCTCCAGCGCATCACGCGCCGCTTCACGCACGCGCTCGGCGACAACATCGGCCCCGAGTACGACATCCCGGCGCCCGACGTGGGCACCAACGCCCAGACGATGGCGTGGATGATGGACACGTACTCGAACATGGTCGGCACGACGCGCAAGCAGGGCGTCAAAGGCGTCGTCACCGGCAAGCCCGTGGCGAGCGGCGGCACGCTCGGCCGCGCCAAGGCCACCGGCCAGGGCGTCGTCTACTGCATCGTCGAGTGGGCCAAGGAGACCGGGTTCAACCTCGAGGGCGCGACGATGTCCGTGCAGGGCTTCGGAAACGTCGGCTCGCACCTGGGCGTCATCCTCTCGCGCCTCGGCGTCTCGACCATCGCGGTCGGCGACCACACCGGCTACATGATCAACCCCGAGGGTTTCAACGCCCACAAGTTGCAGGACTACGTGGCGGCCAAGGGCTCCATCGCCGGCTACCCCAACGGCAAGCCGATCACGCGCGAGGAGTTCTTCTCGACCAAGGCCGACATCTTCGCCCCGTGCGCGCTCGAGAACCAGATCGGCGAGGCCGAGGCCAAGAACCTCGACGTACGCATCATCGCCGAGGGCGCCAACGGGCCGACGACGCCCGCGGGCGAGCGCATCTTGCTCGAGCGCGGCATCGACGTGCTCCCCGACGTCCTCGCCAACTCGGGCGGCGTCACGGTGAGCTACTACGAGTGGGTGCAGAACAAGCGCTCCGAGAGCTGGTCCGAAGAAGAGGTCGACGCGCGCCTCGAGCGCGCGATGACGCGGGCCTACCGCGAGGTCTCCGACTTCGCGCGCAGCCACAAGCTCGATCGCCGCACGGCCGCGTACGCGCTCGCGCTCCAGCGCATCGAGACCGTCTACAAAGAGCGCGAGATCTTCCCGTAGGCCGCAATGCCCTACGCGCGGACGAGGCTCGGTCGCCTGTTCTTCGAGGAGCACGGCGACGCGCAGGCCGACGCACCGGTCATCCTCCTCTTGCACGGTCTGCTCTTCGACCGCGGCATGTGGGCCGAGCAGATCGAGCCGCTGTCGGCGCTCGCGCGCGTGGTCACGGTCGACGGACCGGGGCACGGTCAGAGCGAGCCGCCGCCGCGCTTCGTCCTCGAGGAGCACGCCGACGCGCTGCTCGACGTGCTCGACGCCGTCGAGGCCCACCGCGCCGTCGTGGTGGGCCTGTCGTGGGGAGGCATGGTCGCGATGCGCTTCGCGCTGCAGCACGCGTCGCGCCTCGTCGGTCTCGGCTTGCTCGACACGAGCGCCCGCGACGTGCCCGTGGTGGAGCGCGTGCGCGCACGCAGCTTCTCGGTGCTCAACCGCCGCGTCGGGTTCCCGCGAGGGCTCTTCGACGCGGCCGTGGCCCCGCTCATGTTCTCGCGCAACGCCCGGCGCGAGCGACCCGAGCTCGTCGACGCGGCGTACCGTCGCGCGTGCGGGTTCGATCGCCGCGCGGTCGGTCGCGCCGTGCGCGCCGTGAGCGTCACGCGGACCGACATCCGCGATCGGCTCCCTCACATCAAGGCGCCGACGCTCGTGCTCTGTGGCGCAGAAGACGCCGCGACACCGCCCCGCGACAGCGAAGAGATCGCGCGCGCCATCCCCGGGGCCGAGCTCGTCCTCATCGACGGCGTGGGCCACATGAGCACGCTCGAGGCGCCGGCCGAGGTGAACGCGCACCTCGTCCCGTTCGTCGAGCGTCTGATCCGCGCGTAGCCTCGCGCGCCGGCCGCGATCGCGAGCGCGGCTCGGGCCGACGATCTAGGGTGCGTCCTTGACGTAGACGCCGCGGCTCGGCCCCCACATCAGCGCGAACACGAGCTGCGTTCCCGCGGAGAAGAAGTACGGGTCGGCCTTCTGCACGACGACCGTGGCCGCGGCGCTCGTCGCCGCGTCGAACGACGCGATGTTGCACGTCGAGTGATCGCCCGGCGCGGCCGCTTGCACCGGGCTCTCGCAGAAGACGACCTTGGTGCCGGTCGCTGCGAGTCGCACCCGCGTCGCCTTGTTGCTCACGGTCCGTTCGGCGCCTGTGGCGACGTTCCGGACCACGAGCGTTCCTTGCCCGCTGCTCCCGCCGACGTCAGACAGGTAGAGCAGCTGGGTCCCATCCTGCGTGAAGCCGACCGGCGACGCCGTGGTGAGCGCAGAGAGCGTCGTCGGCGGGCCCGGTGGGGCGATCGTATCGAGGAGGTAGAGGTCGGAGCGCCCATCGGGTAGCACGCCCGACACTGTGAAGAGCGCCGTCGCAAGGCTCGCGGTGCTCGCGAGCAGGCTCCCGAAGGCGTCGTGCAACGTGACCGGGCTCGGCGCGGCGGTCGGCGAGCGGCGCAGCGTGAAGTACGGGACGTCCTCCTCGCTGACGGGCGGGATCTCCTTGACGTAGAGCGCCGTCGATCCGTCGGCGGAGATGATGCCCGTACCGCTGACGACGTTCGTGTCGAGCACGGTCGTGGACCCGTTCGCCATCGTGAGGACACGCGCCTCGCGGTTGGTGCCGACGAAGAAGGCCTTCTGGGCGGTCGCGTCGAGAGAGAAGTCGGACTGGACACCGTTCGCCGGGATCGTGTTGTCGATGATGGTCGTGACGACGCCCGCGGCGCTCACCGCGCGAAAGACCGACTGGAGCGGCCTGTCGACGGTGCAGTACGCCGTGTAGAGGAGGGGTCCCACGTACCGGAGGTGCGGAGTGCACGTCGGGGCGAGGTCCGTGTCCGGATCTTGGTTGAGGTCGGAGATGACGGGCGCGAGTGACGGCGCCGCGACGTTCGTGACGGCGAGGTCCACGCGCGGCGGCGACGCGAGCGGACGTGGATTGACGAAGAACGCGACGCGCGACCCGTCGTCGCTGAAGTAGGCCGCGTCGGCCACCGTCATCCCGAGGTTGGGCCTGAGGCCGGTCGCTTGTGTCCAGAGGTTGAGCGTGCCGCGCAGCGGGTTGAGCGCGACGCCCGTCCAGAACGCGACGCCGTTGCCCTGGATGATCACGTCCGAGAAGTGGACGAAGGGCGCCAGCTGGATCGGCGCGCCACCCGCGAGCGAGACGGCGTACAGCGGACCGTCCCCGTAGGAGTTTGCGATGTAGAGGGCGAAGCCGTCGTTCGTCGTGCCGAGGAGGAAGACGTCTCCCCCGACGAGCAACTTCGCGCCGACCGGCGCCGGAGGAGGCTCGGCCGTCGTCTGCGGGATGGACGACTCGGAGATCGCCGCGTCGCCGCCGTCGGGCTGCGCGGCCGCGGCGGCGTCTGGGGCTTGGGGCGGGGCCGTTACCGATGTCGGTTCGTCCCCGCCGGAGCAGGCGAACGCGAAGAGCAACGACATGACGGTGGTCGCCAGCACCGTCGCGTTCACGCGCCGGGAGGCCCTCATTGCGCCACCAGGGTCTGGTCGGCGCCGAACGCCGTGCCCGCTTGGTTCTCGGCGACGACGCGGTAGTGGTACGTCACTCCCGGCGTGAGCCCCGTCACCTCGCCGATCACCGTGCGCGGCGTGATCTCCACCCCCGCGTAGTCGTCCACGGTCTGTTCCCCGTAGCTCGTGTCCTTGCCGAACTCGAAGTGGAACCTCGTCGCGGTCCCCATCGGATTGAGGCGAGCCTCGAGCTTGGCGAACCCGGCCTTCATCCGGCTGGCCGCGCCCGTGCGCACCTGCGGGATGGGGACGGCCGGCAGCGTGAACGACTGGTCGTTGCCGTTCACCGTGCCCGCCTCCGTCTGCGCCACGACGCGGAAATGGACGGTCGACCCGGGAGCAAGGTTCTTGATGTCGCGGTTGACGTTGTACCAGTCGTCGTCGGTCTGCATCGACGCGCCCGTGCCGAACATCTCGATCTCGCCGAGCCCCCAGTGCTCGGAGCGATAGCCGGACAGGACGGTCACCTTGACGAAGCGCGCCGACGCGCTGAGCTCGCCCTTGTAGAGGTAGTTGAAGTTCGGCCCGCCCGGCGCGCTCGTAGGGAGCTCGTCCGCGAGCAGTGTCTTCCAAGACGTGCCGTCGTCGGAGACCGCAACCTCGATGTCGCGGCTCGGCCACTCCGGGTGCTGGTGGATCTGAAGCGCTTGGACCTTCACCGGACGTGCGAGCTCGTACTTGAACTCCTGCGGCGCGGACGGCTTGGCCGCGCTCCTCCAAGAGCGCCCGTCGCCGAAGCGCCACCCGTCCGTGAGCGTCGCCGCGTCGTCCATCGCGCCAGCCGGCGACGACACGAGCTTGGCACCGTTCGAAGAAACGAGAAGCGACGTGTTGCGGAACACGAGGTCGAACTCGTCGTAGTCGATGGATCCCGATGGCTGCGCCGCGGCGCCCGGACGAATGAGCTGCGTGACGTGGATGAAGTCCGAGTTGACGTGGCCGAGCACGTCGTCGAGCGTGCCGTACTGATAGTTGTCGCGACCTTGGACCAGGCTCTTGCCCGAGTAGCTCCAAGCGTTCGTCTCGTTCCGGAGCTGGTAGCTCACCTTCTCCCACGTCCCCGAGGCGAGGTGGTCGGTGAGCGGGTTCGCCGTGAAGGCCCAGTTCGCTCGTCGCCACAGAACGGGGTCGTTCGCGTTGGGGACGTCGAGGTCGGTCTGGATCCAGAACAGGAGCTCGGACCCGTGTGCAGCCCAGCTGTTCCCGCGGACGTAGAAGCTCACGCGCGCGTCGCGAAGGTCGGGGTCCCCGCCGCTCAACGACGCGTTCGCCAACGAGCCGACGGTCCCCGTCGAGAGGTACTGTGTCAGGTGCAGGTAGCCGAGGCCGTCGGCGTGGTTCTTGTCGTCTCCGCTCTCCTCCGAGAAGCGGACGTAGCCGTTGATCGGTCCGCCGCGCTGTTGCGGGCGCAGGTCGACGGTGCTCATTCCGCCCTGCCAACCGGCGAGGCCGTCGTCCCACGACTCGTGGTAGTGCGCGGAGAGACGCGGTCCGAGAGGTCGAGGGTCGGTGCGCTGGCCGTACGCGGTCGTGGGGCCGTACTCGAACCAGTAGGTGCACGGGAGGCCGCGCGGCTGAATGCGTGCGTTCACGCTGATGGCCGTCGCGCCGAGGCTCGTCGGCAGCAACGGGTCGAGAAAGATGGGCCCCGTGAGCACGGGAGGCGGGAGGTGACGGGGCGCCTCCGTCGTCGCGCCGCTCGTTGGTGGGCCGCTCCCGTCCGGGCCGCTCGGTTCGTCCCCCGTCGACGAGCACGCACCACTTGTCACGATGATGACGATCCCGGCGCAACGCGCAGCACGGTCGAGGGGCCTGTCCATAGCCATCGCAGTCTCCCAAGGTGTCCGATCGAGTCACACACTTCGCGAAACGATTTCCGAGCGCTCTGAGGTCATTCGAGGGCGTCGAGTCTGGGCTCGCCAGTCACGACGTGTGAGCGGCCGGCCTCTCGTCGCCCGGCGTGCGCGCTCCCACGGGGACCCCTAGCTTCGCGGCCTTCTGGAGGAGGGCGGCGGCCACGAGCTTCACGTTCTCTTCGTCGTAGGTCTCGGCGTGCCCCGGGTAGGTGGCCACGTGGCACGCGTGCAAGAAGCGATAGAAGAGCTCCATGTCCGGCGGATGGGCGACGGCGTGCGCGGCGGCGCGCGGCAGGTCGGCCAGCTGGTCGACGTCGGTGGTGAGCCCGTGACCCCGGTAGAAGACGCGGCCGAGGGTCACGACCGGCTTGCCGTAGAGGAGTGACTCGAAGCCCACCGTCGAGTTGATGACGATCATGGCCTCGGCGTTCTTGATGAGCCCGTGCGAGACGATGCGCGCATCGACGAGGCGAACGTTCGGGATGCTTGCGATCTCGGAGAGCATCGCGTGGGAATAGGCGTGCATCGCCGCGATGTGCGGCTTGACGTAGAGCTTGACGCCCGCAGGCAGGACGCGCTCTGCGACGTACCGAACGATCTCTTCTTGGCGCTGGAACTGGGGCGCCCGGATCGTGATGGCCGAGTCGTCTGCCAAGTGGAGCGGGAAGAAGTAGTAGCGCTCCTGCGGCGGAGGCGTCTCGTAGAGGAGGCGCGCCGCGCGGACCCGGAAGATGCTCTCGAAGCGCTGGTAGACGAGCGCGGAGTAGTCGACGTCGACACGCTCGGAGAGGAACCGCTTGGCGTACCGCGCGGCGTTGACGAAGTTGTGCGGCTTGAGCGAGAGCGCGGCGGGCTCTGCGAACGACTTCTTCTCGACGGTCGCCTTCTCCACGAACGCGATCATCTCGGCGCGCCGTTCGGCGCTCAGCTCGGGGAACTGTGCCGGGAGCTCGTCCCACAGGCTCTCGTGGGTCGTCAGGACGACGCGCCCGCGGATGGGGGCGAAGTCGATCATCGCGTTCACAGGGCCGCCCTTGTCACGCATGCGGAAGAGGCAGCGGCGAACGATGGCGGGGCCGAGGTTGTTGAAGAAGATCCCGACGTCGTGGCGGGTCGTGAACTCCTCGAGGTACTTGAACGCGTGGATCGAGCGGCGAAACAGCATCTCCTGCGTCTGAGCGCCGGGCACCACGAGCTCGGGGTAGACGAAGTCGGCCATCGAGCCGAGGTCGTAGCGGAGCTCGAGCGCGTTCATCTCTGCGACGCTCGCCGGCTTGTCGGCGTCGAAGCCGTCGTAGAAATAGTAGACGTGCCGGTGTCGCTTGCGCAGGGCGCGCTCGCCGTATCGCGTGTGGGCGATGTACGCCACGCTGGCGCCGCACTCTTCGAGGCGCTTGCCCAGGTCGTCGTTCCAGGCAATATCCTGGTCGTTGTAGAGGACGGGAAGAACGAAATCGAATCGCATGACCGACTGGCCATTCCTAGCCGTTCCGGGCCGCGGATGGAAACCAGATGCTCTTTGGTTGCCGACGTGACGGAGGCTGTTCACGGTCGCCGACGCCGCGGCCCGGCCAGGCGGTGTATGCGGGCCCCGCACCTTTGTGCACCACGGCGGGCGGACCGATCCGATCGCCGCAACTCCGCGCAGCGGCAGCAGATTTCGGCTAAGGTCTGGCCTCGATGAGGATGCTCGTGACGGGGGGCGCCGGGTACATTGGCTCTCACATGGTGCGGCTGCTCCTCGACGGCGGCCACCAGGTGGTCGTGCTCGACGACCTCTCGACGGGGCACCGCGACGCCGTCGCCGACGCGGCGCGGTTCGTCGAGGGTGACATCGGGCGTTCAGACGACGTCGCGGCGTTGCTTCGAGACGAGTCCATCGACGCCGTCGTCAACTTTGCCGCCAAGAGCCTCGTCCAAGAGTCCGTCGAGAGTCCGCGGCGCTACTGGCAAGGCAACACCGTCGCCACGCTCGGCCTCCTCGAGGCCGTGCTCGACACGCCGAGCGTCAAGGCGTTCGTCCAGTCTTCCACCGCCGCCGTCTACGGCAACCCCGGACGCGTCCCGATCGACGAAGACGATCCGAAGCTGCCGGTGAACCCCTATGGCGCGACCAAGCTCGCGATCGAGGAGGCGCTCCAGGCCTACGGCATCGGCCACGGGCTGCGGTGGGCGGCGCTTCGGTACTTCAACGCGGCTGGGGCGGACGTCGCGGCGAACCTCGCCGAACGGCATTCGCCGGAGACGCACCTCATCCCGATCGTGCTCGACGTCGCGTGCGGCGCGCGCGAAGCGCTCACCGTCTTCGGCAGCGAGTGGCCTACGCCCGACGGCACCTGCGTGCGCGACTACGTCCACGTGCTCGACCTCTGCGACGCGCACATGCGCGCGATCGAGCACTTGATGGCGGGCCGACAGAGCGGTGCCTTCAACCTCGGGACGGGGCGCGGGCACAGCGTCCGCGAGGTCGTCGCCACCGCGCACCACGTGACGGGACGCGAGATCCGCACCGTCGACGCTGCGCCGCGAGCGGGTGACCCCGCTGTCCTCGTCGCGAATCCCGATCGGGCCGCGCGCGTCTTGGGGTGGCGCGCTCAGCGGGCGTCGCTCACCACGATCCTCGGTGATGCCTGGGCGACGCATCGCCGGGCGCGCCCTCCCGCGTGAGCGCGCGCGCTACTTGGTCGCGAAAGAGCGGTCGTCGCCGAACGTCGTACCGGCGGCGTTCGACGCTACGACGCGGTAGTGGTAGGTCGTCTGGGGCGAGAGACCTGCGACGGCGTCCACGACGGTGCGCGGCGTGAGCTCCTTGCCCGCGTAGAACGGCGTCGTGCTCGATCCGTACGTCGTGTCGGTGCCGAGCTCGAACCAACACGTGGTGTCGAGGCCCATCGGCGTCAGGCGACCTTCGAGCTTCGCCGTCGTCGCCGTCACGCGGATCGCCGGACCCGTGGACAGGTCGGGCGACAGGGTTGCGCGCGTGTCGAACGTCTGATCCGCCCCGAAGTACTCCCGCACACCGTCGGTGAGGACGACGCGGTAGTGATACTTCGCGCCGGGCGCGAGGTTCGTGAGATCGACGTTGAGCGCGTACCAGTCGTCGTCGGTGTCCATCTGCGCGCCTTCGCCGAACACCTCGATCTCGCCGAGACCCCACGCGTCGCTCTGGTAGCCCGATCGGACGACGACCCTGAGGTGCAAGGCCAGCACCGACAGGTCTTGCCTGAAGATCTGCGCGAAGTTGGGGCCGTCGGGCGACGTCGCCGGGAGCACGTCGTCGATCACCGGGATCCAATTCTTGCCATCCGTCGACGCGAGCACGTCGACGTACGCGCTCGGGTGGATGGGATCCTGGTGGACCTGGATCGCGCGGATGAGCACCGGCCGCACGAACGAGTAGACGATCGGCTGCGGCCCTCGCGGGTTCTGCGCGGTCTGCCATGTCTTGCCGGGCCCGTGCCGCCAGCCGTCGGTGAGCTTGCTCGCGTCGGTCGATCCACGAGGCCACGACACGAGGCGTCCCCCGTTGGACGGGAGGAGGAGCGAGTGGTTTCGGTAGGTGAGCGTGAGCTCGTCGAAGTCGACGGTTCCCGACGGGCCGTTGACCGAAGCGTTCCACAAGACCGCCATGATGAAGTTCGTGTTCATGTGGCGGAGCGCGCGATCGAGCGGCCAGTACTCGTAGTTCGGACGTCCGAGGTACCGCCCCGCGTAGGACCACGCGTTCGTGTCGTTCCAGAGCCGGTACTCGACGTGTCGCCATCCGCCGAGCATGACGGCGTCGGTCAAAGAGAACGCCGTGTGCGCCCAGTTCGAACGGCGCCAGTTCACCTGGTTCTGCTCGGCGAGATCGCTGTCGGACTGCGCCCAGAAATGTATCTCGCTGAGCTCCGGCGACCACCCCTGGCCGCGTACGTCGACGGCGACGGTCGCGTCTCGCACGTCGGTGTCGCCCGCGCCCAGGTACGGGTTGACGATGCCGCCGCCGACGTACGTGCCGTTGTGAAGGTACGGTCCGAGCTCGACGTAGCCGATGCCGTCGAGGTGGTTCGCGTCGGGGCCGCTGGGAGCCACGAAGCGCGCGTGCCCGCCGGACGCACCGCCCGTCGGGACATGCGTCACGCTCGTCGCGTCGTACCCACCGAGGAAGCCTCCCAGGTTCGAGTCCCACGATTCTCGGTAGTACGCGGCGAGACGCGGACCGAGACGCTCCGACGAGGTCCTCGCGCCGTACGCCGTCGTCTGGCCGTACTCGACGTGCCAGGAGAGGCGCTGCCGTCTGGGGTGGACGCGCGCGTTCACGCTGAAGCCGGTCGTGCCGATGGGCGTCGCGCCGACAGTCTCGAAGAGCGGACGCACGACGGGCGGCGGGTCGTCCGGAGGTACCGTCAGCGGCGCGGTCAGCCCGGGAGGGCTCGGCGCATCCGCGGGGCCCGCGTCGTCGGGGAGCGCCGCCGCGTCGTCTCGCGACTCGCTGGGGAGCGGCGCGTCGTCGCCCGGTGCGGGCGCGGCCGCGTCGTCGACACCGCACGCCGCGCACGCGAGCGCGCTCGAGATCGCCAGCGCGAGCGCCGAGCGCGCGTGCAGTCGAGGCCGGGCGGGGAGCATCACTCAGATATGTGACACAGATCCGCGGGGTGACGAAGTGACCTGGCGGCGCGCCGGCCCCTTTTGGCGCGCGTCGCGACCTCTCGCGCCTCGCGCGGCTACCGGACGCCGAGCTCGTCGCGCATCGACGCGAGCTGCGCGGCGATGCGGCGGGAGTTGGTCGCGCGGCCCGCGTCGGCGAGGTGGTAGGCCGTGTCGAAGAACTCCGCGTCGTCGATGGCGGCGTCGAAGGGCGTGCCGGTCATCGGGACACGGATCGCCGCGCGCACGTTGCGGTCGAGCGCCTCGAGATCGGCGCGGTTGGCCGCGACGACGCTCTTCGGTACGGCCGGGTACAAGAAGACGACCTTGACGTCGCGTCGGCGGAGGTCGTCGGCGAACGCGTTGATGCGCTCGATCTGGGCGGTCACGTCGGGGTCGAACGTCATCGCGAACGACATGCGCGGCGACGGAACGGCCAGGTGCCCGACCTCGTCACCCCGGTCGTCGAATCCCGCGCGCGTGTATGTGTACGTCGCGCGCACCTTGGCGCGCTTCGCGAGCGCGCTCGCAGGGTCGACGACCACGCGGTGCAGCGCAAAATCCGGAAACCCGCGGAGCAGCGCCGGCACGTCGTCGCGCTGCACGTAGCGCAGGCTCGCTGACGAGGACAGGAGCACCGACGCGACGATGCCGTCGTCTACGACTCCGCTCGCCGCGATGATGGCGTACTCGGGCACCAGCACCACCATGTCGCCAGACCCGAGGTGTGGGCGGACGCGTTCGAGCATGAACTTCAGGCCGACGGCCGCGTGTAGGCCGGTGTTGACCGTGGGGCGGCCGACCGACGACTCGATGATCCTGCTGTCGAGCCCGAACGCCATGCCCGATCCTCCGACGAAGATCGCGCGTGGCGCGGGCTTGTTCTCGAGCAGCGCCATCTTGTCCGCGAAGGCGGCGAAGTAGTCGCTCGACGTCGGCGTGACGAAGACGAGGACGACGATCGCCGTGGCGAGGACCGCGAGCTTCGCGAGTGAGGCCATGAGCTTTCGGAGGTCTGCCGTCATGCTCAGAACTGGAAGTAGATGAAGGTGGACGCGACGCTCGTCTGCGAGAAGACGAGTAGGACGAGCAGCGCGAGTGCGTAGGCCCCCCAGCGCACCCACGCCGGTTTCGTGCTGAGGACGTCGCGCAGGCTACCGTGCTTGCGTTGGTAGTATTGGACGAGCTCGAGCCCGGCGATCGAGAGGACGGCGACGACGAACGCGAACGCGCCGATGCCGGTCTGCCCCGTGAGCTCGCCGATCGCGCGAGGTACCGCCGACGGGCGAAGCGTGAGCGGCACACGCGCCATGCCGGTGAGCACGGTCACGGCGTCGTGCACGTTCTTGGCACGGAAGAAGACCCACGTGACGCACACCAGCGCGAACGTCGAGGCGACGCTCCACGCCGTACGCAGGGACGAAGGCGCGGCGGCCTCGCGCTTCTTGCGGTGGCCGTACACGAGCAGGGAGGCGACGAGGAACGTGCCGTGGAGCGCCCCCCAGATCACGAACGTCCAGTTGGCGCCGTGCCAGAGGCCGCTCAATACGAACACGATCATGAGGTTGCGGCAGTTCCGCGCGAGCCCCACTCGGTTTCCGCCGAGCGGCACGTACACGTAGTCGCGAAACCATGTGGAGAGCGAGATGTGCCACCTGCGCCAGAACTCTCCGACCGAACGGGACGCGTACGGGCTGTCGAAGTTCTTCATGAGGCGGTAGCCCATGACCTGCGCGCTCCCGATGGCGATGTCGGAGTAGCCCGAGAAGTCGCAGAAGATCTGGTAGGCGAACAGCACCGTGGCGAGGAGCAGCGCGAGCGGCGTCGCTTCTCCGGGGGCGTCGTAGATGGGCGTGACCATCTGCGCGACGCGATCGGCGACGACCATCTTCTTCACGAAGCCCCACGCCATGAGCTTGAGGCCGTCGGCCACGCGCTGGTACTCGAACCGCTGCTCGGTGTGGAACTGGTCGAGCAGGTTCTGCGGGCGCTCGATCGGTCCGGCGACGAGCTGGGGATAGAACATGACGTAGAGCGCAAAGATCCCGAGGTGTCGCTCGGCCTTGTGCGCACCCCGGTAGACCTCGATCGTGTAGCTCATCGACTGGAACGTGTGGAACGACAGCCCGATGGGAAGGAGGATGCGCAGCGTCGGCATCCAGTGGGGCACGCCCGCACGCGTGAGCACGACGTCGAGGCTCGACGTGAAGAAGTTGAAGTACTTGAAGAAGAAGAGCACGCCCACGTTGGCGACGATGCTCGCGACCAAGAAGCTCCTGCGGCGTCTCCCCTCCGCGCCCTCGATCATGATGCCGGCGATGTAGTCGACCAGGATCGTGCCCGCGAGGATGAGCACATAGATCGGGACGAAGAACATGTAGAAGGTCACGCTTGCGGCAAGCAGCCACACCCAGCGGAACCGATGCGGGATCAAGAAGAACCCGAGCGTGACGATGGGGAAGAAGAGCGCGAACTCGAGCGAGTTGAAGAGCACGTCAGCCTCCGTGGGCAGGCGCGCCCCGAGCCCGCCGCCTCCGATGCGCCCCGCCGAGGCTCACGCGTGCGTCAGCGCGCCGGCGAGCTTCGCCTCGAACGCGCCCCCACGTTTCGTTGCCGCGAAGTTGCAGGAGCGAGAGACCTTGCCGTCGAGCGAGATGACGCGCAACGCCTCGTCCGTGCTCGTTACGCGGTGGACGCGCCCGTCCTTGCGCACGAAGAACACCGGGTAGTCCTCCGCGAGGAGCGCCGCCGTCGTCTCGAAGCCCGAGTCCGCCCAGTCCTCGTACACGATGAGGTGGTCTGTCCCGTCGCGCCAAGCGCGCGATCCTTCGAGCGCTGCGATCTCCTGGCCTTCGACGTCGAGCTTGAGCACGTAGCGCTCGGCGGTGTCGAGGCCGCACTTTGCGAGCGCGTCGGGGATCGTCACGGTGGTGACCTCGACCGCGCCTGGGCCTGCGCCGTCCTCGGCCGCGCCGCCGACGTTCACGTGAGTCACCGCGTGATGCTCGGTCGACGACAGCGACACCGTCTCGCCCGAACGGGCGGAGAGGGCGAGGTTCTGTGTCTCGAACCTGTTCGCGTTGAGCCGAGCGTTCTCGCGTAGTCGCGCGTACGTCGCGGGGTTGGCCTCGATCGCGAGCGCGCCGGCGTATCCGTATGCCGGACCCGTGGCGAGCACGCTGTAGTAGCCGTAGTTTGCCCCGCAATCGACGAGGACGGGGCGGAGCTCTCGCACGGCGTGCAAGAGGTGCACGACCTCCGGCTCGAACGGGCGCCCGCCGATCACGGTCGGTCCCCAATAGGGCTCGAACACCGGGAGGTGGAAGAAGCAGTCGGGGGCGAACTCGACCGTGCACTCCGCGCCGCGAAACGCGCGCAGCCCCTGCAGCTTCAAGAAGATGGTGCCGAGCCCACGCTGCCGCCAGAGCCGCGAGCTCCGCGACGCCGCGCGGGCGGTCCAGAGCGCGAGCTGGGACCGGGCTCCAGAGGCGATGGCTCGGCGCGCATTCACGATGACGACTCCATCGGTGTGGGTAGCTCGACGTGCCGTCCCACGCTGGACGCCGCCTCCGCGTACCGCGCCTCCCAGGCGCGCACCACGACGTCGAGCGAGAGCTCGGCGACCGCGTGGGCTCGCGCGCGCTGACCGATCTCGTGGCGCTCGTCTGCCGGGATTCGGAGCATCGTCTCCATCGCTGCGCTCAGGGCGGGCGTGTCTCGGGGGGGGACGACGAGGCCCGTCCCCTCTACGACGATGGTCCGGTTCTGACCGACATCTGTGACGACGCACGGTAGGGCGCACGCGGCTGCCTCGAGGAGCACGATCGGCATGGCCTCGAACCACGAAGCCAGCACGAAGGCGTCGCTCGCCTGCATGAGCTCGCGGACGTCGGAGCGGAGCCCGAGGATGTCGACGCGGTCTCCGAGGCCCAGGTCATGTGCCAGCTTGCGGGTGTCTCCGAGGAGCTCTCCGCCGCCCGCGATCGCGATCTTCCATGCGCGGTCGCTCGGCAGCTGCGCGGCGGCGCGCAGGAGGTTCGGGTAGTCCTTCTGATCATCGCGGAACGATCCGACGCTGAGCCAGAGGAACGTGTCGTCGTCGACGCCCAACTCGGCTCGCTTCGCGCGTCGGACGAGCGGATCGGGCGCGAAGTGCGTCACGTCGACCCCGTTGCTCGTGCACATGGTCTTGTCGGCGCGCACCGCGCGACGAAGCGTGTGCTCGTCGACGCCGGCCTGGCACACGTTCGTCCAGAGATCGCTGAAGCGGTCGGTCACGCGGTACGCGATGTACCTGCGCGTCGCGCGCTCGAACGGTGAGTGCGACGTCCCGATGATCGCAGGCGGCGAGATGCCCGCCAGGCGGAGCGGTTCGAGGACGGCGCGCGCGATGCGCGAGGCGAGGATCGCAGCGAACATGTGTGCGTGCAGCACGTCCGGACGCAAGCGGATGAGCAAGCCGACGAGCTTGGTGAGGGCGACCGCCGATGCCTTTCCCCGTTGCATCTCCAGCGAGAACGTCTCGACGCCCGCGTCGCGCAGCTCGTCTCGGAACTCTTCGAACGGGAGCATCGACACGACCGCCACGCGGTGGCCCCGGCGAACGAGGAGCTTCGCGTAGTCCTTGATCTGCATCTCGGCGCCACCGCGGCCCATCGCGTTGCTGAGCAGGACGATGTTCACGCGTCGTCCTCTCCGCGACGTCGCGAGCGCGGCGAACATATGGGCGCGATACGGTTCATCGGCGGTCGAGCCACGGGCGCCTACGCATATCTTCGGGACGAGGGCGTGTAAAGTCCTGGAGGCGGCGCGCCGGGCGCGTCGCGTTCGCCCCTCGTGGCCGCGCGCGCCGACGGCTGGCGGCCCCGCGGAGGCGGCGCCTCAGGGAACGGCGAACGGCACGGGATCGCTCCGGACGAGGCCCGACAGGTTCTCGGCGACGACTCGGTAGTAGAGGGTCGAGCCGGGCGGCAGTCCTTCTGCGGGCACCAAGACGGTGCGCGGCGTATCGGTCAGCCCGGCGTATCGGGTGGCCGTGCGGACAGGGCAGGTCGACGCCGCACCGTACTCGAACCACACGTTGGTCTCGCGGCCCATGGGCACGACGCGCGCTTCGAAGGTGACCTTGCCGGGCGCGAGTCGCCTGGGCGGGAGCGTCTCGGCGATCGGTCGATCGTCGAGCGGCGGCGCGAACACGCGGTCCGGCCCTGGTGTGATTTCAGGGCCGCGGACGGAGACGAGGCGGTAGTGATACTCGCGTCCGGGCTCGAGCCCCGTGACGTCGGCGTTCACGTTGTACCAGTCGTCGTCGGTCTCGTAGACGGCTCCGGCGCCGAACACCTCCACCTCTCCGAGGCCCCACCGTTCGGGTTTGTATCCACCGAGGACGCGCACGCGGATGGCTGTCGCCGTCACACGGAGGTCGCGCGCATGGACGAACGCGAAGTTGGCTCCGTGGGGGGCGCTCGCCGGGAGGGTCCATTCGCCGACGCTCGTCCACGTGACGCCGTCGACCGAGCTCTCGACGACGATCTCTTTGCTCGGCCAGTCTGGGTCCTGATGGACCTGGAGGCGCTCGATCACGACGGGCCGCGCCAGATCCCAGACGAGATCTTGCGGGCCCGTCGGCGACGGGGCGGATCGCCACGTCCTGCCCGGGCCGTGGCGCCACCCGTCGGTCAGGTTCGCGGCGCCCTCGGAGCCGGCGGGCGCGCTGCGGAGCACACCTCCGTTCGAGGGGAGCAGCACCGAGTGGTTCCGATACGTGACCTCGAAGTCGTCGAAGTCGATGGCGCCCGTCGGAGGCTGATAGAAATCGACGAACAGGAGCGCGTGGATGAAATTCGTGTCGAGTCGCGAGAGGACGTCGTCCAGCGGCGCGTAGGTGTAGTTGGGGCGGTTCTGGTACGCGGAGAAGCCAGCGTACGTCCATTGGCTCGGATCGTTCACGAGTCGATACTCGACCTTCTCCCAAGTGCCCTTGGCGAGCGCGTCGTCGAGGCTCTGTCCCGTGAACGCCCAGTTCGCCGCGCGCCACCCGCTGTCGCCCTCGGACTCGACCGGCGCGAGGCTCGACTGCGACCACCACACGACCTCGGCGCCGTTGGGCACGAAGTCTCCGCCGCGGACGGAGAGGCTGACGCGCGCGTCGCGGAGGTCGGGCTCGCCTGCCGCCCAGAGTCCCTGCTCACCGGGGCCGTCGGCGGGGTAGGTCCCCGGGTAGTAGTAGTGGCCCAGGTGGAGATACCCGACGCCATCCAGGTGGTTGGGGTCTTCGCCCGAGGGCTCTCTGTGGCGGATGAAGCCGCCCTCGACCCCCCCGGACGGGATGAACTCCGACGGCTCGACCTTCATCCCGTGTCGCCAACCCGCGGGCCCGTCGTCCCAGGTCTCGCGGTAGTGCGCGGCGAGCCGCGGCGGCAGCGCGCGCGACGGCGTGGCCATCCCGTAGGTGTCTGTGGGGCCGTACTCGAAGTAGTACATGGTCGGGCGGCCATGCGGTTGGATGCGCCCCGTCAGGCTCCGAGCGGTCGTGCCGCGCACGAGCGCGGGGCCCGTGACGACGGGGCTCTCCGACGACGTCGGTGGAGCCGCGCTCGCCGGCTGGGCGGCGCGTCGCACCTCGAGCCGGGGACACTTGTCGCTCGACGAGCACCCGCCCCCGACCGCGACGACGACCATGAGACCGCACGCGCATCGGCGACTCAAGGCGCGGGACCCCATTCGACGAACCAGTAGCGTCTGCGCCTGCGACGGTCAATCGGCCGCCACCCGCGTGGGGTAGCGGCCGACCTCGATCAGAGCGACAGCTCGCTCAGGCGGCGCGCCGGCGTCGGCGGACGATCTGCGCGAGGGCTGCGGCCGTGAGCACGAGGCCCATGTCGCCGCCGCTCGAGCCGGTGGTGTTGCAGCCGCCGCCCTGGGCCTTCTTCTTCTTGGGCGCGAGCTCGTCGGCGGTGGCCTCGGTCAGGTCGCCCTCTTCGCCGTAGGGCGACTCACCGCCGCGCGGCGTCGACGCCGGCGGGACGGGGTTGTTCGCGGGCGTCTCGTTGCCCTCGGAGAGGATCGAGTCGTCGTCCTCGCCGCCGGGAGGGGGCTCGCTGCTCGGCGGCTCCTTGGTGGGCGCGCCGGCGTCGGCCTCGGGCTCGGGCTCGGGACCCGCGTCGGGCGTGGTGGCCGCCTTCGGCTTGCACGTGCGTGCGAACGGGTCGCACTCGCGGCCGGTCGCGCAGTCGTCGTCGCTGGTGCAGCCGCACGTGGCGTTCGCCATGCACTGGCTGCCCTTGTCGGCGCCCGAGCACGCGCTGGTCTTGCCGGGGGCGCACTCGACGCACTTGTTGAGGCGCGTGTCGCAGACGTCACCGCCCTGGCAGTGCGAGTCCTGGGTGCACGCGACGCAGTTGCCCGCGGAGTCGCACACGGGGAAGTTGGGGCTCGTGCAGGTGCACGACGGATCGTTGCCGCCCGCGCCCGCGTCCGTCCTCGGCGCGGGATCCTGGCTCGGGTCGGAGCCCGCGTCGGCCTTCGTGGGGGTGCTCGGCGCGGCCCACTCGCCGTAGCCCGCCGCTCCGGCGAAGCGCGTCCACACCTTCCAGTGCAGGCTCGCACCGCCCACGCCCGCCTTGCCGCCGCCCGCCTCGCCGACCCACGGCGTGTACGTGTAGAGCGCCGCGGTGGTCGCGTTCTTCGGCGTGATCATCAGCCCGTCCTGCGTCGACTTGGGCTTGCCGCGGGTCCAGCCGCTCACGGTGGTGGTGCCGGCGCGGACCTTGTCGACCGAGCGGCGCAGCGTGCCGGCGGCGCACTCGGCCTGGTTGGCGAAGCCCATGTACTTGTCGGAGCACACGGGGCTGTGGGGGCAGCCGCAGCCGAACGCGATGTCGATCGTGCTCTGGGGCGCGGAGGTCTTGCTGACGAGGCCCTGCTCCATCTGGAGGCGGACGAGCAGCACGAGGGGGTTGATGCCGTGCTTCTTGGCGGCGGCGTACATCAGCTCGGCGGCCGTCGAGCCGTCCTCGCTGTACCGCGCGAGCACCGAGCGGGTGCCCCACGGGGTCTTGTCGAGGAACGACTGCACGTCGGACTCGGTCATCGCGTCGACGTCCATGAGGGACTCGTCGTCGAGCACGTCGTTCTTGTCGAACGCGTCCCGCGTCGAGGCCTGGCCGCTACGGGCGGCGTCCTCTTCGACGTTCTGCGTGCAAGCCACGGCCAGGGCGGCTCCGACGACCAACAGACCCGAGATCCAAGCGCTCCGTCCCATGCCCTCCCTTGTGCGACATGTGTGCCACTTGTAGGTGTGAGTGTGCGGTTCACACCGTCTTAGTGATTTCAGGCACTTGGGCGAAGGATGGAGTCGAAATCCTCCACTTTCTCAGCTCGGCTCGGGGGCGGGCGATCCACCCACAGCGGCAAAGTTATGCCGGGGGCGGAGCGGTCGACCGGTCACGACCCGGTCAGAACGTGCCTTGGACGCCGCCGCCGAAGCCGGACGGGCCGCCCGGGGTCGGGCTCGGCATCGCGCCGCCGTAGGGCACCATGTGCAGGCCGGTCGCGGTCTTCTTGGGCTCGAACGAGTGCCTCGTGAGGTACCACGCCGCGGCGCCGCCGAGGACGGTGCCGGCCACGGTCGCGCCGATGAAGCCGCGCGTCTTTCCCGCGGTCACGTCCTCGAACACGAGCGGGCTGCCCACCGCCGAGCCGGCCAGGCCTCCCAGGCCCGCGCCGAGGTCGATGAGCAGGACGCGCGACGGGCTGACCTTGACGAGCGACGCGAGCGTGCCGGCGCCGACGAGGCCGATCGCCGCGCCCCAGCCCGGTCCTCCGTACGGCGTGTGCTCCAGCTTGCCTTCGCTGTAGAGCTCGCCGAGCCCGCCGAGCACGAGCCCGAGGCCGGCGCCCGAGTGGGTGAGCACCGCCGCGCCCTCGTCCTTCTTGCCGCGCGTGAGCGAGAAGGTGGCGAGCGTGAGGCCCACGAGCCCGCCGCCCACGCCCCACGAGTATCGGTCGGTCAGGGGCTGCACGTTGCGCCCGTTCGCGATCAGGATGCCCGAGGCGGCGCCCCACCACGCGCCGGCCGAGAGGTACCACGCGTCGCCGGTGCCGACGTCCCACTCCTCGGCGACGAGCAGCGCGCTGCCGATGCCCACGCCCGTGCCGAGCGCGAGCAGGGGATAGAGCAGGCGGGGATCCTCGGAGCCGCTCGCCCGCTGGATGCTGAACGCCGCGTACGCGCCGAAGAGCGCGGCGTTGACGGCGAGCGTGGCGCGGCCCTGCGAGCGCAGAGGCGAGGGGGGCGGGGCGTCGGGCGTGTTGCTCGCGGGCTTGGCGTCGACGCCGAGCGCCTGCGTGTTGGCGAGCACGTCGCGCAGCAAGAGCAGCCCGCGCACCGAGACGTCGGGGCCCTTCACCTGCTCGACGCGCACGCGGATCTGACGGCTGTTCGCGGCGACGCACACGATGCGCAAGATGAAGTTGTCGCCCCCGGCCGGCTCGAGCCGGGCGCTCACGACCCAGCTGCCTTCGCTCATCGAGCCGCGCATGCCGCTCTTCTGCGCGCGGTCGACCATGTCGAGGTCGCGGGCGTGACCGACGTCGGGCCCGTTGTCGGCGAGGTCGAGCGTGAAGCCGAGGTCTTGCACGGCGTCTCGCAGCGTCGCGTCGAGGTCCTGGGCGCGCGTGTAGACTGCACCTTCTTTGGCGGTGGGCCGGTGCAGCTCCGTGACGCTCGCGCCGTCGCCCGCAGGGGTGAGCGTGGGCCACACCACGATGGTGCGCTCGTCGGCGGCGGGCGCCGGGGGCGGGGG
>JAGQJA010000296.1:0-180 GCA_020430845.1 Myxococcales bacterium
ATCTCGGCGGCGCGCGCGTCGGGGTCGCCGTCGCCGACGAGCTCGGCCTCTACGCGCACCCGCGCGGGGTCCTCGCGGCCAAGCCGCGGCCCAAGCTGCTCGAGGCCCTCGCGCGGCTCGTGGACGACGAGCGCATCGAGCTCATCGTCGTGGGCCTGCCGCTCGACATGCGCGGGATCG
>JAGQJA010000296.1:278-10304 GCA_020430845.1 Myxococcales bacterium
GCGAGGCGGGCCCTCGCCGCGAGCGAGGTCCACGGAAAGAAGGCGCGCGCGCGCATCGACGAGGCGTCCGCCGTCGAGATCCTCCAGTCGTGGCTCGATCAGGGCGCGTCGTGAGCGAGCCGCCGCCTTCGCCGTCGCGCCCGTCCGAGAAGAAACGCGCCGCGTCTCCGCCGTCGTCTCGGTCGATGAAGGTCCGCAGCGGCGCGAGCGACGCCGGCCCTCCGAGCTCGCGCGGTGTGCGTCGGCGCCGGCGCAAGCGCTCGTCCAAGGTCACGTGGCGCTCGCTCGCGCTCTCGGCGGTCGGCGTCGCCGTCGCCCTCTCGGTGACGTTCCTCCTCCTCGTCTTTCCGTCGCTCGCGGGCCCGTCGACGGGCCGCGCGGTGGAGCTCGACGTCGCGCCCGACGCGCCGCGCGATACGGTCGTCGCCCAGCTGCGCGACGCCGGGTTGCTCCGTCACCCGCGGCTCTTCGCCCTCTATGCGCGCTTGACCGGCCTTCGCCCGGTGCCGGGCCCGCACGTGCTGACCGACGAAGCGTCGGCGGCCGAGCTCGTCCGTCGCCTCGAGCGGCGCGGCGGCGCCGCGCACGTGCGCGTGACGTTCCCCGAGGGTTTCACGCGCTTCGACATGGCCAAGCGTCTCGCGAAGCGCCACGTGACGACCGAGCGCGCGTTCCTCGCCGCGACCGAGGACCGAGAGCTCATGCGTGAGCTCGGCATCGGCGCGCCCACGGCAGAGGGCTACCTCTTTCCCGCGACGTACGATCTGGCGCTCGACGCCGAGGCCAAGGACGTCGCCCGTCGCCTGAAGGCAGAGCTCGACAAACGTGTCGGCGCGCTCGAACAAGCCCATCCGCTCGGCCGCGCGGAGCTCGAGCGCTCGCTCGGGTGGACACGTCACGAGATCCTCACGCTCGCGTCCGTCGTCGAGAAAGAAGCGGCCGTCGACGAGGAGCGCGCGACCATCGCCAGCGTGTTCCTCAATCGCCTCCGCGATCCGGCGTTCCGTCGCAAGGTGCTCCAGTCCGACCCGACGTCGGGCTACGGCTGCGTCGCCATGGGCGCGCGCATCCCCTCGTGCGCGGGCTTCACGGGCAAGATCACGCCGGCGATGAACCGCGATCCGGCCAATCCCTACAGCACGTACGCGCACACCGGCCTGCCGCCGGGGCCCATCTGCAACCCGAGCGCGAGCTCGGTGCGCGCCGTCCTCGCGCCCGCGAGCACGCGTTATCTCTACTTCGTCGCGCGCGGCGGCGGTCGCCACGCGTTCAGCGAGCGCCTCGAAGAGCACGACACCGCGGTCAAGGATCTCAAGGACCGCAAGGCGAACGAGCACTGACGCTGCACGATCCACCCGCGCGATCCACGCAGCGGGCCGCGCGCGATCACACCGATTGCATCGATTCGCGTTTGTGAACGTCTTTTCACCCGGTTAGGCTTCCCCTGGATCGCGGGCCCCGTGTGGTCCGATGTATGCTTCTTACGGCGCGAGGATAAAGACCCATGACAAGACTGCACACGCTCCTTCTGGTCATCGCCACCCTGTTCGTCACCGTCGGCCCCGCGTTCGCGCTCGAGCCCAACAAGGATGGCTACTTCCACACGGGCGACGCAGTCCGCACCAAGTCGATCGGACCGTTCACCGCCAAGGTCTACGCGATCCGCCACGACATGAAGCAGCTGCCTTCGCCCAAGAGCAAGCAGGCCGTCATCGACGCCGACGTCGACAAGAAGTTCACGTGGATGATGCTGCGCGACGTCTCGAGCTCCAAGATCCAGAACGCGTTGCGCGAGGCCTTCCAGATGAACGGCTACGGCGACGGCGGCAAGATCGGCCAGTTCGTCGGCGCGTTCAACAAGGACGAGATCAAAGAGAAGGACATCGTCTCGATCAGCTACAAGGCCGACACCAAGACGACGACCATCTGGGTCAAGGGCATGGGCAGCGCGTCCATCGCGGGCGCCGACTTCATGAAGGCCGTCTGGAAGATCTGGTTCGGCAAGATCGACCAGCCGTCGATGGGCGACCAGCTCATCTCGAAGTTCTAGTCGACGCGATCGTGTAGTCTCGGGCCCCGTGCCCGAGCGCTGGCGGCGATGGGCTCGTGCCCGTCGCCGCTCGCCGTTTGTGGGCCCGACGCGAGAGAGAGGCGGATGGCGGCGAACAAGCAGCGCGGGCAGCAGTACATCGTGGGCGACGTGGGCGGCACGCGCGCCCGCTTCCGGTTGATCGACGCGGGTGGACACACGCTGCGAGAGCAGGCGCTCGAGTCGCGCGCCTACCCCACGTTCGAGGGCGTGCTGCGCGCGTTCTGGACGGCCGCGGGGAGGCCGCGGGTGGCGGCCGCGAGCTTCGGCATCGCCGGGCCCGTGATCGATCAGCGCTGCAAGACGACCAACCTCCCGTGGCACCTCGACGCCCGTCGCATCGCGCGCGCCTTCGACATCCCACGCGTCACGCTCCTCAACGATCTCGTGGCGGCGGGCCTCGGCGCGATCGGCGTCCCCGCGCGCAAGATCGCGGTGCTCCGCCACGGGCGCCCCAAGCCGCGCGGCGGCAACATCGCCGTCATCGCTGCCGGCACCGGCCTCGGCGAGGCGCTCCTCGTCTGGGACGGAGAGCGACACGTCCCGTGCGCCACCGAGGGCTCGCACGTCGACTTCGCCCCGCGCTCCAAGCTCGAGATCGAGCTGCTCGAGCACATGTGGAAGGTCCACCGCGGGCGCGTGAGCTACGAGCGCGTCGGCTCGGGCGGCACCATCGGCGCCCTCTACGACTTCCTCGTCCGCGTGAAGGGCATGCGCGAGACGCGCGCGGTGGGCGCTCACCTCGCCGAGGCTCCCGATCGCAACGCCGCGGTGGTCGAGCTCGGCGAGAGCGGCAAGAGCCCAGCGGCGGCCAAGGCCCTCGACCTCTTCGCCGGCATCTACGGCGCCGAGGCAGGCAACCTCGCGCTCAAGGGGCTCGCCACGAGCGGCGTCTACATCTGCGGCGGCGTGTCGGCGCGGCTCGTCTCGCTGCTCCGCGGCAAGGCGTTCACCGAGGCGTTCCTCGACAAGGGCCGGATGCGGGCGATCGTCGAGCCGCTGCCCGTCGCCGTGGTCCTCGAGCCGCTCGCGGGCCTCTTGGGCGCCACGTCCGACGCGCTCGGCCGCCGCATCTGAAGAGGGGCGCCCGCGCCTGTTGTGCCTCCGGGGGCGCGTGATACGGTCCGCGCCATGGCGCGTGACTACGATCCCAAGGCCGTCGAGCAGTCGATCCACACCATCAAGGCGCTCAGCATCGACGCCGTCGAGAAGGCGAACAGCGGGCACCCCGGCACCCCCATGGGGCTCGCCGACATCACGTTCGAGATCTGGGCGCGCTACCTGCGCTACGACCCCAAGGATCCGTCGTGGGAGGGGCGCGATCGCTTCGTGCTCTCGTGCGGTCACGCGTCGATGCTCCTCTACTCGATGCTGCACCTCGCAGGGTTCGACCTGCCGCTCTCGGAGCTGAAGCAGTTCCGCCAGTGGGGCTCCAAGACGCCCGGTCACCCCGAGCACTTCCACACCAAGGGCGTCGAGACGACGACGGGGCCGCTGGGCCAGGGCATCGGCAACGCCGTGGGCTTCGCGCTCGCGGCGCGCATGAAGGCCGCGCGCTTCGGCGGCGTGTTCGACAAGGTGCGCGTCTACTGCATCGCGTCCGACGGCGACATCATGGAGGGCATCTCCTCGGAGGCCTCGAGCGTCGCCGGTCACCTCGGCCTGTCGAACCTCGTCGTCTTCTACGACGACAACAAGATCACCATCGAGGGTGACACCGAGCTCGCCTTCAGCGAGGACGTCGGCAAGCGCTACGAGGCGTACGGCTGGTTCGTGCAGCGCATCGACGGCCACGACCACGCGCAGATCCGCGCGGCGCTCGACAAGGCCCTCGCCCAGAACGACAAGCCTTCGTTCATCGTCGCGCGCACGCACATCGCCAACGGCGCGCCCAACGCGCACGACACGCACGGCGCCCACGGCGCGCCGCTCGGGAAGGACGAGATCGCGGCGACGAAGAAGGCCATGGGCTGGGACCCGGAGCAGCACTTCCACGTGCCGAAGGAGGTCTACGCGCTCTTCGCCGACCGCGCGGCCGACAACGCGGCCGATCGCAAGACGTGGGACGCGGAGCTGGCGGCGTGGCGCGCCTCGCACGCCGAGCAGGCCAAGACGCTCGACGCCATGGACTCGCGCGCCATCCCTGCGGATCTGCTGGAGAAACTGATCGCCGTCGTGCCCGACAAGGCCGACGCGACGCGCAACCTGTCGAACCTCGTCCAGCAGACCGCGGCCGAGCTGGTGCCGGCGCTCGTGGGCGGCTCCGCCGACCTGGCGCCGTCGACCAAGACGCTCATCAAGAAGTCCGGCGGCGTCGCCAAGTCGAACATGGAGGGCAGAAACCTCCACTTCGGCATCCGCGAGCACGGCATGGGCGCCATCTGCAACGGCATGGCGCTCTTCGGCGGGTTCATCCCGTACGGCGCGACGTTCCTCGTCTTCAGCGACTACATGCGGCCCAGCGTCCGCCTCAGCGCGCTCGGCAAGATCCAGGCGATCTGGATCTGGACGCACGACTCGATCTTCGTCGGCGAGGACGGGCCGACGCACCAGCCCATCGAGCACGTCGCGTCGCTGCGCCTCATCCCCGGCCTCGCGGTGGTCCGCCCCGCCGACGGCCTCGAGGTCGCCGCGGCGTGGACGCTCGCGCTCACGCGCAAAGACGCGCCGACCGCGTTCGCGCTCACGCGCCAGAAGGTGCCCGTGCTCGCGCGGCCTGCGGGCTTCGACCCCAAGACGATGCTCAAAGGCGCGTACGTGCTCGCAGAGGCCACGGGCGGAGCGCCCGATCTGGTGCTCATCGCCACGGGCAGCGAGGTCGGGCTCGCGGTGGGCGCGCGCGAGGCGCTCGAGAAGAAGGGCAAGAAGGTCCGCGTCGTGAGCGCGCCGTGCCTCGAGGTGTTCGACGCCCAAGACGCGGCGTACCGCGCGAGCGTCCTGCCCAAGGGCGTCAAGACGGTCTCGATCGAGGCCGGGCGCACCGACGGCTGGCGCAAGTACGTGGGCGACGCGGGCATCACGATCGGCATCGATCGTTACGGCGCGAGCGCGCCCGACACCGTGCTCGCCAAGGAGTACGGCCTCACGGTCGACGCGGTCGTCGCCCGCATCGAGCAGGGAGCCTGAGGCGCGCCGGCCCTCCGTCGACGGCGGAGGCGCCGGGGCGCTCGACTACATGCCGCCGGCCGCGCGGTCGATCACCCACGTGATCGACCCGCGGAAGCCGCGGATCACGCGCGCGGGGGTCTCGTCGAGGCTGCCGTTCGCCGCCCACACGCGCTCGAGCGCCGGGTGCTTGTTCGCGCCCACCGCGACGAGCACCGTCGCGCGCGCGTTCTCCAGGACCGGGACGGTGAGCGTGAGCCGCGCCTCGCGATCGGCGCGCGCCGGGACGGCCGCGACCAAGCGGTCGGTGATCTGGGTGGTCGCCTCGCCGGGGAAGAGCGACGCCGTGTGCCCGTCGTCGCCCACGCCGAGCACCACCAGGTCGAGGCTCGGGATCCCGCCGATCTTGCTCGTCACCACCTCGCGCAGCGTCGCGTCGTAGTCGGCGGCGGCGATCGCGGGGTCGGAGGCTTCGCCGCGCATGCGGTGCACGTTGGGCGGCGGTACGCCGGCCGGGTCGAGCAGGGCCTCTTTGGCCGCGCGGTAGTTGCTCCGGTCGTGGTTGGCCGGGACGCACCGCTCGTCGACCCAGAAGACGTCGATCTTGGTCCAGTCGAGGGTGTCCTTGGCGAGCAGCCTGTACGCGCCGACCGGCGAGCTGCCCCCGCTCAGGGCGATCGCGGCGCGGCCTCGCGCCTTGAGCGCGTCTCGGATGTGACGCGCCATCCTCGCGGCGGCCTCGACCGCGGCCTTGTCGACGCTCGCCGTGGCGAGCAAGAGTCCGGGCACAACCTTCGTCGTCGACATCGATCCTCCAGCTTCACGACACCGTCAGCCCATCGTCCACGAGGTGCTCGGCGAACGCCACCGACTCGTCGAACGCGGGATCGTGCGCCGGCCGGTGCAGCGTGCGCTCGAGCCACTTGGCCGCCTTGTTCGCGCCGAGGCGCACGCGGTGCTCCATCGTCTTTCCGTCGAGGACGCGCCGCCAGAGCAGCGTGTCGGCGTCGCGCGTGCCTTCGATGCCCGTGCCCAGCTCGCGCTCGACCGTGCCCTCGAAGCCCTCGGCGACGAGCGTGACCCGCGCGAGCGCCATGTCGGCCACGCCCTCGGGGCGGGGCACGCTGCCGAGATCGAGCGAGACGAGCGTGCCGTCGGGCCGCTTGAGGCGCAGCGCGCCGCCGAGGCGCGAGGTCTTCCACCCGAGCCGCGTCGCGAGCCAACCCAAGAGCAGCGCCGGCTCGGGGCCAAGGCGCGCGCCTGCCGACGAAGCTTGCGCGATCGACACGCGGGTCACGCGCTCGAGGTAGGGCATGGCGTCGGCCTCGTCGAACATGCGCGCCACCATCTCGTGCCACGACGCCAGGCGCGTCCACGCCATGTCGGCGACGCGCGGCGAGCTGGGCTGCGCGCGCGCCCACGCCGTCACGTGGAGCAGGCTCGACAGCGACGTGTACTCGCTGTCGAGGAGCACGCGGTCGGCGCTCTGCGCGAGGTCTTCGAAGATGGGGTCGTCGGCGTGCACGCGGCCGAGCCACACGAGCGCCGTGGGGATCTCGGGGACCAAGAGGGCGTCGACCGCGCTCGAGACGCGCACACAGTCGGCGCCCGACGCGCGCAGCACGATGCGCTCCGAGCAGAGCTTGCGCCCGTTCTCGAGCGCGCACACGGCGGTCGCGGTCCCCTCGAGAGAGGTCTTCGTCGACTCGGGGTCGAGGCTCGCCACGATGGCGCGCGCGGGGATGCTCGCCGTCACGTCGTCGACGACGGGCGTGTAGCGCTCGGCCAGCGTGGGCGTGGGCGCGACCACGACGAGGTTCATCGTGCAGACACGAGACATCGGCGGGGCGCCCGGCTCGTCCTGCGCGGCCCAGATCTCTCGGAGCTCACGCTCCAGCCACGCGATCAAGCTGCTCGCGCCGCCGCCGCTCGTCACGGCTTCCTCCAGCGTCGTCCGTCACGCGCGAGCAGATCGTCGGACTGCTCGGGGCCCCAAGAGCCGGCCGTGTAGAGCGGCGGGGGAGCGTTCGCCTCGGCGCGCCACGCCTCGAAGACGCGGTCGATGTACGCCCACTGCTCCTCGACCTCGTCGTGGCGCGTGAAGAGCGTCGCGTCGCCGCGCATCGCGTCGAGCAGCAGGCGCTCGTACGCCTCGGGCGTGTTCGAGCCGAACGCGCTCCCGTAACGAAAGTCCATCGCCACGTCGCGCAAGATCGTGTGCTGCCCGGGCTCCTTGGTGGTGAAGCGCAGCGCGATGCCCTCGTCGGGCTGGATGCGCATCGCGAGCACGTTGGGCGAGATGCCGCCGTCGGGCGCGCGAAAGAGCGTGTGCGGTACCTTCTTGAATTGAATGGCGATTTCGGTGACGCGTCGGGCGAGGCGCTTGCCCGCGCGCACGTAGAACGGCACGCCGCTCCAGCGCCAGTTGTCGACGAAGACGCGCATCGCGAGGAAGGTCTCGACGCGCGACGACGGCGAGACGTCGGGCTCTTCGCGGTAGCCGGGCGCCTCTTCGCCCCGCACGAAGCCGCGCGCGTACTGGCCGCGCACCACGTTGTTCTGCACGAGCGAGCGCTCCATGGGCCGGAGCGAGCGGAGCACCTTGACCTTCTCGTCGCGCACCGCGTCGGCCGACAGCGAGATGGGCGGCTCCATCGCCGTGAGGCAGAGCAGCTGCATCAGGTGGTTCTCGACGATGTCCTTGGTGACGCCCGTCTGCTCGTAGAACTTGCCGCGACCCTCGACGCCGATGTCCTCGGCCACCGTGATCTGCACGTGGTCGACGTGCTCGCGGTGCCAGATGGGCTCGAACAGGCTGTTGGCGAAGCGGAACACGAGGAGGTTCTGGACGGTCTCCTTGCCGAGGTAGTGGTCGATGCGGAACACCTGCGACTCGTCGAAGGTGCCGGCGAAGACGTCGTTGAGCGCGCGGGCGCTCGCGAGGTCGTCGCCGAAGGGTTTTTCGACGACGACGCGCGACCACGCCTCTGCGCCGCGCGGCCGGTGCGAGCCGGGCTCGACCAGCCCGGCGTCGCGGAGGTTCTTGACGATGACGCCGAACTCGCTCGGCGGCACGGCCAGGTAGAAGAGGCGGTTCTTCTTGGTGCCGCGCTCGGCGTCGGTGGTCTCGAGGTGCGCGCGCAGGTCGACGTACGTCTGCGGGTCGTCGAACGATCCGCGCACGTAGCCGATGGCGCTCTCGAAGTCGCTCCACACGGCGGGGTCGATGGGCTTTCGTCGCGAGTGCTTCGAGACGCCCTCCTTCATCTCTGCCCGGAACGTCGCGTGGTCCTTCTCGCGACGGGCGACGCCGACGACGGCGAAGCCGTTGGGGAGCGAGCGGCTCACGGCCAGGTTGTAGAGCGCAGGGACGAGCTTTCTGCGCGTGAGATCGCCGGAAGCGCCGAAGATGACGACGGCGCACGCGTCGCCGGTGCGGTCTTCGACGAGGCCTCGCCGGAGCGGGTTTTCCATCGTGGTCGGGTTCTCCTCAGGCCTTCTTGACGGCGTGCCCGCCGAACTCGTTGCGGAGCGCCGCGAGCACACGCATCGCGAAGGAGTTGTCCTGGCGCGACGTGAAGCGCGCGAAGAGCGCAGCGGCGATCGTCGGCGCGGGCACGGCGTGGGCGACGGCCTCGTTGACGGTCCAGCGGCCCTCGCCCGAGTCGTTGACCCACGCCTTGAGCTCCTTGAGCTCGGGGTCCTTGTTGAACGCGCGCTCGGCGAGCTCGAGCAGCCACGAGCGGATGACGCTCCCGTGGTTCCACACGCTCGTGACCGCGCGGAGGTCGTAGCCGAACTCCGACGCCTTCAAGAGCTCGAAGCCCTCGGCGTACGACTGCATCATCGCGTACTCGACGCCGTTGTGGACCATCTTGCAGAAGTGTCCGGCGCCCGCCTTGCCGAAGTACCCCAGGCCGTCCTTGGGCGCGAGCGTCGTCAGCGCGGGGAGGACGTGCTCGTAGGCGCTCTTGTCTCCACCGACCATGAGGCAGTAGCCGACCTCGAGGCCCCAGACGCCGCCCGACGTCCCGGCGTCGAGGAAGCGGATCTTCTTCTCGGCGAGCGACGCCGCGCGGCGGACCGAGTCGTGGAAGTTCGAGTTGCCGCCGTCGATGACGATGTCGTCGGCCGACAGCAGCGTCGAGAGCTCCTTGATGGTCGCCTCGGTCGGATCGCCCGCGGGCACCATGACCCACACGGCGCGCGGCCCGGAGAGCTTGCTCACCAGGTCGGCGAGGGAGCTCGCACCCGTGGCGCCTTCTTTGACGAGCGACGCGACCACGGCGGGATCGCGGTCGTACGCGACGACGTCGTGCTTGCCCCCGAGCAGCCGCTTGACCATGTTCCCGCCCATCTTCCCAAGACCCACGATCGCGATCTGCATCGGCTCCTCCTCGAGTGCGTGGCCGCGCACGTCCCGAGGGGACGCGAGGCGCGGCGCGCGCGAGGATACACCCTACGCGCGCGCTGAGAAGGGACGCCACGAATCGCGCCAACTCTCGCGCCGGGGTTGCCACGGCGCGTCGGGTGCTTAGGTTCCCTCACATGACGGTCGACACGGAGCTCAACACCCGCCTCGTCGGGTTCGTTCGCATCGAGGTCGGTGTGCACGTCCACGACGTGCCCATCCGCGCCGCTGCGTTCCTCCGCGACACCACCGTCGCAAGCGCGCCCGGCGGCTTCTTCCTCGACGACGAGGGCCGCGCCGAGATCCTCGTCGACGAGAGCGCGAGCCCCGACCAGCTGCGTGAGCAGATCGAGCTCGCCACCGGCGACGTCGTGCGCCACTTCTCGCGGCAGAACCTCAACTAGCGCCGCCGCCGTCGCCC
>JAGQJA010000296.1:10404-11238 GCA_020430845.1 Myxococcales bacterium
CCGCGCGACTCGGTGCCGCACTTCGCTGTGCACCGCGACCTCGCGTCCCCAAGAGAGATGCGGGTCGCGCGCGACCAACTTCGCGGTCCGGCATCGGAACAAAACGAACGCCTCGTGCGTCTGGGTGAGTGAGCCCAGCGAAGAAGTAACCGCCCAAGCCAACGTGCGTACAAGTGTCAGGGAGAAAGCAGTCCAGAGATTCCGGCAGATGGACCGTTCGTCACCCTGAGCCGTCGTAAACCCCAACCCGCGCGTCACAGTGCGGCACCGCCGAACGAAAACCAGAACACGGGGCGCCGCCCCTCGTAGCCAGGAGCTCTCGAATCATGAATGCGCATCTTGATCCCAGCACCGCCACCGCCACTTCGTCCGACGAGGTCGCGTCCGACGCGCCCGCCGCGCCGAAGCCCCGGCGCCCTCGCGGCTTCGCTGCGATGGATCGCAGCCGCGTGAGCGAGATCGCCAGCAAGGGCGGTAAAGCCGCGCACGCTGCGGGTACCGCACACCGCTTCACCAGTGACGAGGCGCGCGTCGCCGGTCGCAAGGGAGGCGTCGCGCCGCACGTCCGCCGCGGAGCCAGCCGCCGCGTCGCCCGCGACGAGTCGCCCCCGAGCACCGAGCCCGAGACGACGCGCAACGCCACCCCGCCGTCGACCTGACGCGGTCCGCCCGCGCATAAGTCGACCCCCGCACCGTCCCGCGCTAGATCGCCCTCATGGGTTCTGGCTCGGGCAGCGTCGGGGACGCATCCAAGCCGCCCATGTCAGCCCACCCGTACGTCGAGGTGCGCGCCGACATGGGCGGTAGTCCTGTGGTGGCCGGATCGCGCGTGCC
>JAGQJA010000296.1:11366-12808 GCA_020430845.1 Myxococcales bacterium
CTCGAGAAGGAGCGCGCGCTGATGGAGGCCAAGGGCGCCGCAAAAGAAGAGGCGAGCGACCACGTCCCGGGGGCGATGAAGCAGGTTCGCCTACCTTTCGAGCCCTGATCGAAACTTTTGGGTGCTCGGCGCGTCGATAGCGGCCGTGACCCCCGCTGCCATCTCCATCCGCGCCGACGAGGCCCCGCCCGCTAGCATCACGGGCGTGAACCGCGAACAAGCCACCGAGCTCCTCGAGGCGACGCTCCCCATCCTCGCCCGCACGTCGATGGCGCTGCTCGGTGACGCGCGCGCCAGCAAGCAGATCCTCGAGACGCTCGCCGAGCGCGCCGGGACCGAGCTCGGCAAGGCCAGCGACGCAGACGACGGGCGCCTCGCGCTCTTCTCGGCGCTCCGAAAGCTGTGCGCCGAGCACCAGACGCTGACCGGCCCGCTGCGCCGGGACGAGGCGCCCGAGACTGCGCGCATGGGCAAGGCGGCCGACGCACGGCAGAGGTTGGAGCGCCTGCGCCCGACGGAGCGCGACGCGCTCGTGCTCAAGCTCGTGGCGCGCCTCGACGTCGACGACATCGCCAAGGTGTGCGGCATCGACGAGGCGACGGCGAGAGACAGGCTGACGAAGGCGCTCGCGGCGACGAGCGGGGAGGGGGAGCGATGAGCGGCACGCGCTGTCTGCAGTTCTTGGAGGATCCGATCGGGCTGCTCGACGGGCGCGCGAGCGAGGCGCTGCTCACGCACGTGGCGAGCTGCGACGCCTGCCGCGACGCCAAGCACGATCTCGAGCAGACCGCGTCGTCGCTCGCGGCCGCGGGAGACGATCTCGTCCTCGACCGCGCCGAGCTCGAACGGCTCACGGCGCTGGCGGTCGATCGCATCAGCGAGACGCGCGTGAAGACGGCGACCTCGCAGCGCGCAGACGCGCCGGTGCCGACCGCGCCGTCTCCGGCCGCGCAGCGACCGTCGCTCTTCCGTCGTCGCGGCGCGTGGTTGGTGCTCGCCGCGTGTCTCGGCGTCGGCGTCAGCTCGGTCGTGGGTCTCAAGCTCGCCGATCGCCAGCGCTCTCCGTCGGCCGCGGCCGCGCGTGCGTGGCACGGAAAGATCGCCCGCATCGCGCGCAGCGGCGCCGACAAGTCTGGCGGGCTCGCCGCGGTGTCGTCCAGCGGCCGCGCGGAGCTCGGCGAGGGGGCCGAGGTCAAGCCCGGCGCGCGCCTCGCCACAGACGCGCGCACGCGCGCACGCCTCGAGCTCGACGACGGGACGGTCATCGTGCTCGATCGCGCCACCGAGGTCGAGGTCGGCGCCGACCCCCGCTCGCTCCGCGTCGTCGAGGGTGCGCTCCTGCTCGACGTGGCCCACATCGACGGCGCGCCCGCCGCCAAGATCGACACGCCGGCGGCGCGCGTGCGCGTGCTGGGCACCAAGCTCGCGGTGACGGCGACCAA
>JAGQJA010000296.1:12854-15066 GCA_020430845.1 Myxococcales bacterium
AGACCGAGCGCGTGCTCGCGGGTCAAGAGGCGGTCGCCGCGGGCGGTTCGCTCGAGATCGCGCCGGCGAACGATCTGGCGCAGCGCGCCGCGTTCGGCGAGCAGCTCATCACGGGTCACAACGAGGACGCAGACGCGCCCGCGAGCGGCGTCGGCGAGCTCCGCGCCAAGAAGCCGGGCGCCAAGGACGAGAAGGACCGCGCGGTGCGCCTCGCGCAGCACGCGGTGAAGATCCGCGTCGCGGGCAACGTCGCGCGCACCGAGATCGACGAGGTGTTCACCAACGACACGAACGACGAGCTCGAGGGCATCTACCGCTTCCCGCTGCCGCCCGGCGCGCAGATCGAGAGGCTCGCGCTCGAGGTCGACGGCAAGCTCGTCGAGGGCGAGTTCATCGACAAGTCTCGCGCGTCGGCGATCTGGCGTGGTGCCATCCGCAACGCGACGCCCAACCAGCCCAAGCCCTTCGAAGAGATCGTGTGGGTGCCCGGCCCGTGGCACGATCCGGCGCTGCTCGAGTGGCAGCGCGGCGGGCGCTTCGAGCTGCGGATCTTCCCGATCCCCAAGCGTGGGTCGCGCCGCATCGTCATCGCGTACACCGAGACCGTCGAGCCCGTCGCCGGCGTGCGGCGCTACGTCTACCCGCTCCCCCAGTCGACCAACAGCGACATGACGATCGGCGCGTTCTCCGTCGACGCGCAGCTCGTCGGCCACGACGCCAAGGGCGGCGTGCGCGTGCGGGGCTACGAGCTCACGCAGTCTGAAGAGGGCGGCAAGGCCAAGCTCTCGAGCACGATGACCTCGTTCTCACCGAGCGGCGATCTGACCATCGAATATTCGCTCGACGACGCCAAGACCGACGCGTCCATCTGGACCTACAAGGACCCGTCGCCGCCGCCGCCGGCCCCCGCGACGGCCGGCAAGAAGCCCGCGGAGGATCCGGTGGGCGCGGACCCGTTCGTCGCGATCGCCCTCCGCCCCAAGCTGCCCAAGTGGGCCGACGTCAAACCGCGCGATCAAGTCATCGTCGTCGACGCCGGCCGCGGCATGTTCGGCGAGCGCTTCAAGCGCGCCCAGCGGCTCGCGGTGCAGATGACGCAGGAGATGGACCGGCGCGATCGCGTGACCGTGCTCGCGTGCGACGTGTCGTGCCGCGCGATGCCCGGTGGCTTCGTCGCGCCGGGCGCGCCCTCCGCGCACGACGTCGACGCGTTCCTCGCGGGCGTGACCCCCGACGGCGCGAGCGATCTCGTCGGCGCCGTCCGCTCGGCGTCCCGCGCGCCCGGTCGCGACAAGGCGCGCGACCTCCGCGTGGTGCTCGTCTCCGACGGCGTGGCGACCGCGGGCTACCGATCGTTCGAGCGCGTGGCCGCCGAGGTGACGCGCGCCGTCGACGATCCGCGCGCGGCGGTCGTGGCCGTCCCGGTGGGCGCGGACGCAGACGCCAAGCTGCTCGGCGAGATCGCCCGCGGCGGCGGCGGCGTCGTGGTGCCCTACCAGCCCGGGCAGCGGCTCGAGTCGGCCGCGCTCGAGACGCTCAACGCCACGTACGGCTCCGCGCTGCGCGACGTCGAGATCGTGCTGCCCGACGGCCTCGTCGAGGTCGCGCCCTCGGTCCACGCGCCCATCCGCGCGGGCGCCGAGTCGATCGTCACGGCGCGCATGAAGGCCGACCACGTGCAGGGCGACGTCGTGCTCCGCGGCAAGGTGGGCGGCGACCCCTTCGAGGCGCGCTACCCGATCGACGTGCGTCCCTCGAGCGATCCTGGCAACGCGTTCGTGCCGCGCCTCTACGCGGCGGCGCGCATCGCCGACCAGGAGCGGACGGCCGGCGACAAAGGGAAGACCGAGCTCGTCGAGCTCTCGCGGCGCTTCTCTGTGCCGTCGAAGTTCACCTCGTTGCTCGTCCTCGAGAGCGAGGCGATGTTCAAGGCGTTCGGGATCGCGCGTGCGGGTCACGGGCCCAGCTGGACCGGCGAGACCGCGGCGACGGGCGGCGTGGTCGCTTCGATCGCGGCCGACAAGAGCGGTGGAGTGAGCGACTCCGACGAGATCGGCGACGGCGCCGAGAAGGCGAAGAAGGAAGACTCTTCGACGGCGGGCTTCGGCGGGCTCGGTCTGCTCGGCGCGGGCCGAGGCGCCGCCGGGTCGGGCCCCGCGCTCGCGACCAAGCCCGCGCCTGCCGCGACCATGGCCCCGGCCGACGTCGCGCC
>JAGQJA010000297.1 GCA_020430845.1 Myxococcales bacterium
TGAACGTCTTCTCGTCGCCGACCCAGGGCAGCTTCTTCAGCCGAGCGAGCCCCTCCGGCGTGAGCTTCTTGATGAGCCGGTACGCGTCGGCGATCTCGAGGTCGGCGTCGTTGATGACCTCGACGTCCGAGGGCTCCTTGGCGAACAGCACCGCCGCGCTGCCGGCGAACGGCTCGACGTAGGTCTTGTGCGCCGGGAGCATCGCCACGAGGCGGTCGGCCAGGCGCTTCTTGCCGGCGGGCGAGCCCCAGATGGTCTTCTCGACCTCGGCGCCGTCCGGGCGCACCCCCTGGTTGACCGCGAGGATGCGGCGCGCGTGGGCGATGGCAGCTTCGCGGCGGTCAGACATCGCGCAGCGCCTCCGGGTCGGTGCCCCACTCGGGCTTGTCGCTGGAGGGCGCGTTCAGGTCGCGCGGCCACACGAAGGGCGCGTCCTGCTTCGCCGTCTTGTTCCCAGTCCGCCCAGGCGCGGACGCAGGCGTCCCGTCCCCGGTGGTCGGGGCGGTCGTCTCGGGCTCGCGCGGCTTCGGCTCGGGCATGCGTCGTCCTCCGCAGAGGCAAAGCCGCCGACTTCGCTCGGAGGGGACACGCGCGCAGATTCGGTTGCGTTCGAGACGGCTCTCGTGGCTCGCTGGCCCAATGTCGTTCCCGATCCAGCAGCAGATCCACAAGGACGCGTGCATCGCGGCCTCGGCATGCAGCCTCCTGACCTGGCTCCAGAAGCAGGCCCCAACGCAACAGGCTCTGGACCCGCTGATTCAGGAAGGGATGCGGGCAGGGAACAACGGCTTCGACTCGCTGCAGGCCGCCCTCGCTACCCTTCGCTCGTCATCGAGCGCACAGCGGTTCACTCCGGTGGACCCGGCAGCCTGGGCATCGGCGACGCCGAGCGCGGCCGCGGGTTTTCTCATCTCCCACGGGGTGAATCTGCCCAGCGGGATCCGCGCTGCGCACATCACTGTCGTTTTCTTCGACACCGGGAGTTGGCATCAGGCGGATCCCGGCACCGCATCGGTTCGTGCCATCACGCTTGCTCAGCTTCAGCCGGACTATGCCGGCGACCTCGCCATCATCATCTGACCGTGGCTATACGACCGCGAGCGTCGTGGACCGGCAGAGCCCGTGGTACGGCGGGAAGCCGATCCCGACCTCGTTCAAGGCGCCGTCGCTGGCGAGCGCACGGAAGTCGCCGCGATCGTCCCGGGTGCCCATCGCCGAGCGCGTGACCTCGGCGAGGTCGGTCCGACCGCCGCCGCCGTCCACGTAGAGCCGGGTGCGGCCCGTCTCGCGCGGACCCACGGCATCGCCTGCTTGATGGCCTCGGGGTCCTCGAGCTGCTCGATGCGGTCGAAGCGCCGGAGGGCGTCGGCCACTGAGAAGGTCTTGCCGTGCAAATAGCGGCAGATGTTCGTGGTCTGCTCGTCGAGCACCGCCTCGATGCGGTACTGCCGGATGCCCGCCTCGGCGTAGCTGCTCATCTGCGCGTAGGAGCGGCCCTGCGCGATGAACGAGGCGGCGACCGTCTCCCAGTAGAACGGGGCGCGTTCGACGAGCGCGGCGCGGGCGGCCTGCTCCAGCGCCTCGGCGATGTCGTCTCGCCCGAGGCCTTCATCGAGCCCGCCGGCGACGATGCGACGAGCCTCCTCGCCGAAGCCCTCGATGCGGCGGCCGTACTCGTCGCGGACGAAGTTGCCCTGGGAGCTGGTCACGTGNNNCGATCGACGGCGTTGAACTCGGCGCCGATCGCCAGCCGCTGTCCGCGCCGGGCGTCGGTGCGCGTGGCTGCGACCACCTCCTGCGCGGCGTCATTGAATGGCGCCTCGATGCGCGCAGGCACGATCGCCGTGGCGCGGCCCGCTGCGGCCATCGCCTCGGCGACCAGGCGCCGTCTCTCGGCGGCGGTCGTGCGCGCCCAATCGACGTCCAGGACGGCGATCGCCTCGCGCACGGCGTCGACATCCGCACGCCCGGTGGCGCGCCGGAGCTGGGCGGCTAGGAGCGCCACGGCGCGATCGAACCCGGCGCGGGTGCCGAGGCTCATGGCCTTGGCCACGGAGAGCCGGAGGAAGCGCTCGACGAGGTCGTCGGCAGCGACGCGGGCCTCGTGGACGACGAGGAGCCGATCAGCGGAAGCGGATGTGTCGCACATCGGCGTCCTCCTCGAGCCGCAGCTCGCCGTGGGCTACGTGCATCAGCACGCGGCAGAACGTGCAGCGCAGCGCCTTCGAGAACGTCAGGTCGTCGGGCGCGTCGCCTTCGTCGATGTCGAGCCCATCGTTGCCGGCGAGCGCGGGCGTGTTGAACCCGCAGCGCAGGCAGCAGACGTGGTAGCCGACGAGGAGGTTCTTGCGGTCCTGCGGGACGCGGCGGAT
>JAGQJA010000298.1:0-2551 GCA_020430845.1 Myxococcales bacterium
AGCTCGAGCGCGGGCGAGACGGCGCGCGGTCCGCTGCCGCCGTCGGGGAGCCGCGCGCGGCTGCCCGAGTCGCCGTGCGCGGCCGATGTCGGCGAGAGGTTGTGCGACGCGTCGAAGCAAGCGCGCAGGGCGTCGGACATCTGGCGCGCCGACGTGAAGCGAGCCGCGGCGTCGCGCGAGCAGGCACGCTTGAACCACGCGTCGACCGACGCCGGCAGCTCGGGATTGAACGTCGTCGGGACGGGGATGGGCCCGGTGGCGATCGCCACCGCGAGCGCGCCGAAGGACGGACCGTCGAACGGCCGCCGCCCCGTGAGCGCCTCGAAGACGACGACGCCGAGCGCCCAGAGATCCGTGCCGAAGTCGAGCTCCCGCTGCGCCGTCACCTGCTCTGGGCTCATGTAGAACGGCGTGCCGACGACCTGCCCCGTCTTGGTGTCGCCGCTCGCGCTGCCGTCCTCGGACTGGTGCTCCTTGACGATGCCGAAGTCGAGCAGCTTCGCGAAGCGCTCTTCTTCTCCGTCGTGCTCGCACAAGAAGATGTTCTCGGGCTTGATGTCGCGGTGGAGCAGCCCGGCGGCGTGCACGCCGGTGAGGGCCTTGGCGACCTGGTGCACGATGTCGACGACCTCGCGCGGCTCGAGCTTGCCGCGCGCCTCGATGTGCTTGCTGAGGTCGTCGCCCTCGAGGTGCTCCATGACGATGAACGGGATGCCCTCGTCCGTGACGCCGTGGTCGAGCATCTGCACCACGTGAGGGCTCTTGACCAAGGCCGCCGCGGCCGCCTCTCGCGAGAAGCGCGCGCGCGCCGACTGGCTGTTCTCTGCGCCGTGGAGCATGAACTTCACCACGACGTCCGTCTTGAGGCTCAGGTGCTCGGCGACCCAGACCGCACCCATGCCTCCCGCCCCGAGCGGCCTCAGCAGCCGTACGTTCGGCGTGACGTGCTGCCCCGGCGTCATGGTCGTCCTGGACGACTCGGCTCCCACGGCTCGGAGCATAGCTCAGGCGCGCGAAATCGGTGACCGCCCGGATGAGTTGTCTGGCTCGCGCGCGCGGCCGTGGTTACCTGTGTGACGTTGGGCTCTCGGGGAGGCAGAGAAGGCGGCTCGGCGGTGGGGCTCGCCCTCAAGGCGCTCGCCGTGTCGTTCATGGTGGCGACACCCCTCATGGGCGTGTGGCTCGCGTCGTCGCTCGCGGCCTACGCCAACCGGGCCACGTGGCTGCCCGTCGCCGCGGGGGCGCTGCTCTTTCCGGGTCTGCCGCTCGCGTGGGACGCCGTGGGCGAGCTGCGTCGTCGCAAGAGCGCCAAGAAGCGCAGGCGCTTCCTCACGTTCTTCGATCGCCTGGTGCTTCGCACGCTCGCGGTGAACCTCGTCTTCCTCGTGGCGCTGCTCGCGCTCTTTCCCGAGCGCGGCTTCTTGGCGCTCTCGACGCGCGGCGACTGGGCGCTCGACGGTCACCACGGCCCCACGGCCGAGCGCACGCGACGCGCGTTGCTCCGCAGCGCCGGCGCGCTCGACTGGCTCTACCGATGGGTCCGCAAGAACCCGTACCGGCACGACGACGAAAAGCCCACGCCGACCCCCAAGCCCAACGATCGCCCGCGACCGCCGCCCAGGCCCACCGCGACGCCGACGGGAACGTCCACCACAGCTCCGTCCGGCACGTCGACGGCGACGCCGCCCCCGCCGCCGCCCTCGGCGCCCGGCACGGCCCCCCCCTACCCCATGCCCGCGCAGATCCATCCGGTCGTCGCGGCCATGCCGCGCGAAGCAGAGAGCAGCATCGAGGCCGTCGGTCGATACATCGCGGAGCGCGAGCACGATCCCGTCCAGCGCGTGAAGGCCCTCCACGACTGGGTCGCCGATCGCGTCGCGTACGACGTGCCCGCGCTGCGAGCGCCCCGCATCCCGCAGTCCGCCGGTGACGCGCGCGCCGTGTTCGCGTCGCGCAAGGGCGTGTGCGCCGGCTACGCGCACCTGCTCGCCGAGCTCGGCAAGGTCACGGGCGACGAGATCGTGTACGTGGTCGGCGACGCGCGCAGCTCCGACGCGCCGCTCGCCGGCGAGCCCCACGCGTGGAACGCCGCCAAGCTCGGCGGCGCGTGGTACCTCATCGACGCGACGTGGGACGCGGGCTCGGTGGGCGGCGACGACTTCACCAAGCGCTACAGCACGGCGTACCTCTTCACGCCGCCCGACCTCTTCGCGCGGACGCACTTCGCCGACCATACCGAGTGGCTCTTGATGGCCCAGCCCATCTCGCGCGCGGAGTTCTTTCGCCGGCCCGTGCTGTCGCCCGAGTTCTTCGTGCACCGGCTGACGCTTCGCTCGCCCGACCGCGCGCAGGTCACGGCGGCCGGCGGTCTCGACCTCGAGATCGACAACCCCGACAACCTCTTCATCATCGTCAACTACACGCCGCACGGCGGCGGGCCGAAGACGGCGTGCGAGGGCGACCGTCACACACGCCTGCGCTGCAACTTCGCCGCGGCGGGTCAGTACGACGTCCGCATCTTCATGAACCGCGAGCAGTACGGCAGCTACGC
>JAGQJA010000298.1:2599-2784 GCA_020430845.1 Myxococcales bacterium
CGGCGCGACGGCACGAAGAGCATCGACACGTCGCGGCGCTCGGGCTCCCACGGGTCGAGGAACGGGTCCGTGATGCCGATGGGCGCGCAGAGGGCCGCGACCGACGTGTCGACGGGTACGCGGATCGCGGCGCGCTCGCCGAGCTCGTGGTGCGCGGCGCGCTCGTCGTCGTCGAACGTGTCGAG
>JAGQJA010000299.1:0-4388 GCA_020430845.1 Myxococcales bacterium
TGTGCACCTGGACGAAGAGCTTGTGCGACGCCTCGTCTCGTTGCAGCTCGATGAAGTGGTTGCCGCCGCCGAGCGAACCGAGCTGGTCGAGCCCGCGCTCGGGGCTGCCGCGGCCACCCCAGGGGATGTCCCACGCGTCGTCGACCGGGATGCGGTGCCGCTCGGCGCGCGCGCGCTCGAACGTGGCGCCGAACTTGTCGACGTAGTGCTCGGCGCCGCCGCGCACGAGCTCGTTGAAGTCGCGCTTGGAGAGCTCACCCAGACGCACGCTGCGCCCCCCGGCGCCCATGTTCACGCGCTTCATCACCTCGCGGTTGAACGCGAGCTTGCGGTCCGGGGTCGCGAGGTCGGCGTCGACGTCGCTCTTGGCGCTCATCATGCCGCAGCCGATGTCGAAGCCGACGGGCCCCATCGCGACCGAGCCCTCTGCGCGCTCGGTGAGGATGACGCACCCGACGGGGACGCCGTAGCCGTAGTGCACGTCGGGCGTGATGACGACGAGCTTGGCGCCCGGGAAGCGCGCCGCGTTGACGATCTGGCGATAGAGCGTCGGCTCGGCCTCGGTGAGGAGGCGCTGCGTGAGGAAGAGCCGCACCGGGACCTCGCCGGTGTCGGCGGTCTCGAGCGCGTAGTAGCCGTCGCGATCGCGGTAGATCGCGCGCCGCTTCCAGTCGGCCTCGTGGACGAGCTTGTCTCCCATGCTCAGTCGACCTCGAGCACGACCTTGCCGAAGGCCTTGCGCTCCTCGAGCAGGCGGTGCGCGTCCGCCGCCTGCCAGAGCGGCATGACGCGGTCGACGACGGGGTGCAGCTTGCCGGCCGCGACGAGGCGGAGCACGCCGTGGAGATCTCCCTTGGGGCCCATGGTCGAGCCGAGGATCTCGATCTGGCGGAAGAACACGTGGCGCAGATCGATCTCGGGCGAGAAGCCGGTGGTGGCGCCGCACGTCACGATGCGGCCGCCCCACGCGGCGGCGAGGATGCTCTTGGCGAAGACGTCGCCGCCGACGTGCTCGATGACGACGTCGACGCCGCGCTTGTCGGTCAGGCGCTTGCACTCGGCCACGAAGTCCTGATGGGTGTAGTCGATCACCTCGTCGGCGCCGAGCTCGCGCGCCCGCTCGGCCTTGGCCGCGGTGCTGGTCGTGGTGATGACGCGCGCGCCGAGCATCTTGGCGATCTGGATGGCCGCGCTCGACACGCCGCTGCCGGCGGCCTGCACGAGCACCGTCTGGCCCGCGGCGACCCGCGCCTTGCGCACGACCATCTGCCACGCCGTGAGGAAGCAGAGCGGCACGGCGGCGGCCGACGTGAACGGCAGATCGCCGGGGTAGGGGAGGCAGTTGGCGTCGGGCACGTTGATGTGGCGCGAGTAGCCACCCTGCGTGTTCTCGCCCAGGATCTTGTAGCGCCGGCAGAAGTTGTCTTGGCCGAGCAGGCACCGCTCGCACACGCCGCACGAGAGGCCCGGGTTGATCACGACCTTGTCGCCGACCTTCACTCCAGAGGCGCCGGGGCCGAGCGCCTCGACCTCTCCCGCGACGTCGGCGCCGAGCCGGTGCGGGAACTCGTAGCGAAAGTGAGGGAGGCCGCGGCGCGCCCAGATGTCGATGTGGTTGAGCGCCACGGCGCGCACGCGCACGCGCACCTCGCGAGGGCCTGGCTCGGGCAGCTCGATGTGGGCGCGCTCGAGGACCTCGGGGCCCCCGGTCGCGCGCATGACCATCGCTTCGGTCTGCATGGGCCCGAACGTAGCACGCGGCCGCCGCGGCCGAGCGACCGCACCGCCGTCAGCGCGCGATCCAGAGCGGGCGCCAGCGGTCGGCGGCCGCCCTCGCGACCTTGACCCGGGCCGAGCCGTCGACGCGCGAGATCCACACGTCTCGCGCGCCGCCCTGGCCGGACGCGTACGCGACGTACTGCCCATCGGGCGAGAACGACGGCGTCTCGTCGGTGCTCGCGCCGTCGGTGAGCGCGGTGATCTGGTCGGTGCCCGCGTCCCACACCACGACGCGCGCGCCCTTTGCGGTGCGCTGCGTGAAGGCGAGCTTGGTGCCGTCACGCGACCACGACGGGTCGCGCTCTTCGCCCGCGCCGCGCGAGGCGACGAGTCGGGGCTCGCCTGCCGTCATGTCGCGCAGCCACACGCGATCGACGCCCGTGCGCGCGCTCACGAACGCGAGCCGTCGCCCGTCGGGGCTCGGCCTCGCAGAGAAGTCGTCGCCCTTCGCGTGCGTCAAGCGCGCGCGAGGTCCCTCACCCGCGACGTCGACGCGCTGGAGCTCGGCGCCGTCGTCGTCGCTCGCCGCGAACACGATGGCCGCGCCGTCGCTGGTGAACGCGGGCTCGAAGCTGCCGCGCGGATCGTGGGTGAGGCGCCGGACGTGGCCACCCGATGCGTCCGTGACGAAGACGTCGCGGAAGGCCTTCGGTTGGCCGTCGAGGGTGCCGTCGGCCTCGAGCGCGATGCGCGTTCCGTCGGGCGAGAACGTCGGGTTGCGCAGGCGCGACGCCGAGATGCTCGTCGGCCGCGCGCGCCGGGTCCCGAGGTCGACCAGCTCGAGCGACTCGACGTGATCGGCCTCGGTCGCGCCGCGCGCGCCGATGACGGCGAGCGTCGCGCCGTCACGCGTCACGTCGGCGGGGTAGTGGTCGGCCGCGCCCGACGTCAGCGCGCGCTCCCCCGAGCCGTCGGCCGCGATCGTGAACACCTGCTTGCGGCCGCCGTCGTCGCGCACATAGACGAGGCTCGCGCTGATGTTCGCGCGCTCGACGGCGCCCATCGTGCGCGACAGGCGCGACGGCCCCGCGTCGGCCGTGGCGCTGGCGGCCGAGAGCGCGAGCCCCGCGAAGAGCGCAGCGCGGAGGCGCGAGACGTCAGCGGACACGCACGCCGTCCGCGATGACCACCTTGCCGCTCTCGGCCCAGCGCGACACGATGACCTGGTTCCAGCCGCGCGTGAACGCCCAGCTCCCGACGGTGTTCATCTTTCCGCCGTTGGCCCGCTGGTTCACGTACGCGGTGCCGAGCTTCTCGCCGCGCGAGTTGACCGCGACGACGGGCACGTTGCTCGCGCGGTCGGAGGCGGCCGACCACTGGAGGTCGATGGTGCGCGTCGCGTCGGAGTCGAGGTAGAACGAGAACACCGCCCCGTCGGACACGTTCTTGGCCGACGCCCAGAAGTAGCCCGTGCCGTAGTAGCCGCTCACGTTGGAGCTGCTGCGCCACGAGTCGCTGACGGTGATGTAGCCGCGGGCGCGATCGTTGCGACCGTTGTTGCTGTCGATGATGATCGGGCTGAACGAGCCGCCCGAGCCGCCGGACGAAGAGCCGCCGGACGAAGAGCCACCGGACGAGGAGCCGCCGGACGAGGAGCCGCCGGACGAGGAGCCGCCGCCGCCCGTCGAGCAGAGCTGCTGGATGCGGGAGATGTACGCGGCCCAAGGCCAGTTGGGGCCGGGGTCGGAGCGGTTGTACGGCTGGAGCTGTCCGTGGCCGACGATGTGGAAGCGGTCGCGCGGGATCGAGCGGTCGCGCGTGATGTCGCAGACGAGACGGGCCGAAGCCTCGATCTGGCCCGCGGGCCACGACTTCTGCGAGCCGAAGCCGGCGTGCTCGATGCCGATGCTGAAGTTGTTGATCGACGAGCCGTTGCGCGAGCAGTCGGTGTTGCCGTTGAGCTTGCAGTCGTACTTGGCCGAGACGTGCCAGGCGCGGCTCGTCTCGCGCACGAGCTGCGAGATCTCGCCGCCGTCCTCGCGCACCACGTAGTGAGCGCTCACGCCCGATCGGCTCTGCGCGAGCCAGCCCCAGCAGCCGGCGTACGCGCCTTCGCAGGTGTGGATGATGACGGCCGAGATGCTCGTGTTGCGGCTGTTGTAGTTGGGCGACGGGCGCCAGAGCGCCGGCCCGTAGTCGGGCGCCGCCGCGGCGAGCGAGAGCTCTCCCACGTCGGGCAGCTCCATGTCGCGCGCGCTCGCACCGAGCACGCCCACGCCCTTGCGCAGCACGCCGAACACGCCCCCGACCTCGTACTGGGCGCGCGCCTCTTCTTGTTCGATGCCGCTGAAGCGACCGACCGAGGCCTGCCAGGCCGGGATCGAGGCGCGGTCGGAGAGCCCGAGCTCGGTGGCGATCGACGAGAGGAGGGCCGCGCCCGCGCGCACGTTGGCGGTCGGGTCCGTCTTGGCTTGCTCGACCGTCACGTTCGCGAGGGCGGCCGCCTTCGTCAGCCGCTCGCCCGAGAGCGCCATCATGCCGAACGCGGCCGGGCGGTCCTCGTGCTCCTCTTCGCCCACGACCATCTGGTAGCGGGTCTCGGTCCACGCGATGGCCTTGAGCACGGGCGCCGGGACGTCGAACTCCTTGCCCGCGGCCTCGAAGAGGGC
>JAGQJA010000299.1:4488-7818 GCA_020430845.1 Myxococcales bacterium
CGAGGCTTGCTCCGCCGGCGTGCTCCCGTCGTCTGCGCCAGCGCACGCTGCTGCGCCGCACGCGAGTCCGAGAGCCAACGCCACGGCCAAGACCTTTCGATCGTTCATTCGAGCCTCCACAGGGCCCGACACTGCACGAGGCCTGCCAACGTCGATCCCGCGTGCGCCCATCTCGTGCGCTGTCACGCGCCGTGATCTCCGCTCCTACGCGTGCCCACCCGTGTGCGTGCACGTGTGCGGTGCGCGCCACGCCACGATTTCAGGCGAGGCGCGCCGGCGTGGTTGAAGTTTGTAGTGTGCATAGAAGCCGCACACATCGGCGCAGATGCCGCCGCACCTCAGCCAAGCTCGCGAAATCTCGCGGCTCCTTCGCGAGCGCCGATCGCGCCACGTCGCGAGCGCGAGCACCCGACGTCGTTCAGGCGAGCAGCTCGCGCGGCTTCTCGGCGCCTACCGGGCGCACACCGTGCGACAGGGCGAGCGTCAGCACGAGCGCGGCCCGATACACGGTGTGCACGTCGTCGACGTCGACGTCGCGCTGCTCGCGATCGGCGGGCTCGAGCGCCGCGTCGACGTGCTCGTTGAGGAAGGCCAGCACGGCGGGCTGCTCGATGGCCATGACGTCCTCGACGTCGAGCGGCTCCTCGGCGTGGGCGGCGCGCAGCTCCTCTTCGAGGGCCACGGCGCTCTGCGCCGCCTCGAGCTCGCCCTCCGTGACCTCCTCGAGCCGCGGCCCGAACGCACGCTCGAACGCGAGCCACACGGCGATGTTGAGGAAGTACCCGAGGGCGAGGGCCGTCTCGTCGAGCGGCTTCTGGAGGACGGTCGCCGCGAGCTGCGCGAGGTGCGGCTGCGTCCGCTCGAAGCGCGAGAACGCGTCGTCGAGATCGGGATTGTCGCCGTAGCCGCTCGCCGCGAGCTCCGCCTCGACGTCGTCGAGCACGTGCGACGGCACGACGGCGTACGCCGGTACCGGTCGAATCGCCGCGCCGCGGACCCACATGCCCGAATCGTAGCACGCGGCGGCGCGCGCCTCGCCGTCAGAGCTTGTCGAGCGCGTCGTCGAGCGCCCACTCCTCGGTGGTCCTGTGGCATCGCGCGCGGAGCGCGGCGCGGGCGCCAGACACGGAGCCCGCCGCGATGGCGGCGCGCAACGCCGAGAGCAGTCGATCGACCTCGAGGAGCGGGGCGACGCCCGCACCGAAGGCGGCTCGGATCTCGTTCTGGGCTCGCTCGATCGTCGCGCCGTCTTCGGGCGCGAGGGCTCGGCGCTTCGACACGGCACGGGTGACGCGCGCGACGGCCTGGGCGTATCGGGGCGCGACGGTGAGCCATCTCGAGGTGGGGATCACCGCCTCGACGCGCTCCACGGCGATCCTGAGCTCGGGCGCGTAGCCGAGCTCGGTCTTCGCGAGGAGCGTCGCTCTGCCGACCACGACGACGGCGACGCCGGTCACCCACGTGTGCGCCCCGCAAGTCCCGATCGCCGGAATCAACGTCCTCGCGCGCTGTTCGTCGAGCATCGACCCGTTCGGACCCGTGAAGGCTCCACGCCCGACTCTCGACGCTGCGCGGAGCTCCGCGACGACGGCGGCCGAGCCGGACAGCTCCGCGTACGCGTATGCGTCCGTCGCCAGAGAGAGTCTCTGGCCCGGCGTGCTGCTGTAGGAGTCGAGGTAGCCGAGCGCGCGCACGGCTCGCGTGCCGTCGTCGTAGGCGTGTGTGATCTCGATCCCTGGAGCTTCTGGCCACGGCTCTGGTGGAGTGGCACGCGGTGGCGCGATGGGCTCGGCGGCGATGGGCTCGGCCGCAACGGGCTCGGCGGCGATGGGCCGAGGCGCGACGGGCTCGGCGGCGGCGCGGAGGGGCGCCGCGTGCCTTGGAGCTCCGCACGCGGCGAGCGTGGTGGTCAGCGTGGTGCAAACGACGGCGGCGCAGAGCTTCATCGGTGATGGCCGGATCCAACGGGCATGCGCCCTACTCGGCGCGGGAAGTCGCGGGTTGCGCGCCTTCGACATGAGCCGCGAGATGCCACGGCGGGCGCCGCCGGTGCATCGCGCGCCGCGGCGTCGCGTCAGCTCGAGCGTCGGGACAGCACGCGCGCGCTCCACGCGACGCCCGCGACGAGCGTGGCCCACGCGAGCAGCACGCCGCGCCCGAGCGCGCTCCGCCCGATGGGCGTGATGCCGTAGCCGCCGTGGTACTGCGAGTACGTCGCGCTCACCGAGAGGCGACGTACGGCGACCAGCGCGGCGAGCGCCGTGACGAGCACCAGGGCGCCGATGATGCGCGCGAGCAGCGGTCCACGGCGCGCCACGGCGAGCGGGCTCGAGAGGGCGAGCGCCCCGGGCACGAGCGCGCTGACGACGACGACGAGGGCGAGGTCGACGGCCGACGGCATGTCGACGCCGCGGACGAGATAGAGGAACGACCAGTCCTCGTGGAACGCGAGGAAGTAGCCGAGCACGGGCGCGAGCACGAAGGCCGCCAGGGCGCACGCCACGGCGAACGGTCGCGTGAGGAAGACCGGCAGCTCTGCCCGCGCGAGATCGACGCGGCCCACCCACGCCAGGCCGACGCCGAGCGCGAGCGCGATGGGGGCGGCGAGGAGGATGGGCACGGGGCTAGTTACCACGGGGCGCGGCCCGAATCCCTAGCGGAATCAGCGCTGTAGCGCCGCGCGGGGACGTGCACTACGGTGGCCTCCGTGGAAGCTTCGACGTTGCGAGAGCTCTTGGCTCGCGTGAAATCTGGTGACGTGACCCTCGACGACGCGGTGGGTGAGCTGCGTCACATGCCCTTCGCCGATCTCGGCTACGCCGTCGTCGATCATCATCGCGCGCTCCGCCAAGGGGTGCCCGAGGTGATCCTGGGCGAAGGCAAGACCGCCGAGCAGATCATCGGCATCGCCCGCGAGCTCTCGCGCAGCAAGCACACGGTGCTGATCACGCGCGTCGACGCGGAGAAGGCGGCGCAGGTCTCCGATGCGCTGCCTGGCGCGCGCCACAACGCCACGGCGCGCACCGTCACGCTCGACGGCGAGGCCGCGCCGGCGTTGCTCGCCGGTCAGGCGCTGGTGGTGAGCGCAGGCACGAGCGACATGCCCGTCGCCGAGGAGTGCGCCGAGACGATGAAGGCGCTCGGCGTCCGACACGACCGTCTCTTCGACGTCGGCGTGGCCGGCATCCACCGCATCCTGCACAAGAAGAGCGTCCTCGAGGGCGCGTCGGCGATCGTCGTGGTCGCGGGCATGGAGGGCGCGCTCGCGAGCGTGGTCGGCGGGCTCGTCGACGTCCCCGTCGTCGCCGTCCCCACGTCGGTGGGCTACGG
>JAGQJA010000300.1 GCA_020430845.1 Myxococcales bacterium
ACCTACAAGACCGGCGGCGGCAGCGTGGGCAACGTCGACGCCGAGCGCATCGCCGTCATCGAGGGCGCCTTCAAGGACGCGTACGGCAACGCGGTGCAGGTCTCGGTAAGGAACCCCGCGCCAGCCTCGGGGGGCGCGGACCGGCAGACCGTCGCGTCGGCGAAGCTGCTCGCGCCCGAGAGCCTGCGCGCGCTTACGCGCACTGTCGCGCGCGAGGACTTCGAGATCAACGCGCGCCGTCTCTCCGGCGTCGCCCGCTCGCTGATGCTCACGTCGAACGAGGATCCGACCATCGCAGAGAACACCGGCATCCTTTACGTCATCCCGCAGTCCCAGGCGCCCGGCGCGATCCCCACGCCCGCGCTCAAGAACCTCGTGCTCCAGCAGGTGACCGAGGTCTACCCCTGCACGCTCACGTTCCAGGTCAGCGTGCAGGACCCGGTCTACAAGACCGTCGACGTCGCCGCGCGCATCTTCCTGCGCCAAGGCTACGCGCAGAACGACGTGCGCGACCGCGTGCGCGCGAACCTCGCCGCGTACTTCCGCGTGAACGAGCCCGACGGCACGCCGAACCCACTCGTCGACTTCGGGTTCAACATCAAGGACGCCGAGGGCAACCCAGTCGGCGAGATCGCCTGGTCGGACCTCTTCAACGTCATCCGCGACACGCCGGGCGTGCGGAAGATGGGCGACGCGCGTCTCGACCTGACGCTCAACGGCCTGCCTGCCGACGTGCGCCTCAACGTGCGCGAGTTCCCGGTGCTGCGGACCGTGACGCTGGTGAACGGCGACACTGGGGAGCTGCTCTGATGGCGATCCTCAACCCCAGCTTCGAGGATGCGGGCGCGCTGCCCGGCGAGGCCGAGCACTGGGCGCTCTCGGCGGTGACGAGCCTCGAGGAGATCGCGGGCTTCGGCACCGCGCCCGAGGAGGCATGGGAGGACTTCGAGCGGTGGTTCGAGTTGCTCGACTCCATCGACGACGTGGTCGTCGTGCTCGCGTTCTTCGACAGCGCGCTCAAGGGGTACGAGGAGTTCGAGAGCGGTTGGGCCAACGTCGTCTACCTCTACGACCTTCCGCCTGCGCAGCTCGTCACCGCGACCTTCGACGTGCTCGCCGCTGAGGAGTGCGAGACGGGGTGGGGCAACGTCCCCTACGCGCGCGAGTGGGCCGACGTCACCGCCGCGACGGGGGTCTTCGACGGCGAGCCACGCGAGGACTTCGAGGACCAGTGGCGCAGCAACCAGCTCTACGCCTGGACGTGGGCGGCGGTCACCTCGAGCACCGCGATGTTCGACGCGGGCGCGCAGGCCGTCGAGGACTTCAACAACGGGTGGACGCCCGCGACGACGCAGTGAGGAGCAAGCCATGGCCGAAGCAGACTGGACGTACCTCAACGACGGGCTCGACATCGCGACGGTGGACCGGGGCGTGACCGCGGGCATCGCGCGCCCACCGGGCGGCGGCAGCTTCCTCTACGCTTTCAACTCGCTCTCGGCCGTCGAGGGAGCGGTGGGGCTGTTCGCCAACCTCGCGAGCTTCGCTCCGATGGCCAAGGGCGGCTCCATTCGAGGCGTCGTGCAGCGTGGCCCGGGCGGTGGACCCACCGGCTTCTCGCCGTTCTTGTTCCTCTGCTGCCAGGGCAACTCGGTCAACGACAGCGCGTACCTGCTCGGCCTCTCCGATGACGATCCGCACCGCATCGTGCTCCGCAAGGGCGCCGTGACGGTCGGCCTGCCCACGGCCGACGGGCCCGGCGTGCTGCTCAAGTCGGCGGCGTCGTTCGCGCAGGCGACCTGGCTCCATCTGCGCCTCGACGTCATCGTGAACACCAACGGCGACGTCGTCCTCAAGGTCTTCCAGAACGACCTCGCGCTGCACGCGCTGGGTACGCCGCCCGACTGGCAGCCCGTGTCCGGCATGGTGGAGTTCATCGACGACCACCTCGGCATCAACTCCGGCTCGCAGCCACTCACCTCAGGGCGGGGCGGCTTCGGCTTCTCCGTGAAGGACGTCACGCGGCGCGCGTACTTCGACCACCTCGAGCTGTTCCGGCAGGTGTGAGCGATGGCGCTGACCGCGTTCACCAGCCGTCTCGGGCGCGGACAGGGGCGCCTCGCGACGTCGAAGGCGACGGGTGGCGACTATGCCTTCGTCCTCGGCGATGCAGAGCTCGGGCGCCTCTTCGAGCTCGCGCCCGGCGACCACGCCGAGGTCACGCAGCAGACGGACCTCACCGGCGTCATGCTGGTGCGCGCTCTCCTGCGGTTGCGCGTGCCCGCGT
>JAGQJA010000301.1:0-2819 GCA_020430845.1 Myxococcales bacterium
TCGCGGAGGAGCTCGGCGCGGACGAAGGTGGCCTGCTCGTGCCAAGCGGCGTCCGGACGTGGGTCGACGAGCTTCATGAGCTCGACCGAGCGACGCTCCGCTTCGGTCAACCGACCACGGAGGACCTCGAGCTTGATCCGCGTCGTCGCCTCGTACAGCGCGCCGATCTCGGGGCCACGTTTCGCCGCGCTCTGGTGGATGGCCTCCGCGACGGCGGCCGGGTCGGCGCCGTTGCCGGCGAGCGCGATCGCGTAGAGCTCGTAGGCCTCGTCCGTCCCCGCGGTCTGTCGGACGAACGACTTGGCCGCGTCCTCGGCCGCCGCGCACTTCCCGTCGGCCATCAGGAGGACCACGAGATCGTCCGCGCACTGCGCGCCAGGGTTCCCCGCAACGCACGTCTCGAGCTGCTTCTTGGCCTCTTCGATGCGACCCAAGACGAGGAGCGCGCGGGCGCGGAGCTGCATCGCGTCGAGGTGGCCTGGGTCGGTCGCGAGGACGCGATCCGTCAGCGAGAGGACCGCGGCGGGATCATGCTCGGACGCCGCAGCGGCGAAGTGCGCGATCGTCGCATCGTGCGGGAAGGCTTGGCTCGCGGCGACGAGCCGCTCGAGCGTGAGCGCGGCGTCGGGTGGCTCCCGCATGATCGTGGGCTGGAGCGCGTCGAGCACCATCGCGTCCCGCCGGCTCAGCTGACTCCTCCGCGCATCGACGGATCGGAAGACGTCGCGTTGGCGCTCGATGTCTTGTTCGTTCGGGAAGTACCGCGCCATCAGGAGGAGGTGAAGGGCCGCGGCCGTGCACTCTCGATCCGCGGCGAGCGCGCGCTTGAAGAGCGTGTTCGCGCGAGGCCAGTCACACGCGCGCAGCGCCGCCGCGCCGTCTTCGAACGCTCTCGCGGCTTCCGCGTTCGTGCTCACCGGCGCCGCGCTCGACGCAGGCGTGCTCGCCGAGGACTGCGGCGCTGCGGGTGTCTCCGCCGTCGTGCGCCGCGACTGGACGAACACGCCGCCGACAGCGGCGATCGCGATCACGCCCGCCGCGTGCCACCGCCATCGCGCGAGCGTGGACGGGCGCGGCGCGCTCGCCCCCGTGGTGTCCTCCTTCGCGCTCGGCGGGCTCGCGTCCTTCTCGGACAGACCCCCGGCGGGGTCAGAGCCCGGAGGCGCGGGGCGAGCGATCCCGCCGTGGGTGCTCGCGCTCAGCTCGAGCGACCTCGGATCGCCCGCGCTCGCTTCGTTCGGCGTCCGCCCGTCGCGCACGGTGGCAGCGACCGCGCGCGCGTCGCGCACGGGTGCCGCCGCCGCGCCCGATCGCGGCGCGCTCGGATGGGACGGCGACGAGGACCTCAGGGGCGCGTCGGGCTCGAGCATCGCCATCAGCTCGTCGACCGACGCGATCCGCTGGTCGCGCTCCTTCTCGAGGCACCCCTCGACCGCGTGGACCACATGCGGCGGGATGTCGTCGCGGAGCGACGAGAGCGGCTCGGGCGTGCTGTCGACGATCTTGAAGAGCAGCTCCATCATCGAGTCGGCGGTGAACGGGACCCTCCCCGCCAGCATCTCGTAGAGGATCACGCCCAAGGACCACACGTCGGTGCGCGCGTCGACGTCACGCGAGGCTCGGAGCTGCTCGGGCGACATGTAGAGCGGCGAGCCGAGCAGCTGGGACGTCTCGGTGAGCGCCAGATCTTCGCCCGCCACCTTGGAGATCCCGAAGTCCAGGACCTTGACGAGCGGCTCTCCGCGGTTGTCGGTCGTGACGAACAGGTTCCCCGGCTTGAGATCGCGGTGCACGATCCCGCGCTTGTGCGCCTCGCCCACCGCGTCGCACGCCTGGCGGAGGTAGTTGACCGCGGTCTCGACGCTGAGCTGTCCGCCGCTGCGGATCACCGACGCGAGATCCTGCCCGTCGAGCAGCTCCATCACGATGTAGGGCTGCCGATCGGCGAGCATGCCGACGTCCATGATCCGGACGGCGTGTGGGCTCCGGAGGCTCGCGGCCGCGCGCGCCTCACGCTCGAAGCGCGCGACGACCTCCGGGAGGTGCGTCGCCTGTTCGTGCAGGAACTTGAGGGCGACGCGCTGCTGGAGGACGAGGTGGGTGGCCTCGACGACGACACCCATCCCGCCCGCGCCGACGACCTTGTCGACGCGGAACTTCTCGGCGAGGACGTCGCCTTCCTTCACCGGCGCCGAGGCGGACATTCTACGATCTGCGAACGTAACACGTCCGCCTGCGCCATGCCCTCAGGGAAGCGTGGGGTGGAGGTCGAGGCCCGTCGCCGGGACCCGCCCTTCGGACGGTCTGTCGGACGGTCCCGACGCAGCGTCGGACGGTCCGTCGCAAGGCGCACGATCCTCAGGCCACCGCGAAGCCCCTCTCTTCCCGGCTGCGATGCGAGCATCAGCGTGGCACGGTCGGTGCTTGGCGTTAGGGGTAGGTCGCGCTCGACCCTCGCACCACGGAGCCCCACCATGACCATGCGTCTCTCGTCGTTCGCCGCCATCGTCGTCACCTTCGCGTCGCTCGCGCTCGCCGGATGCGCGGCCGATGCCGAGGAGCCTGTCGCAGACGACGCGGCGTCGAGCGCGGAGCCGACGACCGAGCTCGAGAGCGGCGCGGGATCGCTCGAGACGAAGGGCTTCACCTTCGTCACCACGTACTACTCCTGCACCTCCGACGGGCGCGTCGCGTCGAGCACGTCGCCGACGCTCGACGCCTTCGGCTGGTCGTACGACCGGGACCACCGGACCGCCGGCGGCGTCTGCGTCGTCCTCTGACCTCGCGCTCACCCTCGCCCGTGTGCGCCGCGCGCTCGA
>JAGQJA010000301.1:2931-3657 GCA_020430845.1 Myxococcales bacterium
CCGGCACGCGCGGCAGCGCCTGCATCAGGGTTGCCCCCACGGGTGTGGGGCTCGCCGTCGCGGCCCGGCGCGTTCCTCGCCACACCGCTCCCCCAAATCCGTGCTCGGCGCCTCGGGCTCTCGCGGCGCACGGGGCGCGCGCGTTGCCGAGGCGCCTGCGCGCGGATGGGGGAGGCCCCTGAGATGCCCTTCCACTCTCTAGAAGGGGCGGTGGACCCGTGGACCGATACGGACGCGCGCTCCCGGTCCCCCTGCCCTCGCGCCGCGGCCAGATCGGCCGGGCTCGCTCCGACGCGCACGGGTCGCGCCGCGCTCACCGCGACAAGGCACGCCACCTCTCTTCGCGCGTCACGCCCCCTGCGCTCGGGGTCGCGTGCCCGGCCGATCTGGCCTCTGCCGGGCCGGGAGGTGTCCATGGTCGCTCGCTCCGCACTGCTCCACCAACGCGCATCCGAAATGCGCCACGCGCCCACGCGCACCGAACAGCGCCTCTGGCAGCGGCTCTCTGGCTCGCAGCTCGGCGTCGGCTTTCGCCGCCAGGTCGTCATCGGCGAGTACATCGCCGACTTCGCTGCGCCGAGCCGTCGCCTCGTCGTCGAGGTCGACGGCGGCGCACACGCGAGCCGTCGTCACCTCGATGCGCGGCGCGACGCCCGCCTCACGCGCGCGGGCTGGCGCGTCCTCCGGCTCGAGGCGGCCCTCGTCGAAGCCGATGTGGAGGCCGCC
>JAGQJA010000302.1 GCA_020430845.1 Myxococcales bacterium
TCCTCGAGCGCCTGGTCGAGCGCCGCCTTGCGCGCGTGCTCGATCTCGTCGGCCTGCTCTCGCGTGACCTGGCCGGTCGCCACGAGCTTGCGCACGTAGACCTCGCGCACGGTCGGCTTCTGGTCGATGACCGAGTACATGAGCGGCTGCGTGAAGCGCGGCTCGTCGCCTTCGTTGTGGCCGTACTTGCGGTAGCAGTACATGTCGATCACGACGTCGCTGCCGAAGCGCTGGCGGTACTCGACGGCGAGGCGCGCCACCTGGATGACGGCCTCCGGGTCCTCGCCGTTGACGTGGAAGACCGGCACCTTGAGCATCCGCGCGATGTCGGTGCAGTAGCGGGTCGACCGCGAGTCGGACGGGAGGGTCGTGAAGCCGATCTGGTTGTTGACGACGAGGTGGATGGTCCCGCCGGTCGAGTAGCCTTCGAGGCCCGTGAGGTTGAGCGTCTCGGGCACGATGCCCTGACCGCAGAAGGCGGCGTCGCCGTGGATGAGCAGCGGCACGATCCCGCTGCGCTTGGCGCGCACCTGCTTGGCGCGGACGCGCCCCTCGACGACCGGGTTCACGAACTCGAGGTGGCTCGGGTTGAACGCGAGCGACAGGTGGATCTTCTTGCCCGACGCCGTCACGCGGTCGAACGAGTGGCCGAGGTGGTACTTGACGTCGCCGCGGCCGAGGTTCTTCTCGGGGTTGCGATCGTTGAACGCGGCGAAGACCTCGCGCAGGTTCTTCTCGAGGATGTTGACCAGCACGTTGAGGCGCCCGCGGTGGGCCATGCCGATGACGATCTCCTCGACCCCGTGCGCCGACGAGTACTCGACCAAGAGGTCGAGCATCGCGATCATGCTCTCGGCGCCCTCGAGCGAGAAGCGCTTGGCGCCCACGAAGTTCTTGTGGACGAACTGCTCGAAGATCTCCGCGTCGGTGAGGCGCGTGAGGATGCGCAGGACCTCTTCTCGCTCGAGCGCGCAGCGGTTGCGCGTCGACTCCATCGAGGCCTGGAGCCAGGTGCGCGCCGCGGGCTCCTCGACGTGCGTGAACTCGACGCCGATCGAGCCGCAGTACGTCTCGGTCAGGTGGGCGAGGATCTCGCGGAGCGTGGCGCGCTCGGGCAGGCCCGAGATGCCCAGCGTGAGGAACGACGTGTCGAGCTCCTGCGGTCCGAGGCCGAAGTTGGCGAGCTCGAGCTCGGGCGCGGCGGCCGGCGGGCTGCCGAGCGGGTCGATGCGCGCGAACAGGTGGCCGCGGACGCGGTACGCGTTGACGAGCTGGTAGAGCCGGCCCTGCATCGCGACGGCGGCGGTCACGCCCATGACGGCGTCGAGCTCACTCGGCGGAGGCGGCGGCACGTGGGCTACCGCGCGGGGCACCGAGGCGGAGCCGTTCGTGCGCGCGGCGCCGTTGCTCGTGCTGACCTTGTTGCCTTCGAAGAACGTCCGCCACTCGTCGGGGACGGAGGCTGGGCTCTGAAGAAACTGCGTGTGCAGGTCTTCTACGAAGCCTGCGTTGATTCCAAACTCCTCGAACATCGGTACTCCAGGCCTACCCAGTTAGCACACTCAGCGGTCGCGGCGGGACAACCAGGCCGTCAGGTCCGTATTCGGATCGAGCGCGACGACCATTCCCTCGACCGTGATGGCGCTCACGATCGTCCCCGCGGGCGCGATGTGCACGCCGGTCGCGTCCTGCCAGATGACGACGCGGATCGCCTGGCACGTCTGGAGCTCGGGGTCGTGGAGCGTCGACATCGCCGCGCGTGGGGCAGGGGGCGGCGCGGGCGGCGGGATCGGCGCCGCGACGATCGGCTCGATGTCCATGCTGTCGAGCTCTTCGCGCGACATGCTCGCCGTCGGTGAGGCGTCCCAGTCCTCGGCCGCGCCGGCGCGGTCGGCCCTGGGCGGCTCGGGCGTGTCGTCGTGGCGCGAGCGCCGCTTGTTCCGTCGCGCGTCGGGCGTCGACTTTGGCCGGCGCCCGTCGACCGCGGGGCTCTCGACCGTCTGGGCGCTCGGGAGCGGCACCTCTCGCGTGGGGGCGAGCAGACCGGCTGCGCGCGCGGCCTCGGCGAGGTTCTCGCGCGAGCGCCGGCCACGCTTCTCGTTGCGTACGGCGGGCTTGGGCATCGCCGCGGGCTTTCCCGACGGCATGGCGGGCGGCGGGCGCGTCAGCGGCTTGCCGGCGGGCTTGGGCGGTGACTGCGAGACACGCGAGGGGCTCGGCGCGCTCGACGCCGGCGGCACCGATCGCGCCACGGGCGGGACCGATCGTGCGGCGGGGGGCGCTTCTTCTTGGGCGACGCGCGACCGGCGGGTGACGAGGCCCGCGAGCTCCGCGGCGGCTTTTGCCAGCTCGAGCGCGCGCTCGTCGTCCTCCGCCTCGGACGCTGCCTCGGCGGCCTTGCGCACCCACTTGATGCCCTCGGAGTGATCTCCGCGAGCCCACATGGCTTCGGCGGTCGACAGCGCCCAGGACACGTCCTCGGGGTCTTCGGGCTTCGCCTCGGGGATTGACGGTATCGCGAGGTCGTCGACCATGGCGTCGGGCGGTGTGGGTGCCGGACGCCGATCGTCGGTCAAGGGGAGGCAGATGGCAAGCAGAAGCGGCCAGATGCCTGTGGGTCCGTGGTATGGAGAAGTGCGATGCGCGTCACGATCAACGGCGAGAGCAGGGAAATCGAGGCCTCGATCACGGTGCAGGGGCTCGTCGCGTCGCTCGGGCTCGAGGGGCCCGTCGCGGTCGAAATCAACCGCGATGTGGTCCCGCGCGCGCAGCACGCGTCGCGCGAGGTGTGTGAGGGCGACGCGATCGAGATCGTGCACCTCGTCGGCGGCGGCTGATCGCGCCGGGGCGCCGGCGGCGATGCGCGTCAGTCGCGACCGGCCGCGTCGTTTCGAGCCGCCGGATCTCGGGCTCGCGAACGCTCGACGAGCGCCTGCACCTCGGCCCGCGCGCGCTCTGCGATCGCCGCGGAGCGATCGCCGCGCGCCGGGCGGAACGGCGTCCCGATCGACACGAAGACGCGCGTGGGCTCCGCCCGCGCCATGCGCCCGAGGTGCGAGCCGAACGTCTCGTCGAAGAACGCCGCGCCCGAGCCCCGCGGGTAGGCGATCCCCACCGGGAGGATGTCGACGTCGGCCCGCGTCGCGGCGACGAACGCGCCGGCGTGGAACGGCCGCACCTCGTCGTTGGAGAACGTGGTGCCCTCGGGGAAGACGCTGAGCACGCGGCCCTGCTCGAGGAGGCTCACCGACGCGCGGATCGCCGCCGCGCCGCTGCGCGCGCTCGAGCGATCGACGAATACCGTGCCGACCGATCGCGCCGCTGCGCCGAGCACGGGCCACGTGGCGAGGTCGGCGCGGCTCACGAGGTAGCCGCCGAAGAGCGAGAGGATGACGCCGATGTCGGCGGCGGACCTGTGGTTGGCGACGATGAGTCGGCCGGTGCTCGTGGGGGGCACGCTGCCCTCGACGTCGATGGTGATCGCGAACAGCCGCAGCAGCGCGCGGGCCCACGCGCGGATCCACGCCTCCCGGACCTCCTCGCGGCGTTCGGGAGCGGCGCTCGCGAGCCGCGCGACGAACAGCGGGAGCATCGTCGCGGTCACGCCGACGAAGCCGCCCGTGCGGACGACCTGGCGCGCGCGCGCGTGGAGGCGGGCCACCTCGCGCCTCAGGTCTCGGCGAGGAGCTGCTCGATCGTGCGCGTCGTCATCGAGCCGTTGATGACGTCGGGGTGCTGGAGCAGGCGCTTGTGGAGCTCGATGTTGGTGCGGATCCCGCCGACGATGAACTCGTCGAGCGCGCGTCGCATGCGCACGATGGCCTCGGCGCGCGTGGGTGCGTGCACGATGACCTTGGCGATGAGCGAGTCGTAGTTGGAGGGAACACGCCACCCGCCGTAGACGCCCGAGTCGACGCGGACGCCGCCGCCGCCGGGCGCGAAGTACTCGGTGATGAGCCCGGGCCACGGCGCGAACGTGCGCGGGTCTTCGGCGTTGACGCGGCACTCGATGGCGTGACCGCGGAAGCTCCACGGGCGCGTGTCGGGCAGCTCGAGCTTCTCGCCGGCGGCGGCGCGGATCTGCAAGGCCACGAGGTCGAGCCCGGTGACCATCTCGGTCACGGGGTGCTCGACCTGCACGCGGGTGTTCATCTCGAGGAAGTAGAGCTTGCCGTCCTCGTCCATGATGAACTCGAGCGTGCCGAGCGACGTGTACTTGGTCTCGGTGATCGCGCGTCGGATGGTGTCGGCCATCTCCTGGCGCAGCTCGGGCGTCATGGCCGGGCTCGGCGCCTCTTCCATCACCTTCTGGTGGCGGCGCTGGAGCGAGCACTCCCGCTCGCCGAGCGTCCACACGCCGCCGTGGTGGTCGGCGAGCACCTGGAACTCGATGTGCCGCGGCCGCTCGACGAACTTCTCCATGTAGACGTCGGGGTTCTTGAAGCCGCTCTCCGCCTCGCTGCGCGCCTGTCCGAACGCCCCGACGACGTCGGCCTCGGAGCGGACGATGCGCATGCCGCGGCCGCCGCCGCCGCCGCTCGCCTTCATGATGATGGGCAAGCCGATGCGACGAGCCTCGGCGAGCGCGTGCTCGCCGTCGCGCAGGACCTCGCTGCCCGGCAGGAGGGGGAGGCCGAGGCGCAGGGCGTTCTCGCGCGCCGTCACCTTGTCGCCCCACGCGCGCATCGCCTCGGGCGTCGGGCCCACGAAGGTGACGCCGCATTTGGCGCAGAGGCGCGCGAACTCTGCGTTCTCGCTCAAGAATCCGTAGCCGGGGTGGATGGCGTCGGCGCCCGTGACCTCGGCCGCGGCGATGATGGCCGGGATGTGCAGGTAGCTGCGCGTCGCCGGCGCGGGGCCGATGCACACGGCCTCGTCGGCGAAGCGCACGTGGAGCGCGCGCGCGTCGACGTCGGAGTGCACCGCGACCGTGCGGATACCGAGCTCGCGGCACGCGCGGATGATGCGAAGCGCGATCTCGCCTCGGTTGGCGATGAGGAGCTTCTGGAACGGGGGGCTCATCGGCCGCTCTCCGTCACGCCTTCTTGATGCGCACGAGCTTCTGGCCGAACTCGACGGGCTTGCCGTTCTGCGCGTAGATCTCGGTGACGGTGCCGGAGCACTCGGCCTCGATCTCGTTCATGAGCTTCATCGCCTCGATGATGCACAGCGTCTGGCCCGGCCGGATGACGGTGCCGATCTCGATGAAGGGCGGCGTGTCGGGGCTCGGGGCGCGGTAGAACGTGCCGACGAACGGGCTCGTGACGTCGATGACGTCCGGGTCCTGCAGCTCGGTGGTGCTGCCGAGGTTGGCCGTGCTCTGGGCGGCGCGGGGCGCGGCCGCGACGACCGTCGGCTCGACCATGACCTTTCCTCGCACCACCCGGATGCGCTCGCCGCCGTGTTCGTGCTCGAACTCAGCGACGTCCTTCTGGCCGAGGAGGTCGAGGAGGGAGCGGAGCTGATCGATGTCGACGCTCATGATGGGGGCGGACGCTAGTCCAGGCAGACGCCGGCAGCCAAGGTCTTACCGCGGTCTCTTCGTGCGAAGGCGGCTACGCGGCGGCGCGGCGCGGCTCAGAGCAGTCGGCGCAGGGCGTACGCGGCGAGCTCGGCGCCGCGGCGCGTCAGCGAGCGGGCCCGCCACTCGAAGAGGTCGATCACCTTGGCGGACGCGACGTCGTGGTCGAACCACGACCGCACGTGTCGGGCGAAGGCCGGATCCTCGACGGCGACGTTCACCTCGAGGTTCTGCCGGGATCGCGCGTCGAGGTTGTAGCTGCCGATCGTGGCGAAGGCGTCGTCGATGACGGCGGTCTTGGCGTGCATCATCGGCCCGGGCATGGCGTACACCTCGACGCCTTTGCGCAGGAGCTCGTCGAAGAGCGCCTCGGTGGCGTACTGGACGACCGCGACGTCGCTGCGCTCGGGCACGAGCACACGGACGCGCACGCCGCGCGCCACGGCCCGGTAGAGCCCGTGGCGCACGCCGCGGTCGGGCAAGAAGTACGAGTTGGCGATCTCGATCGAGCGCGTCGCGCTACGGACGCGTCCGAGGTACTCGCGCCCGATGCTGCGCTTGCTGCGGCGCTGGCTCGCGAGCACATAGACGGGTGACGTGGGACGGCGCGGGAGGGTGACGAGGTCACGGGGGCGCAGGTCGGGCCGCACCTGGTGGGTGAGCAACGCCCGCTTGGCCATGTCGGCGGCGCCGCGCAGGCCCGCGCGGTGGACGCGCCGCCACGTCTTGTAGAACAGGGTGCGGAGCTCGCGCGCGGCGTGGCCGACGACCTCGATGACGTCGTCGCGCCAGCCCTCGCCGCCCTCTCGTTCGGGCGACCACGGGCGCGCGAGGTTGACGCCGCCGGTGAAGCCCCGCGCCGAGTCGGTCACGAGCAGCTTGCGGTGATCGCGCTCTTCGAGGCGGTCGAGGTCGAAGCTTGGGCGCAGAGGGGACAGCGGGTGGTACTCGTGCACGTGCCCGCCGGCCTCTTCGACGGGCTGGAAGAAGGTCTCGGGCAGACCGAGGCTCCCCACGCTGTCGTAGATGACGAGCACGCGCACGCCGCGCTGGGCGGCCCGGCGTAGCGCGTCGCGGAAACGTCGACCGACGGCGTCGTCGCCGACCCAGTACATCTCGAGGAGGATCTCCTCGCGCGCGGCCTCGATGGCGGTCCACATCGCGGGCAGCGCGCGCTCGCCGTCGCGCAGCAGGCGCACGCGACGGCGGTTGGCGAGCACGCCGCCGACCACGAGGCCCAGCCCGACGAGCGGGAACACCAGCACGAACGACACGAACACCGGGAACGGCGCCGTGCGCATGCCGCGGATGCGCGCGATCTCCGGC
>JAGQJA010000023.1 GCA_020430845.1 Myxococcales bacterium
GGAGACGCCGGGTCGATGGCTCGCGCAGGCGCAGCGGCGATTCGACGCGGGCCACGAAGACGACGCGCTCGACGCGATGATCGCGGCGTGGCGGATGCTTCGCGCCGTCGAGCTCGCCGATCTCGTGGAGCGGGCGTCGCTCCGCCTCACCCCGCACGCGCCGGCGCTCGACGGCAACCTCGAGACCTTCCAGCCCGCGTGGCTCTCCCTCGCGAGAGGGGGGCGCTCGGCCCATCTGCCCGCGCTCTTGCGAACGGCGCTGCATACGACCCACCGGTTCGGTGTCGCGATCGTGGAGGCGCTCGTGGCGCGGGGGCAGGTGCTCGCGCGGTGGCCGGCCGATCCTCGCAGCGCGGCGCTCGTGGTCGCCCACCTGTCCAAGGGCGGCTACGAGTCGACGTCGAAGTCGACGTGGCCGTTCTGGCAGTCGCTCCTGTCGATGGTGGACGCGCACGACGATCCTCGCGCGGTGGAGCTCCTTCGCCCGCTACGTTTCGCGCGCGTGTTCCGTAGCTTCTCCGACGGCAAGCGTCGCATCGAGTGGTTCCAACGAGAGGTCGACGCGTTGACCGGCGCGCTCGCGGCGCGTCATCCCCACGGCCCGCCGAAGCTCCCGAAAGACCTCGCGCCCGCGGTCGAGAAGCTCCGCGCCGCCCTCGATGGACGCAAAGAGGTGTCGCCCGAGGTGCGCGCGCGCATCGGCGCCGCGCATGAGCCCCCTGTCGTCGCCAAGGGGGCGCCCGCCAAGGCTCGCGCCCTCTCGAAGAGCCCTCCGAGCGCGGTCGTGAAGCACCTCGACCTCGCGGCCCGCGCGGCGACCGACGAAGCGCGTCTCGCCGCGCTGCTCGATGCATGGCGACTCACGCGCGCGGAGGAGATCGCGTCGCTCGTCGATCGCACGTCGCAGCGGATCGCGGCGCGCCTCCCCGCGATTCGCGGCGCGAATCGGAAGGCCACCCACGCAGCGTGGCTGCGGGTCGCGAAGCAGGACGATCCCGCGGACCTCCCGCGCCTGCTGTCGAGCATCACCGACACCCTGGGGCGCTCGACCGACGCGCTGGCCCGCGTACAGGCGCTCGCGTCGCGCCCGGCCGACCCGCGCACCGGCGGCTACGTCGCGGCGCTGCTCGAGGTGCCGCCGTTCTTCTCGAGCTCTGCCAACAAGTTCTGGGCGGCGTTGCTCGGTCTCGCGGCGAAGCACGGCGACGCGCGCGCGGCTCCGCGCCTCGGCGCGGTCGCGAAGCGTTACGATCTCATCCTGGCCGACCCGTACTCCGATCGCAGCGCTCAGGTGTCGTGGTTCCGGCGCCGGATCCAGGCGACGATCGACGCGGTCACCACGGCAGATACATCTCCGCTCGACGCGCCGGCCAAGGCGGCGTGCGAAGCGGTTGCCGCCGCGCTGGGCGAGGTCGAAGACGGGCTCCTCGAGGCGATCTTTCGCGACGTGGACGACGACGCGCCTCGCCATGTCTACGCGGACCGCCTCCAGGAGAGAGGGGATCCGCGCGGAGAGTTCATCGCGCTCTCGCTGTCGGGTCGCATGCCGGCGCGAATCCAAGAGCTGAGAGAAAAGTATGCGTATACATGGGTTGGGGGGCTCTGGCCGTTCGTCGTGCTCGACGCGTGCGAGCTCGAGCGCGGCTTCCTCTCGCACGTCGAGCTCTCGGGGCTCGAGCCGGAGAGGCTCGCCAGCGTGGCCGACGATCCGGTCTGGGCCACCGTGCGAACGCTTCACCTGGGGTTGTCCGAGGCTCCCAAGAAGCGGTTCGTCGCGAGCCGCACGATGTCGTCGCTCACGGGCGTGACGTACCAGCGGCGGTCGGGGCGACGGGCGCTCGAGATCGTGCGCGCCCCGGCCTGAAGCTCACGCCTCTGTCGGCGGGGGCTCGCCCTTGGCCAGCACGATGCGATACACGGTCATCGCCAGCGCGCACACGAGGCCCAGCGACGCGTAGAGCCCCCAGAGCGCGAGCGGGTTGTGCGGGCCGTCCTTGGGCAGCCAGCGCGAGATGACGACGCCCGAGACCTGGCCGCCGGTCCACGCGCCGATCGCCGCGGGGACGAAGGCGAGGCCCATGTACATGCCGGCCTTGCCCTTGGGCGCGAACGAGGCGAGGTAATCGTAGAACCGCGGTGAGAACGTCATCTCGGCGGCGGCGAAGATCGCGCCCGAGAGGCACGCGCCGGCGAGCGTGGGCACGGCGCCCATCACGAGCATCGACACCGACCCGATGAGCACGCCGAGCGCCATCGTCGTCACCGGCTTGAAGCGAGACATCGTGCGCGTCACGAGCCCCTGGAAGATCGCGATCATCGCGGGGTTGATGAGCGTGATGATCTCGAGCGGCGCCTTCTCGTCGATGTGGCGCGTCACGTACTTGGGGAACGTCATGTAGAACTGCTCGGCCATGAAGTAGAAGCCGGCGAAGATGAGCAGGAACGCGGCGAAGCGCACGTCTTTGAGGGCCGTGACGTAGCCGCGGAGCAGCTCGGAGAGCGGCGGCTTCTTCGGTGCGTCCTCGGCGTCCGCGGGCTCCTCGTAGCCGAAGATCGAGAGCGCGAGCGCGATGAGGCTCGCGGCGACCGACGTGATCATCACGAAGCGCATCGCCAAGTAGCGCCGCACCGCCCACGCCAGCGACTTTCCGATGACGCTGCCGGCGTTGACCATCCGGTAGAAGATGCCGAAGCCCTCGGTCTGGCGGCCCGGCGGGCTGGTGCGCACGACGGTGCCGGTGATGACGGGCTTGAGGAAGCCGCCGGCGAACGCGACGAGCAAGAGCGCCCCCACAGCCGCGCCCTTGCCGGGCGCGAGGTAGAGCGTCGTGTAGCCCGTCGCGTAGAGCACGAACGCGAGGACGAGCGAGCGCTTGAACGAGATGCGGTCGGCGATGGCGCCGCACGGGATGGGGGCGAGCGAGCCGACGAAGCGAAAGTTGCCGAGCGCCGCGCCCACCTCGATGTCCGACATCTTGATGACGTTGGTGAGGTAGATCGACAGCCCGATGTACATCCCGTAGTGGGCGAGCCGCTCGAACAGCTCGATGCTGTTGGCGTAGTAGAACGTCCGCGGGAAGGGCTCTTTGGGCGCGCTCTCGCCCGCAGCGGCGCTCATGCCGTCAGCCGCGCGACTCGTACACGCGCATCGCCGGCAGCTCGAGGATCGTCAAGAAGCCGCCCTTGCCGCACCCGGTGTCGATGACGCACACGTTCTCGCCGACCCACATGTCGAGCGGGTCCTCGGGCGTGAAGCTCGAGAGCTCGGGCGGCAGGTTCTCGGTGGCCGTGTGCCCGCACACGACGCGCTTGCCGCGGTAGCCCTCGAAGAACCGCATGGTGCGGACCCAGAGCAGCTGCGTCGGGTTCTCGGTCTCCGACGGGTGCAGCCACACGCCGTCCTTCTCGACGAGCCCGGCGTGCACGTAGATCGCGTGATCGTCCTCGTAGAAGTAGGGCAGCTCGTTCATCCAGTTGACGACGTCGTCGGGGATGAACTCGCCAGCTTGCATCGAGAGCAGCTCTTCGCGCGAGGGCATCTCGCCCTCGGTGTAGGGCTGCTCGCGGAACGAGCGGAGCATCGCCAGGCACCCGTTGGCGATCGGGATGACGAACTCGGGCCAGCCGCCCGAGGCGACGCGGAGCCAGCCGTCCTCGTGGTTGCCGCGCAACGCGACGACCTTGCACGGGACGCGCTTGGGCAGCTCGGTGCGCACGAACCGGATGACCTGCGCGGAGTGAGGTCCGCGGTCGACGTAGTCACCCATGAGGATGATCGTGTCCTCCGCGTCGAGCGGCGGGAGCTTGCCCAGCGTCCGCTCGAGGGCCGCGAGATCTCCGTGGATGTCTCCGATTGCGAAGGTCCGATTTGCCATGCAGCGGCTACGATACACGCAGTGCGCTCCCCCAAGGAAGACCCCGAGACCGGCGCGGCGCCGACGCTCCGCGCGTGGCTCGCCGAGGGGCCGTTCGCGCTCGCGATGTCGTCGGGCTTCTTCTCGTTCTTCGCGCACGCCGGGTTCTTGGCGGCGCTCGAGCGCGAGGGGCTCCGCCCGTCACGCACGTCGGGGTCGAGCGCGGGGGCGCTGGTGACGGGCCTCTGGGCGGGAGGCATGCAGTCTGCACATATCGCCGACGAGCTCACCCGCCTGGAGCGCCGTGACTTCTGGGACCCGGCGCCCGGCGCGGGCCTGCTCGCCGGCAGGCTCTTCCGCGCGCGTATCCGCGAGCTCGTCTCGGGGCGCACCTTCGAGCAGTGTCGTGTGCCGGCGGCCGTGAGCGTGTTCGACGTGCGCGCCCGCATGACGCGCGTCCGCGCGCGCGGTGATCTCGCCGACGCCATCTGCGCGTCGTGCGCGTTCCCCGGTCTCTTCCACCCGGTGCGCATCGAGGGCCGCGCGTACCTCGACGGGGGCGTGGCCGATCGACCGGGCCTGGCCGGCATGCCGCCCGACGCCCCGCGCGTGCTCTTTCACCACATCGCGTCGCGCTCGCCCTGGCGCCGCACGCCGCCCGCGCCGCCGACGCGGCCGGGCATGCTCACCGTGGTGCTCGACGATCTGCCTCGCTCGGGCCCATTCAAGCTCGACCAGGGCCGCCGCGCCCTCGAGATCGCGCGCGACAAGGCGCTCCTCGCGCTCGATCGCCCGGTGACGGACGGCGTGCTCCGCGTGTGACCGCCGCTCAGCCGCGCGCGCCCTCGACCGCGATCGACAGGGCCTCGCCCCACGACGCCGACGGGAGCCCCGCGAGCCAACGCTTGGCGAGCACGTCGCCGCGCGCGCGATCGACGAGCCAC
>JAGQJA010000303.1 GCA_020430845.1 Myxococcales bacterium
CCCGTCTTCGCCAACGTGCTGCTCGCCGACGAGATCAACCGCGCGAGCCCGCGTACGCAGTCGGCGCTGCTCGAGGCGATGAACGAGGCGCAGGTGTCGATCGACGGCAAGACGATGCCGCTGCCCGACCCGTTCTTCGTGATCGCCACGCAGAACCCGCAGGACTTCGCCGGGACGTTCCCGCTCCCCGAGAGCCAGCTCGACCGCTTCTTGCTCCGCTTGCGCATCGGCTACCCGCCGCCGCAGGTCGAGATGCGTCTCTTGCTCGACGGAACGACCGACACCGCCAAAGAGGTGCCCGACGTCCTCGACCCGGCGCGGCTCGTCGCCCTGCAGCGCCAGGTGGAGCGGGTCACGCTCGACAGCTCGCTCCTCACCTACCTGCAGGCGCTCGTGCAGGCGACGCGCACGTCCCCCGTGCTCTCGCTCGGCGCGTCGACGCGCGGGGCGATGGCCCTCGCCAAGGCGGCCCGCGCCCGGGCGCTGCTCCGCGGGCGCGCGTACTGCATCGCCGACGACATCCACGATCTCGCCGTGCCTGTGCTCGCGCACCGCGTGAGGCTCGCCTCGCACGCCGACGGCTTCGTGGCATCCAGGGACGAGGCCGAGGGCGCGGTCCAAGACATCGTGGCGCGCGTCCCCGTGCCGCTCTGACGCACCATGGCAGCCTCATCCGCGGAGCCCACCACCGAGAAGAAGAGCCGGTGGGGCCGTGTACGCGCGCCGCGCAAGCTCAAGTTCACGCGCGAAGGGAAGTTCTTCGTCGGCATCACGCTCGGCGTCGGCTTCGCCGCGATCAACACGGGCAACAACCTCCTCTACCTGCTCCTCGGCATGTTGCTCGCGCTCATCATCGTGAGCGGCCTCATGAGCGAGGTCAGCCTGCGCAACCTCACCGTCGTGCGCCGCTTGCCCGCGCGCGCCCAGGTCGGCCGCCCGCACCTCGTGGAGATCGAGGTGTTCAACCACAAGGGGCGCGTACCGTCGTACGCGATCGAGGTCGAGGACCTGCGCTCGGGCCAGCCCGCCGACAAGCGCTGCTTCTTTCTCAAGATCAGCCCCAAGTCGGCGCAGGTGGCCGCGTACCGGCGCACGCCCAACCGGCGCGGGCGGGATCGTCACGTCGGCTTCCGCATCGCGACGCGCTTTCCGTTCGGCCTCTTCGAGAAGTCGCGCGAGGTCCCGTCGGAGGGCGAGCTCATCATCTACCCCGCCGTCGACCCCGTGCAGCTCCCGGCCTCGCCCGCGGGACGCCACGTGGGCGCCGACAGCACGCTCGGACGCGGACACGGCGACGACTACATCGGCCTCAAGCTGCTCCGTGACGGAGAGGATCCGCGCGACATCCACTGGCGCAAGAGCGCGGCCGTCGGTCAGCTCGTGATGCGCGAGCGCGCGCGCGACGCGCGGCCCGACGTGGTGCTCGGTCTCGACAACGTCCGCCCCGAGTCGGCCAAAGAGGAGTGGGACAACACGTTCGAGCGCAAGATCCGTGACGTGGCGTCGCGCACGGTCGCGCACATCAAGCGAGGCGACACCGTCTCGATCCACGTCTCGGGCGGAGACAAGGCGCGCTCGGGTCGGCAGTCGGGATCCGATCCGCTCCTGCGCTTCCTCGCGCTGCTCGAGCCGCTCACGCCAGACGAGAAGGCCGCGCGAGCCAAACGCGCCGCCACGACGCAAGCCGAAGCGCGCGCCGCGCTCACGGGCGTTCCCGCGTCCGACGTCGTCGAGGCGGCGACGGGCTCCGATCCCGCGACCTCCGCCGAAGAGCTCCCGCCGTCCGCCGAAGCACCCCCGCCGTCTGCCGACGCGCCCCCGCGGTCTGCCGACGTCCCGGCCCAGGAGTCCACGACGTGAGGTTCGGTCTCGTCCACCGCATCATGACCGACCTGCTCGCCGCGCTCGGCGTGCTCGCGGTCGTGAACACGGCCTCGATGACGCCGTGGACGACGGCGTTCGTGCTCGTGGGGCTCGGCCTCTCGCTCGCGATCCCCGAGTCGTGGCAAGGACGCCCGGCCATCCGGCACCTCTCGACCGTCGCCCCGCTGCTGCTCTTCGCGGTGCAGGGCGTGCGCCTCCTCGCAGGGCGCTCGGTCCTCGACATCGCCGTCGAGTTCGCCGCGATGCTCCAGATCGTGCGCCTCGCGACGCGACGCGGCGCCGCGCACGATCAGCAGATCATCGTGCTCGCCCTCCTGCACTTCGTCGCCGGCACGGTGCTCGGCGGCGGGCTCTCGTACGGCCTCTGCTTCTTCGGGTTCCTCGTCGTCGCCCCGGGCGCGCTCGTGCTGAGCCACCTGCGCCGCGAGGTCGAGGGCAACTACCGCCAGGGCGCGCGCGACCGCACGGGCCTGCCCGTCGACGTGCCGCGCATCCTCCGGAGCCGCCGCGTCGTGGGCAAGGGGTTCCTCGCGTCGACGTGCCTGCTCAGCATCCCCATCTTCTTGTTCACGGCGGCGCTCTTCGTCCTCTTCCCGCGCGTCGGCCTCTCGCTCCTGCTGCTCAACCACTCGCGCAGCGACCGCATGACCGGCTTCACCGACCGCGTCGATCTCGGCGACGTCGGCGTGCTGCGCAACGTGCCCATCATCGCCCTGCGCTTCGACGTCGAGGGGCTCAAGGAGCCGCCCCCGGCCAAGCTCACGCTGCGCATGCGCGGCACGGCGTTCGATCGTTACGACGGGCGCGCCTGGTCGCGCTCGAACAACGACCGCCAGCTCGCCCTGCAGACGTCGGAGGGCATGGACACGCTCAAGATCGTCCGCTACCCCGACGCGCGGCGCGGCGATCGCAAGGTCACGATCGACCTCGAGCCCCTCGACCCGCCTGTCGTCTTCCTGCCGCTGCGCGCCGTGGCCGTGCGCATCAAGCCGCAGCAACAAGGCCTGCTCAACGACTCGCTCGCGCTGCACACGGGCCCCGAGGGCGAGCTGCGCTACGCCGGCGCCGACGCGCACGGACTGCACTACGACGTGTACGTCGCGACCGACCGCGAGCAGACGATGCAGGACACGCTCTC
>JAGQJA010000304.1 GCA_020430845.1 Myxococcales bacterium
GAAGAAGAGGCCGCGGCCGCCGCGCTCCAGGCTTGAGCGCCGTGCGGCCCGTGCGGAGGTCGTCGAGGTGGGCTCGCGTGGGTGGATATCCGCACGCGAGCAAGTTTGGCGGCTGAGCTGCGCGACGGATACGCTCCCGAGGGGGCGCAGCGCAGCAGCGCCGTACGCGGCGACACGAGAGGGAGGCTTACCATGAAGCTCGGATCGGTCTTGATGTGCGCGTTGCTCGGTGGTGGTGCTGCGCTCGGCGTCGCGTGCAGCGGCAGTGACGAGGTACCCGCGGAGCCCGTCGCCGAGGACGGAGGCTCGTCAGGCACGAGCGGCACGAGCGGCACGTCGGGCACGAGCGGCACGTCGGGCACGAGCGGCACGTCGGGCACGAGCGGCACGAGCGGCGACGGCGGCGGAGGCGGCGATGGCGGGGGCGGCGGTGACGGCGGCGGGCGCGACGGCGGCAAGTCGGCGATGACGTTCTTCGTCACGAGCACGGGCAGCGCGGCCCAGGGCGGCAACCTCGGCGGCCTCGCGGGCGCCGACAAGAAGTGCCAAGACCTCGCGGTCGCCGTGGGCGGCGGCGATCATACGTGGCACGCGTACCTCAGCACGACGGGGGGAGGCGGCGTCGACGCCAAGGACCGCATCGGCGCGGGCCCGTGGAAGAACCAGAAGGGCGTGCAGATCGCCGCGAGCCTGGCCGAGCTGCACGGCAACAACTTCGTGCTCAAGAACGTGGACGTGCTCGACGAGAAGGGCATGACCGTGCCAACGGCGAACCCGAACCGGCACGACATCCTCACCGGCAGCAACACCGACGGCACCAAGGTCAACAACCTCAACTGCGAGAACTGGACGTCGAACGCGGGCAACCGCAACGCGCGCGTCGGGCACAGCGACTCCGACCTCACGAACCAGGGTGGCGACACCTGGAACAACGCGCACACGGTGACCGGCTGCACGCAGCAGGCGCTCAACGCCGTCGGCGGCGAGGGCCGCTTCTACTGCTTCGCGATCGACTGATCTCCGAGGCGGGGCCGCGGCCGCGGACTGCCCAGACGGCACCGCGGCCGCTCGGGCCACGCCGACGTCACAAGAGCGCTTTGATCTCGCGCTCGAGCGTGCGCTCGTCGCCCGGCTCCCACTTGACGTGTACGTGGCGGACGACGCCTTCGCGATCGATCACGAACGCCGTCGGCATCGTCTTGGGAGACCAGCACTGCGCCACGGCGTGTCCGTCGTCCCAGGCGATGGGGAACTTGGCGCGGCCGTGTCGCTTCGCGAAGGCGATGAGAGCCGCGTCGTCGCGGTCGTCGTCGACGGCGACGGCGACGATGTCGAGACCCTTGTCCTTGTATTTTACATACAGCGCCTGGTAGTGCGGGAACGACTGCTCGCACGGCGGGCACCACGTCGCCCAGAAGTCGACGATGGTCACCTTGCCCGGCGCGATCTTCACCCTCGCGTGGTCGCCGTTGACCTGGGTGAGCGCCAGCTTGGGGGCCTTGTGGCCCGGCTTCGGATCGCACGCCTCGGGCGCGATCTTCTTGCCGGCTTTCGGGCGTGTCCCAGCGGTCGGCGGTGCGTCGTCGTCGGTGTCGACCGCCGCCGCCGAGCGGGCGTCGGGGCAGACCGGCGTGCACGCGACGATCGTGCAGCCGAGGGCGAAGAGCGAGACGAGGACGGGAGGGCGCATGTGCACCGGTGCTTCCTGCGTCGCGGCGAGGCGCGCGCCACGAACGCAGGAGCCGGGAGAGCAAGCCGGGTGCCGATGCGCGATCGGGTCAGAGTCGGGCGCGCTTGTTCCAAGCCGGTCGCAGCGCGGTCACACCGCGCCGTGCCCACCTTTCACCCGATGGATCACGCGCGTGTCAGCGCGCGGGGCAGCGCGCCGCCTCGCCGCCCGACCAGCTGCAGTCGACCGCCGTGAGGTCGGGCGCGTAGCGCAGCACGCCCGCGCCGCCGCTGGCGTCCGCCGCGCGCACGACGAGGCGCCCGGCCGCGTCGTACTCGAGCGAGGCCACGTCGAGGAACGGACGGGTCGGCTCGCCGTTCGTCGCGAGCTTGCCAAAGGCGTCGCGCCCGTCGAAGGGCAGGAACGTCGGCGTCGCGTAGGGGCTCGCGGCGAAGCGCGCGCCGCGCGTGTCGAAGAGGAAGATCATGTCCGTGCTCGTCTCGGCGTAGATGAAGCCGCGCACCGCGACCGCGACCACGCCGGTGCGCGGGTTCATCGCGGCGGCGAGCACGTCGGTGCCCTGGACGCGGGCGGCGATCATCTCGGGCGAGTTTCCCGCGACGTCGGGCACGATGAGCTGCGCCGTGAAGAAGCCGGGGTAGTACGTGGCGACGCGCGCGCCGTCGGCGCCGACGAGCTCGAGCCGGCGAGCGCCGTAGCTCGACGTCACCACGCGGGCGGCAGTCACGGGGCCCGTCGCGAGTGACGCGGAGGTGCTCTCGGTCTCGTCGGCCGTGGTGGGCGCATTGGCGTCGATCGCGCACGCCGAGAGGACGAGAGAAGACATAAGGAGAGGAAGGAGGTGCTTCATGCGCGGCGAGGTAGCATGGCCTCATACGTTTGTCTACCGATCGGTCGGTTGCCTGCGAGGGCCGACTTTCGCGAGCGAATTCGAGAAACCGCCCTCCGACGGTTGCGTATGCGCGCCATTGCGCCGACCATCGGCGCCCTGCCAGCAACCGAAGAGGAGACCGACATGGACGCATCCAAGGCACTCGAGAAGGCGAAGGACATCGCGACGCGCATCGCCGCGCCCGCAGCCTCCAAGCACGACAGCGAGGGGAGCTTTCCCGCCGAGACGATGAAGGCCCTCGGTGAGGCGGGTCTGCTCGGCCTCCACGTCCCGACGGAGCTCGGCGGTCTCGGGCTCGGTCCGCGTGCGTTCGCCGACGTGATGGCTGCGCTCGCCGAGGCCGACGGCTCGG
>JAGQJA010000305.1 GCA_020430845.1 Myxococcales bacterium
TGCATCGGCTCGAGCGAGCGCGCGACGCACGTGAAGCAGGCGGCGATGTGCTCGTGCACGTCGAACGAGAACTCGGCGTCCTTGAGGGTGTTGAGGATCTCCTGGCGGAGCTCGGGCGACCCCGCGCACTCCTGCTCGGCGTACGACTGCGAGAAGGGGCGCCACCGTGTCTGTCGTCGCAGGTGGTCCATGCACGCGTTCACGGCGATGGCACCGAGCCACGTGCTGAAGCGCGCGTCCGCGCGAAACGAGCCGATCTTGTCGAACGCGCGCAGGAGCGTGTCTTGGACGAGATCCGCCGCGTCGTCGGGGTGACCGATCATGCGAGAGACGAGCCCGCGGAGCATGTCGACGTGCGCTCCGGCGAGCCGGTCGAAGGCCGCGCGGTCGCCCGACGCGGCGGCCTCGATGAGCGCGCGCTCATCCACCGGGCTTGTCCGTGATCGAGACGAGCCCGCGCCCCGTCGCGCGGTACGCCAGGTCGGGCCACGCCGCAGGGCGCGCGCACAGCTCGGCGACGGCGGCGCCGAGGATTTCGGGCGTGAGGAACGGCTTGAAGCGCTCCTGGAAGTCCTCGACCGCCACCCCCGCGCGCGCCGCGTAGCCGGCGATCCCCGCGCGCCCCAGGTCGGTGCTCGGGTTGAGGTTCGGGAGCAGGACCGAGATGCGGACGTCTCGGCCGAGGCGCTTGGCCTCGGTCGCCGCGTAGTCTGCGAGCATCCACTGCATGCGCTTGGCCCCAGCATAGCCTCCGCTGAGCACGGAGCCCTGCACGGCGGCGCCGCTCGACACGACCACCACGTGGGCGCCGGGATCGAGCGGGACGGTGAGCGCGGCCTTGAGCCACGCGAACGCGCTCCGGGTGTCGACGTGCCAGGGGTTCGACATCTCTTCCCAGGTCTGCTCGTAGAAGGGCCGCATCGCCGGCGTCGCGCCGGCGCAGAGGACGAGCACCGCTGGGCGCTCCTCTCGCACCACGCGCCCGGCGAGCGCCTCGTCGGCGGCATCCCCGGCGAGCGCACGCGCCCCTTGGACCTCTCGCGCCCACGCGTCGAGCCGTCCGCGATCACGCGCGATGCCGAGCACGTTCATCCTGCGCGCGACCAGCGCCTCGGCGATGCCGCGGCCGAGCCCTCGGCTCGCCCCCGTCACCACTGCCACACGTCCTTCGAGCCCCACGACCGGTTCGGTGTTCGTCATGCCCATCAGACGTCCGGGCGCGCCGAATCCGCTATGTGCTGGATTCGACGATCATTTTTCGATCGTCGCGCTCTCGCCCGGTCTCGGCGCGCGCGGCGCGAGCACCTCGACGGGCGCGGGTACGCCCTTGAGGTCGAAGGTGCCCAGGCTCGTGCACACGCGACGCGTGGCGCCCGCGACCTCGCGCGAGACGACGACGCTCTCGCCGAGCTTGCCGGTGAGACCCTCGAGGCGCGCGGTGAGGTTCACCGCGGCGCCGATCGCCGTGAAGTCGAGGCGGTCGGCCCCGCCGATGTTGCCGTACGCGAGCTCGCCCACGTGGAGGGCGAGTCCGACGCGGAGCTCGCCGTCGCGCTCCCGGCTCTTGTCGGCGAGCTCGGCGAGCGCCTCGTCGGCGGCGTCGAGCGCGCGGTCGCACGTGGCCGACAGCGCCGCGTCGTCGGCGAAGGGAAAGATGGCGAGCATCCCGTCGCCCATGAACTTGAGGACCTCGCCGCCGCCGCGGAGCACCGCCGCGACCTGACACTCGAAGGCGACGTTGAGGGCATCGATGACGTCGCGGGCGGTCGAGCGCGCCGACATCTCGGTGAAGCCGCGCAGATCGCTGAACCAGATGACGGCGCGGAGGGTCTCGATGTCACCACGACGGATGCGCCCCGAGAGGATGCGCTCGCCCGAGTCGTGCCCCACGTATGTGCTCAGGAGGTTCACGGCGTTGCGCCGGAGCGCGAAGATCTCGGCGAGACGCGTGAGCGGCCGCATGATCCGCTCGAGGGCCGCGACGTCGTCGGGCGAGAAGCCGTCGGCGCGGCGCGTGGCGAAGGCGGCGCCGTGGGTCTCGCCCGAGGTGAAGACCATCGGGAGGGCGAGGTAGTCGGTGAAGCCGCCGTCGGCGAGCTCGTCGTAGAAGGGGTAGCGGCGGGGACCGGGGCCGGGCGCGACGTGCTCGCGCACCGACGCGCGTGTCGTGAGCACCTCGTGGATGGGGCTGTTCGTGAACCCGGGCAGCGAGAAGAACGCGTGGGGGAGCTCGCGGACGTCGACGGCCTCGCCGGGCTGCCAGAAGAACACGCGTCCGTGGACCGTCGGGTGGAGCGTGCTGACGAAGATCGTCATGCGGTCGATCGGCAGGCCCGCACCTCGCAGCCGATCGCCGAGCGCGCCGACGACGTCCTGGGACGTCACGCAGCCCGGCGCCGCGTCGACGAGCCACTCGAACACGGGCCGTACGTCGGGCATGGCGTGAGGATACGTCATCCGTGGACGCTCGGCGCGTGACGCCGCGCCGTGGCGAGGGCGGGCCGAGCTTCGCGGAGCTCGAGCCCCCGGCCTCAGGGGACGAGCACGCGGAACGCCGCCCAGTCGGCGGTCGGTTGCGCGTCGCGCACGCGGAGCGCCGCGGCTCGGAGCGCCGCGCCCGGGTCGCCGATCACCCACGCGCCGGCGCTCGCGTCGGCGCCGTCGGGCGCGTCGTAAAGGCCGCGCGCCATGTCTCGGCCCAGCGCGTCGGTGACCTTCCGCGTCGGCGCGACGACGGCTCGAGCGCCCGCGAGGACGAACGCCTGCGCGAGCCCCACGAGCTCGACGTCGCCCGCGCTCTTGCCAGCCTCGCACCCGCTGAGCACGAGCGTCGCGGGCGCGCGCGGGAGCGCGAGGATGTCCGTGACGCGGAGGCTCGTCCCCTCGGCGAGCGGGAGGCTGCTCTCCCAGCCCTCGCGACCGACGAACTCTCCGTGCCCGGCGTAGTGGAGGGCGCGCGCGTTCTGCGCCGCCGCGATCACGCGCGCGCTCGTCGCTTGCTCACCCTTCAAGACGCGCGTGCGCATGGCGCCGGCGAGGGCCGCGGCGACGGCGTCTCCTTCGGCGCGCGCGTTCGGAAGGTCGCCGAGCGGATCGGCGACGACGACGGCGTCGCCCTCGCCGCTCGGGCGAGACGCTCCTGTGGCGTCGAGAGCGTAGACGACGGGGAGGCGCGACAGGAGGGGCGCGCCGTCGACGGTGAGCGCGTGGACGTCCACGTTGCGGTAGCTGCCGTACGCCAGCACGACGAGCCGCGACGCGCCATCCATGAGCGGCCGGAGCGGATCGAGGATCGCCTGCGCGCGCGCCGGCGCCTCCGACGGGGCGGGCACCGTCCACGCGCGCGCGCGGCCGTCGCGCGCCGCGATCGCGACCCATCCCGTCGGGAGCGGATGAAATGTGAGCAATAGCTCGCTTTTGTCGCGCCGGGCCGCGGCGGCGTCTCCGGGAGGGCTGGGCGCGGGGACGGGCCGCGCGGCCGAGGCGTCCGCGGGCGGAGCGTCGACGACGCGGGCTTCGCCCAGCGCCGCCGCGGCGCGCTCGAGCGACGCGGAGAGCTCGCGCTCGCGCGTGCGCCGACGTTCTCGCTTCGCGGCGAGCTCCTCGCGGCTCGCCTTCCAGTCGTCCTTGGCCTCGAGGTCGAGCGCGGCGCGCGCGGCGCGGTAGTCCCGTACCGCCCCCTCCCACGCGGCGCGCGCGTCGTCGTCGAGCTGCTCCACGCGTAGCGCGCGCGCGACCGAGGCCACGGCGCGTCGCCGTGATCGCCTCGCCGCTTCGAGCGCCGCGTCCGGCCTCTGGCGCGCGACGAGCAGGCCGACGAGCCCGCGCGCGCTCCGCGCCCGGTCGGCGAGGAACGACCCTCGGCCCTCGCCGAGCGGCGCGAGCACGCTCGTGCGGTCGAGGATCGTCTCGGCCTGCTCGAACGCGCGGATCGCCGCGTCCGCGCGCCCGAGTTTCGTGAGCGCCTCTGCGCGACCGACCTCCGCGCTCCAGCGGGCGTCGTCGAGCGCCGCCGCCGCCGCGTAGTCGAGCGCGGCGTCGAACTTCGCGAGCGCCGCGTCCGCGCGGCCGCGCGCGAGCGCGATACGCGCGTCGAGATCGAGCCAGGCGACGTGCTCTCCTCCGCGCGGCTCCGACGTGGCCGCGCGAGCGCGCGCGAGCAGCGCCGTCGCTTCGTCGGCGGCGCCGCGCTCGAGCGCCTCACGCGCCAGGTTCCCGAGCGCGAAGCTCCGTAGGTACGCGTCGGGGCAGTCGGTCGACTCGGCGGCGCGCGTCAGGGCGGGGCGCGCGTCCTCGCGCGGGCCGTCGTCGTCGGCGCTCGTGAGCAGCGCGCACCACCCGAGGTTGATGTCGAGCTCGCTGCGCTCGCACGCGCTCGCGTCGGCGCGTTTGCTCTCGAGCTCGCGCAGCGTCGCGAGCGCGTCGCGCGGGCGCCCGAGCGCCTGCATCTCGAGCGCGAGCGCGCTCGTCGCGTTGTGGGCCACGCGTCGCACGCCGAGCGCCTCCGCGCGCTCCTTCGCCAAGCGAAGGAGCGCGCGGGCGCGCCGGCGATCTCCGGTCTCGGCCGCGAGCACACCGCTGTAGTACGGCTCACGCGCGAGCCCCTCTGCGTACCGCGCCGCGGAGGCGCGCGCGGCGCCGAGCACGGCGCGCGCCTCCGCGTATCGGCGGCTCCGCTGGTGCAGCGCGAACGCCGCCGCGAACGCGTCGTCCGTCGCGTCCGAGAACCGACCCAGCTCGCGGTGCAGCTCTGCCGCGGCGCGAAG
>JAGQJA010000024.1:0-3676 GCA_020430845.1 Myxococcales bacterium
GCTCGCCACGTTCGCTGCGCTCGGTGTAGGTCTCGCGCTCACCGCTCTCTCGCCCAGCGACGCCCGCGCGTGCGGCGCCTGCTACTCGCAGACGAGCGAGTCGACCGTCGTGAGCGATCACCGCATGGCGCTGTCGATCTCACAGGAGCGAACCATCCTCTGGGATCAGATCCGCTATCAGGGCTCACCGAGCGAGTTCGCCTATGTCGTACCGATCCGGCCCGGGAGCTACCTCGAGGCGTCGAACGACGCATGGTTCACAGCGCTCGACGCGGCCACGCGGCCCATCGTGATGCAGCCGCAGGTCGCGGGGCGCGGCGGCTCGGGTGGACGCGCGCGCAACGTCGGCTGCGGCGGCGCGCGGAGCGTCTCGGGGTGCAGCGCGGACACCTACGCCGCGGAGGCCTCCGGCGAAGCGGCCGACGAGCCCGTGGCGCCCCCGCCCGTCGAGATCGTCAACCAAGAGGTCGTCGGCCCGTACGAATCGGTCACCCTCCGCTCGCGTGATCCGCTCGAGCTCGACGCGTGGCTCACGGAGCATGGCTTCACGGTCCCTGCAGCCTCGAAGCCCGTGATCGCCGACTTCGTCGCGGGTGGGCTCGACTTCATCGCGCTCCGTCTCCGGCCGGGCAAGTCCGTGCGCGCGATGCAGCCGATTCGCATCGTCTCTCCCGGCGCCGACGCCACGATGCCGCTACGCATGATGAAGATCGGCGCGGGCAATCGACTGGGCATCACCCTGTGGGTGCTCGCCGAGGGGCGGTACCGCGCGGGACGCGGCTTCACGAACGTGGCCGTCGAGCCCGACAAGATCTCGTGGGACTTCACGTCGAACCGATCGACGTATCAAGAGCTGTCCCGCAGCGCGATGGCCACCGATGGCGGGCGCGGCGTGCTCACCGAGTACGCCGACCGCCCAGGCTTCGCGTTCACCGGGCGCGCCGCGCCGCAGGCCGGGATGACGCAGAACGTGGGCGTCGCCGACGCATACGCCGCAGCGTGCACCGCGGCGAGCACCCCCGTGCAGACGTGGACGGCGCGCGCCTTTCCCCAGGTCGACCGCGCCTCGCCGGACGGAGGGGCAGACGCTGCCGAGGCCGAGGTCGACGCCGGCGACGACGCGGCCACGGACCTCGATCCGACCGACGCGGGCCCCGAGCAGGACGCGGGCGAGGACGCGAGCACGCAGCCCGAAGGCGACGCCGGCGCCGAGGCGGACGTCGACGGCGGCGACTCGGACGCAGGCGCCACGGCCAAGCCGGCGCGCCCCGCGTCGTGCGACGATCTCTCGGCCGCGCTCCACGATCTCCAGCAGGGTGACGTGTGGATCACGCGCCTGCGGATGGACCTGCCCTACGACGTGCTCGACGAGACCCTCCGCCTCGAGGCAGACCCCACGCAGAAGCGCGTCGAGAACATCCACACGGCGCGAGACCTCCGCGCCCTCTCCCAGCTCAGCGTCTCTCGACGCGCTGCGCCCGAGAGCTACGGCACGTACCTGCTGGTCGGCGCGACCGCGCTCGCGGTGGCGCGCATCCTCGAGCGACGTCGCCCGCGGCGCTGACCGGCGGGGCCGCGCGCACGCAGGTCACGTCAACCGCGCACGGTCGTGCGGTTGCGCAGATCGGGGAGGGCCTCGGCGATCCGCGAGCGCGCGCGATCCGCGAGCGCCGCGGCGTCTTCGGGGCCCAGTCCCTCGGTCGAGAGAGGCTCGAGCACGCGCGCGATCGCGCTCGCCTTGCCGAACCACTTCGACCCCTTGGGACGGCAAGCGTGCGTGCCCGCGAGCGCGACCGGGAGCACGGGCACCTTGGCCTCGATGGCGAGGGAGAACGCGCCCGGCTTGAACGGCAAGAGGTTCGCGTCCTTGGAGCGCGTGCCCTCGGGGAACATCATCACGCTCACGCCGTGGTCGAGCGTGCGTCGGCACTCGGCCATCATCTCGACGACGCTCTCGCGCGCGCCGCGGCGCAGCGGGATGTCGCCGCCGTACTTCATCATCCGGCCGAGCACCGGCAGCTCGAAGAGCTCTTCTTTGGCGACCCAGCGCATGTCCCACGGCAAGAACGAGAGCAAGAAGGGGTCGGCCTGCGACTCGTGGTTCGCGACGACGACGTAGGGCCTCGTCGCGATGTCGGCGGGCGGCGTGCCTTCGACGGTGAACTTCCACATCGACGACAGGCGCGCCGTGGTCCGGCCGAAGCGACGCATCCACTGGCCCGGGACGCGCTGGGCCGGGTCGTCGCGGTGCGTGTGCCACGCGACGCCCATCACGGGGAGGAACGCCGCCGCACACGCGGCGAACTCTGCGTAGGTGTAGAGACCGAGCGCCACCTTCGACATGGGCGATCGTCTAGCGCAGCCGCGGCCGTGCGATTGTCACGGGCTCGTCATCCATCGTCCGGCCGGGCCCACGGGAGGCGCGGAGGGATCCGATAGTCAAAAGCTATCACACTATAGATATTATCGACTTTTCGAATCGCGTGCGCGCCCCCAGATTCATGGGGGTCGGTCACTCCATCCACCCGCCGACCGGAGAGGAGCCACGCATGTCCATCATCAACACCAAGATCCCCGAGTTCCGCGCGCAGGCCTACCACGGCGGCGCCTTCAAGACGGTCACGCACGCCGACGTGCTCGGCAAGTGGGCGGTCTTCTTCTTCTATCCCGCCGACTTCACGTTCATCTGCCCCACGGAGCTCGAGGACCTGGCCGAGAGCTACGCGGAGCTCTCGGAGCTCGGCGTCGAGGTCTACTCGGTGAGCACCGACACACACTTCGTCCACAAGGCGTGGCACGACGCCTCCGACACGATCAAGAAGATCCGCTTCCCCATGCTCGCCGACCCGACGGGACACCTCTCGCGCGCGTTCGGCGTGTACATCGAGGAGGAGGGGCTCGCCTACCGGGGCACGTTCGTCGCGGACCCCGAGGGTCGCATCAAGATCGCCGAGGTGCAGGACAACTCCGTCGGACGCAACGCCGCAGAGCTCGTGCGCAAGATCCAGGCGGCGCAGTTCGTCGCCGGCCACGACGGACAGGTGTGCCCCGCGCGCTGGAAGCCAGGCGCCAAGACCTTGAAGCCCGGCATCGACCTCGTCGGCAAGATCTGAGGGGCCCCGCGCGGGGCCGGGGATCACCGGACGGGGACGGTGTGGAGCTCGGCGCCGCGACGGCGCAGCTCGGACGGGAGCGACGCGCGGATCGTGCGCGCGAGCGCGTCGAGCAGGGCACGCCTCGCGAAGCTCTCGTGGACACACAAGCTCACCTCGCGGCTCGGGCGCGGCGCGCTGAACGGGACCACGCGCCCGCGCCGGGTGACGTGTGAGCCGCGCGCCAGGTGCGGGATCACCGTGCACCCGAGCCCTTGCTCGACGAGTCGGCAGAGGGTCTCGAGGCTGCCGCCCTCGAACTCGAACCGCGCGTCGCCGCGCGCGCGTCGACCGTCGCGGAGCCCGCACACGCGGGCGACCTGCGCGCGCAGACAGTGGCCTTCGGTCAGCAGCAGGACGCGCTCTCGCTTGAGGTCGGCGTCCGAGACCTCTGCGAGCCCGGCGAGCGCGCTGCCCTCGGCGGCGTAGACGTAGAAGGGCTCGACGAAGATGGCGTGCTCCTCGATGCGCGGCTCGCCGAGGGGCGTCGCCAAGAGACCGATGTCCATGCGGCCCTCGCGGAG